>CACZJD010000146.1:0-1206 GCA_902781325.1 uncultured Lachnospiraceae bacterium
ATGTGTCAGCCCGCCTTCATCGTTCTACATTCGATTCAGCAAGTTGGGAAAGAATGCTTCTCCCGTTTAACGAAAGAATATGAGTGAACCCTGAAGAGCCGGATCCAATCATAAATCACTTACGAAAGGAGAGACTTTCTTATGATTGCTGTTGGTATTGATGTATCTAAATCCAAGAGTACAGTTGCCATTCTCAATGGAGACGGCAGCATCCGTGCTAAGCCTTTTGATGTTCATCATGTCGCTGGTGAACTGCAGGCATTGGTCGATTACATCAAAAGGACGTCCGAACCTCCAACCATCCTTATGGAGCCCACCAGCCACTATCATTATCCACTTCTGAAAGCCTTTCAAGAAGCAGATCTTCCAGTCTGTCTGATCAATCCCTATCAGATGAAGAAGTATGGCGATACCGCGCTTCGGAAAGCAAAGACGGACAAAAGAGATGCTTTGAGGATTGCTCAGTATGCACTTGAGAAATCGTATTCCCTAGTGCCTTACACACCTCAGGACCAAAAGTATGAGGATCTTCGCTTTCTTTCCAGGCAATACAGCCAGCGGATATCAACCCTCACTGTTGCCAAAGTTCAACTGCTCAGTCTTCTGGATGAAACGATGCCCGGCATCACTACTATCCTGCCCCTTAAGAGCCGAGACCCTGATAATTGTGTTCTTTTACGCTTTATCAAGCGCTTCAAGTCATTCGATGTGATCCGGAAAATGGGCAAGACACGCTTTCTGGACAGCTATCAGGTCCTGGTCAAAAAGACCAAGGATCGTTTTGCCAGTGCTAAGGGCCTGGCTATCTATGAGCTGGTCCTTAACAGTATTACCACCCGTGGAGAAAATCCATTAACCGCAATGACCCAGGATCAATGTGTTGATCTTGTATCCACCTCCCAGAAAGCAGCTGATGAGATCAATCTTCAAATGCGAATCATCGCGGAGACCATACCGGAATACAAAGTGCTTCGTTCTATGGACGGTGTAGGTGATCGCCTTGGGCCTATCATCCTCGGCGAGATCGGTAACGTTCGCCGTTTTCACAGCGGCAAGGCTCTCAATGCTTATGCCGGCAACGATGCCCCGCCGTATCAGTCCGGACAATTCGAGAGCCGGAATCGTCACATCTCCAAACGTGGCAACCCGGCTCTCAGAAAAGCTTGTTTTGAGGTTATGCAGGCTCTCAAACTGACAAAACCTCAG
>CACZJD010000146.1:1212-5533 GCA_902781325.1 uncultured Lachnospiraceae bacterium
GCTCGTGCAATGGAGTTGTATAAGTAAATCCGTCCGCCTTCATTATAGCCGTTTTTAATTGGCCTGCAATAGCAGGTCTTGTTAAGGTTACACTTTTTTATGCTCTATGGCGCTCAATTTCTTCAAAAATACACTTGACAAACATTAGCAAGATTTGTCAGTACGCCATCCTAATTTTGTTCTGCCTGCGAAAACCGCATCATATTACGGTTATAGCCTGTCGTCGTTAGATATGCTTTCTCTTTATGAGCCGCCATCAGCCCATTGAGGATAAAACTGCTGAGGCCGAAAACTGCTAGGTCCGGGTCAGTAAGGTCGAATATCTCACCGGAATCCCGTTCGATCAACAACACCGAACCATCCTCAAAGAGCAGGGATATTTCTATTAGAATCGGTTTCTTCCTTGTTGCGTTTTTCTCAAGGATGGTAAGTCCGATCTCTTCCATGAACAACGCAGCGCAGGACGCCACGCGCTCCACATATCCATGCTCCCGCATCGCTGCCTGCACACGCTCCGAAAGGCGCGCACATCCATCCTTGGTCAACGTATCGTCCATGACGACGATCTCTGTATCCGTGTCCTCCAGCATATAAGGGAACCTCGCCGCCCCGTAGCGATACCGGATAAACAGGAAGGACAGCGCCAGAGCCATGGCAGGTGTAGCGGCAAAGGCTGCCCACATACCGTTTTCTCCAAACAACGTCGACGCGAGCAGCGGAAGGACGGAATAAAGCAAGCCATCCTTGAACACCGCAATTGCGACGGACAATGCCACATGGTTCACCAGCATGTAGTATGAGGTCATGAGTGAAAAAACACTGCAAAACACCATTCCCAGCGAAACGATGCGCACCGCATGGATGGACGGCAACAGAGCCGCGCCTTCGGCGATGCCGAACAGCCTGCAAAACTGCTTGGCAAAGGCAAACACCAGCACGTTCGCAATCAATCCTTCTATGATCGCCGCTTTCATAGCCGAGCGCATTAGCCGCCGAATTAGCACGTGGTTTTTCTCTCCGAGATAGGTTCCCAGAAGTGGCTGGACAGCCATGCCAACACCGTCCATCACGACGCTGAACTCTATGACGCTGACAACCACAGCAAGCGTGATCAGGCCCGTCTCGCCGTACCGGGCGGAGATATGGCCGATCATCACGTAATCCATCACAGCCCAGCACAGATAGATCGCCGCGTCCACGATGCTGAATCGCACGCATTGCAGTAAATCCTTCCAGGAAAAATGCCAGACGAAATGAAGCGTATTGCTTTTTTTGAAAAAGTGCCAGATGATTGCCAGAAGGCCAAGGACATTTCCGAGGATTGTACCGAGAATTATACCGACCATGCCAAGGGAACGTGCCAGAAGCACCGACAGAATGATATTACCGCCGATCTGTAACCCATAAGAGATATTGTTGCAGGTTTCATCCCCGTCTGTGTACACCATCTGCGTAAGGTAGTTTACTGTGACGCTTAGCGCTGCATTCAGTGGCGTCCATTGATAATAAGCGCTGGCCAGCTCATATATTTCCCCTGTGACACCATTTGCCCGAAAATAAGCATCACGGCAAAGCGCCAATGCCAGCGCGCTGAATGCAGCGATGGCGACGCACAGGATCATACCTTGCCCATAGATTTCATCGGCGCGGCGTTTGTTCATTTTGCCGATCTCCCGGCTGTAGAGTATTCCGGAGCCAATGGCAATCACAGTCGAGAAGAATGTTATAATACCCGTTACAGGCGTGACCGCATTGATCGCGGCAACGCCCATCTCCCCGATGAAGTATCCCGCGATAATGTTGTCGCAAAGGAGCATGATATATATGACGGCCATCGTCAACGTGCCTGTGAGGAGCATGGAACGAAATTTCTTCTCACAAAAACCTGCTTTTATCATATCTCCACCTTGCCCTTCGCATGGTTATGAATCAACCTTTGAAGGTATTTATCCATGCGGAAATCCGATATTCTCCGAGGGAAGCGCTCCGTCGTCCGCCAGACGATGCAGAGATTTAGTAGGAAAGCCGCAATTTCTCCGGCTGCACTACCCAGGCAAAAGCCTGTTACACCGAACAGTTCACCCAGCATCAGTTTGAAACTCAACGGAAACAGCAACGCCTCAGCGAAGAAGACTATGTGTGCCGGGATATACGCACCCACGACCTTGTAGTAGCAAACGAGCTCGGAATTGAGCATATAGAACACAAAGCCGATGGCGCAGGAAATTGTGAGCAAAACCGCGCTCTCCGTTGCGACAGCATCGCCGGACGACAGAATGAGTCCGACGAACGGACGAGCCAGAAGCAGCAGGATAGCAGCCACAAACAGTGATCCGAGGACGCCTCCTTTTGTGATCCGTCTTGCGGTCTCGCCCAGTTCCTTCTTCGCCGCATCGCGGTTTGTCGTGGAAGATGTGCCGCACACCTTCCCAACCCTTGTGCCCAGCATTGCCGTCACAAGGAAGCTGAAACCCACGCAAATTACCTCCGGCAGATTGTCAATGGCCTCAAAGACGCCCACGCCGGCCACCACCGATTCCGAAAAACGTGACAGCAGATAGAGGTTCTCCACCAGATACAGCACGCCCACAAAGCCATATTCCATAAAATCCGGCAAGCCTGTGAAAAAGGATTCTCGTATATCCGAAAGCCGCATGTTCCAGGCCCTGAACGCAGTCTTTGAACTCTTACGCCGGATGATAAAACAAGACAGAATGATATAAAGATCCGCTGCGGAGATGCCAATCACATTCATCAGCATATAGCCTGTCATGGATGGCCCTGAAATCGTTACGATGATATTGCCCGCAAGAATACACCCATAGAGTATAAGATTTGTGACTAGAAGCTGCCGTCGCTCTTCCAGATACATAAAGCAGACCGCCAAGCTGAATACGCTTTGCGGGATGAAGCAAAACAGGAAGATCAAGTAACAATCGCGGCTCAATTGCGCCAGGGACGCGCTCCCTTCGTTTGCACCGAGCAGATCAAGCACTGGCTCTTTGAACAGGGTAAGCAAGAGCGTAAACACAGCCATAACTATGAGCAACCAGGTATAACCTGCGTTCTTATGGCGTTCAAACGCAGTGAAATCCCTTGCGCCGTAGTCCTTGGCGCAGACCGCCTGTACGCCATTATAGCCCAGCGCGACAAAAGCGGAAACAAGCATAATGCAGGGCATCACAACCTCATAGGCTGCCGCTCCTTCCGCGCCAAGGAAACGGCTGATAAAGAAGATGTTGATAAGGTTTTTGACCACCAGATCCATCTCGGCAATCATGGCAAAGAAAATCGTTTTGACTCCGCCAAACCGTGATCTGCCGATTTTGTTCTCCATCCCATTCATTTTTTCCTACCTCTTGTCTGCGACCTAACCATGTTTTTGCGACAAATTCCGAATTTGTCACCTTCTGCTTTTTTCAATTTCAGTCTGCATGGTATCACACCAGGCATCCCACTTTTCCCTGTAGTCTTCTTCGGGTATGATCCGGGTCAGCAGATCCACAGGTGATAAAATCTTCTTCTCCAGACATGCTTTCACGCATGCACGGTACATATCCCAATCCAGGTCATCCTCATCCCAGACCAGCGGCACTGCTGTCAGTCCGGCTCTTAAGGCGGCAACAGCGCGGGTGTGCCCATCCGTCATGACAGGCTTGCCATCCAGCAGCTTCACGGGGATGGGCTGAAAGCCTGAAAGATCCTCCGGGTGAAGCCAGCGTTCAATTGCTTTCAGCTTTCCTGCAGAAATATAAAACTGTGAGGGCTGCAGGTCTCTCAGCCTTAGCTTCACTATTTCCATCTCTGTCCACCCCACTCAAATCCCGATATATCGACATCTTCCATAAATCCCATTATAGGCCGAGCATGAGCTTGCACTCAAGCACACACCTGTTATTTTCGCCGCAAACGGAAAAACTCCTGTCAAAGCGACAGGAGCGAAGGGGTATGATCGGATCGTCAGATCTCAAGCGCACTGCCGGAGCCGATCACATGAAGATCAACGATGTTCGCAATGCCTACCATGAACAGGATGAGCACTTTCTTGCAGACACCCTTGAAGCCAACGGCGCTAGACAGCTTCTTGTCCACAATGGCGCACATGACGCCCGTGATGTAGTCCAGCGTCATAAAGATGAGCAGGGCGATCATCAGACCGTCGATGCCTCCAAGGAAGTAACCCAGCCATCCTCCGATGGCCGTGATGGCGATCTGGATCTTGGCCCAGATCAGGTCGATAGAAAAGTTCCGCATAGTCGTTTCCTCCAATCATTTTGATATAGAAAAACCCGCCTCCGTGTTGGAAGCGGGCTGATCCCGG
>CACZJD010000147.1 GCA_902781325.1 uncultured Lachnospiraceae bacterium
AAGGCAATGGGCGCCAATCCGACCCCGATGGCCTTCTCCGAAGTCTTCACCGCTCTGCAGCAGGGCACCGTTGACGGACAGGAGAACCCCTATGGCATCATCGTCGGCAACAAGTTCGAGGAAGTTGAGAAGTTTGCCGTCGAAACCCGCCACAGCTTCACCCCGTACTACGTCGTCATGAACCTTGACAAGTGGAATTCTCTGACTCCCGAGCAGCAGGATGCCGTCACCAAGGCCATGGCGGAGGCCACTCAGTTCGAGAAGGAACAGTCTGCGAAGTATGAGTCCGAGGACGTCGGCACCATTGAGGCCGCCGGTTGCAAGGTCATCAAGCTCTCCGACGATGCGCTCGCTGAGTTCAAGGCCGCTGCCGACTCCGCCGACTGCTCCAGCATGGCGATGGAGAAGATGGCTCATCCCGAGCTCGGCCAGGAACTCCTTGACGCTCTGGCTGCCGCGAGAGGCTGAGAAAAGCCGGACGAACACCTGACCGAATCGTCCAAACAGTCAGACAGAACAATTTGGAGGGAGCCGCTGCGGACATGGAGGATCTTTCCATGCCCCGGCGGCTCTCTTTTCTCTTATGTTTCAGCTTGCCATGTCCTGAAAAATAATGATATAGGAGTGAAGTATATTGAAAGTCCTGAAATGGCTGGACGCCAATTTCGAGAAGTACTGCTGCGTCGTCCTGATGAGCGTCATGACCGTTATCATCTTCATTCAGGTTGTCGCCCGGTATGTCTTCCAGAATTCCCTGAGCTGGTCTGAGGAACTTGCCCGCTATATCTTCATCTGGCTGGTCTATCTCGGCATCAGCTACGGCTGCCAGATGCGCAAGCACATCAAGATTGACGCTGCCCTCAATCTGTTCCCGAAAAACATGCGCAAATACATCGTCATCGTCGGAGACCTGTTCTTCCTGTTTTTTGCCGTCTACGTCGCCTATACCGGTTTCGGCTACTCCATAAAGCAGACCCGTGTCTCCTCCGCGATGAGCATTCCCTTTAAGTATGTCTATATTTCCACCTTTGTGGGCTTCGGCCTCGCCGCGATCCGCCAGATTCAGACCATTATCTACCGGATCCGCTGCATTAAAAACGGAGAGGAGTATGAGGGATGAGCCAGGCTGCGATTATCTTATTTGTTTCTCTGATTGTTTTTCTCATTCTGAATGTACCGGTCGGCATCGCCATCGGTCTTGCCTCGCTGTGTGTGGTCTTTAACAGCTCGCGCCTTTCTTCAAGCTTCATGGTGCAGCAGCTGATCACCGGCACCGACTCCTTCCCCATCATGGCGATCCCCCTGTTTATCCTTGCGGGCGAGTTGATGGCCGCAGGCGGTGTCTCCAAACGAATATTGAACGTCTGCAGCGCCTACTTCGGACACATCACAGGCGGCCTCGCGATCGTCACGGTCGTGGTCTGCATGTTCTTCGCCGCGGTCAGCGGATCCGGCCCGGCAACCGTCGCGGCGGTCGGCGCCATGGTCGTGCCCGCCATGCTGGAAAAGGGGTACAGCAAGAGTTTCACCCTCGCCTGCGTGGCCTGCGCGGGCTGTATCGGCGTTATCATCCCCCCCAGCATCCCGATGGTCATCTACGGTGTCTCCACGACGACCTCCATCACCGGCATGTTCCTGGCCGGCTTCCTGCCCGGCATTTTCATCGGTGTCTGCCTCTGCCTGCTCTGCTACTTCTACTGCAAGAAGATGGGCTGGAAAGGTGACAGCCGGAAGTATACCCGCAAAGAGCGGCTCTCCATCATCTGGGACGCCAAGTGGGCTCTCATCGATCCGATCATCATTCTCGGCGGTATCTACGGCGGTATCTTCACCCCGACGGAAGCTGCGGCCGTCGCTGCGGTCTACGCCTTTGTCTGCGGTGTGTTCATCTATCGCGAACTCTCTCCGAAGCAGCTCTTCAATACCATCGCAAGCGCCTGCTCCACCAATGGCACCACCATGGCCATCATCGGCGCCGCAACCGCCTTCACGCGTATCCTGACCATCGAACAGATCCCCGCCATGATCACGCAGGCCATTCTGAATGTCTCCAGCAATCCGATCATCGTTCTGATCCTGATCAACATCCTGCTGCTGATCGTCGGCTGCTTCATGGATACCACGCCTGCCATGATGGTCCTCTCCCCGATTCTGCTTCCGGTCGCGCTGCAGCTCGGACTCTCCGCGATTCATTTCGGTATCATCATGGTCGTAAACCTGGCCATCGGCTTTATCACGCCGCCGCTCGGCATCAACCTCTTCGTCGCGGCCCGTGTCGGCAACACCTCCCTGGAGGTAGTCTGCAAGGGGATTGTTGTCTTCATTCTGGTCATGCTCTTCTGCCTGCTCTGCATCACCTATATTCCTGCGATCTCCGAGACGCTGCCGAAACTCGCGGGTATGAGGCTGTAAGTCTTCCGAGGTAGCTAGTGTGAAAAAGAGCTAAGACGACTGGCAAGGAAAAATAGGCGCACAAGACTTCCCCCGCCACTGTAAGTAGTTCGAGGTTCAACAATATAAGGCACAGGGTAGCGCTATGAAAACTATGCGACAAGATTATTCAAAGAAATATCGCCGTCTTTAACCAGCCCCAGGGAGACAAGCAGTTTTACAGCATCTTTTACAGCAGATACAGTCTGCTTTTTCCTGAGATCTTCCGGCATATCATATTTCTGAAGATCACAAGGATTAAAGACTTCACCGGTGCTAATCATAGCGTAAATACAGGTCAGCATCATTCGTGCAATAGCAATAATAGCCCGCTTTTTGCCTCGACGCTTCATAATACGCTCGTATTTAACCTTGAAATAGAGGCTCTTTTCGGAAGCTTTGACTGCTGCATGTGCGGCTTCAACCAAAGCTGGCTTGAGATAGACCCCGGCTCTGGAAATGCGAACAGATTTCTTTTTTCCGGCGGACTCATTTCTCCCAGGCGTCAGACCGGCCCAACGACAAAGCTTTTTGGAAGAGCCAAACTGATCCATATTGGTACCAATTTCCGAGATAATCGTTATAGCAAGACGGCGATCAATACCGGGAATTGTACATAAGAGGGAAATGGTTCCATCGTACTTGGAAACCATTCTGCCAATGATTGCATCGATCTGCACAATTCGTTTGTCAATATCGGCAAAGTGTCCTTGGATGATGCGAACCCTTTCCTTCTGCTCCGGAGCCATATTGAAACCTTGAACAGCTTCAACTACATCTGATGCTTTCTTCTTCAGAGAACACCGGAGAAGAGACACACAATGGTCTGGATCAACAACATCTGTATCAAGCAAGTAGTTTTCAATGTCCGTGGCAGATTTTCCGAACATATCGGAGACAACAGCATCCAGCGTCAAATTACACACAGTGAAAGCATTCTGGTAGCGATTTTTCTCACTGGAACGCATAGAGACCAATTTGCTCCGATAGCGAGTCAATTCTCTTAAGATTCGGATATCTTTGTCTGGAATATAGCTTCCTGGAACAAGACCCATACGGAACAGATCGCCGATCCATTTGGAGTCCTTTTTATCATCCTTGTTGCCCTTAACAGCAGAAACCCATTTGGGGTTTGCGATGACAACATTGATAGAGTCTTCGAGCACATTCCAGACAGGCACCCAGTATTTGCCGGTGCTCTCCATACAGACATCTTTGCAGTTGTTATCCAATAGCCACTGCTTAAAGGCCAGAAGCCCTTTAAAAAATGTCGAGAACCGCTTTTGCTTATACTTGGGAGTTTCATAACTGCTGGTGATAATTGTGGCAACGAGAAAAGTTTTGTGAACATCGACGCCACAGCAAATGGGATAGGTGAGTCTCATAACTACCTCCTTCTGTAAGATTGAGTGAGAGAGGCAGTGACTGAGCCACCACACATTAAATTCCAAGAATTCAAACAATTCTTAGTGTACGGACTCGATAGACTGACTTATCTGTGCTTGAAGGTGGCACTCACACTGATTAGAATACTGCCTTCGTAGCTGAAGAGTTACGTACAACTCCTCCCACCGTGCTTTGTAGTGTGCCTCTCTCAAGCTAATTGTATCAGAAAACTGAAAATTTTGCGGCTTCAGTTTTCATTACTATTTGTGCCGGTGCCGCACCGGCATGTGGATTAGAATGGATAACAAAAGCGAAAATGAGATCCTGAATGATGACTGGCTGGAAAAGGTCTCCGGCGGCTTTTCATTTGAGCATAGTTGTCCCAAATGTCATAGTCATAGCATAGACCTTTA
>CACZJD010000148.1 GCA_902781325.1 uncultured Lachnospiraceae bacterium
TACGGGAACTGCTGTCACTACGTTAAGATCCTTGTTAAACAATAAGGGATATACTTGTGCAACAAGTGGCGCTTATGATGATTCTCTGAAGTCCGTAGTCAAAACTTATCAATCCAACAACGGAATTACAGCTGACGGGCTTGCTGGACAGATTACATTTGCGCTGTTGGAAGACAATGTGTCCGATACAGGGTGGTTCTCAGGCAAAGGAACTTGTTGTTTGACTGCTGGTAAGCTCGCACGCATTGGCTTTACTGGTAAACTTATTCTTCGTCCTGCAAATATTGCCCTTCTAAATGCTGCAATCAATGATAGCCGATTCGATTTTACTGAAAAAATTCACATTCGGCATTTTCTTGCGCAGGGTTGCAAAGAAACGGATCTCGGAAAGACCTTTACTGAGTATACCTATCATGCAGGATGGAGCAAATCTCAGTATAATGGCAGTCCGAGCTATGCGCCTTATTGTGGCGGTGGGTTTATGCAACTAACGCACGATTATAACTATAGTAGCTTCAAGAATTTCATCAATGATTCTCAAATCTACTCTCCCGCAGCATACGCAACAAAATACGTTGCCGATAACTACCCATTCATTAGTGCGGCGTGGTTTTGGTGCAAGAGTAAGGGCCTGAACCAAATTATCGATAGTTATAATAACAAGTCAGCTGATGCTACAGTAAAAAAAGTAACAGCTACAGTCAAGGGCAGTTCTTCCGGCTATACTGTGCGGCTTGGATATTACAACAAGGCAAAGTCTGTGCTAAAGTAAGATGATGTGGGCAGGAAGTTAATCTTCCTGCCCGCTCTCTTTTTCAACGAAACCGACAGCACCATTGATGCTTACACAATAATAATCGTTTATTTCGTATAAAACTCTTAAGCTATCATATGTATCAATATAGCAAATGAGAGATGCATCTGCTTTAGGCGCTATCCGGATCTGTGTGGGATGCATTGCAATATAATAGGCAGCTGCACATACACAGTAATCTGAATCAAGCCACCCGGAAACGGATTGAACTTCATTATCGTTCATGAACACATAGTTTACTTGAAGCCAACCATCAGAGGCAGAAATCAGTTGAGCCTCCTCACCGTAAGTCAACAGCCTTAAACAAGCGGATTTCTCAACAGGTTCTTGGTGTAAATACAGCTTATCGCAAATTATATAAACGCTATCTTCAGATGAAGCTTGAATAATATTATTCCCAATTTGATCACCATGGTATCCAGAAGAATCCAGATTTTTATTCGTTGTTGCCAAAGCTGAAACAGCAAGACAACACACGACCAATAAAATGATTAACGGGATAGGTTTGATTGCCATCTAAATGTTCCTCCTACACAGGCATTCTATCATAATGTTTAGCCTGCCAAAGCAAGTATACCATAAGGTTCTCAGTTAATCTTGTCGATAGCGTTTACAGGGTTCTTTCTTGGCCTTCCTCTGGGTCTTTTCGGTTTGTTGACTACAGATTCCTTCTTTTTCCGACCACGCTTTTTCGGTTCGGGTTTCGGAATCGGTTTGGAGAGTCCCAGTGCTTCCAGTTCTTCGAAAACACCAACGTTAGTGTGGACCCAGCCGTTGTCATTGGTCGCCGGTTCTTCCGGCGCATCCACCTTCCGCCATGCAGAATTCAGATCATCCATGAGATCCCCGTAAGACATGAGTTTGAGCAGCTCGGCTTCCCGGGCCTTCCGGATTAGGCGGCAGGTAATGACCGTGGAAATGAAGTTAATGAACTCACTTCCAATGACGGAAAAGTCACCCTGCACATTGGTTCTGTCCAGGCATTCATCGTTCTTGTACCGATTGAAGACCAGTTCCAGCAGCCACCGATCGTCATAACAGAGGTAAGCGGTCCTGGGATCGAGGTCCTGATCCGACTCGAAGACGATGACGCCGAATACTTCTCGTTTCTTCTCGTAGATTGCCGGATTGTAGTCGTTCTTGTCCTCGCGCCGGGCAAGAAAAGATGCTTCTTCCATTGCTGACTTATGCGCAGATCGGTATGCATAGAGGAATCGACCGCCCTTGATCTCTTTCTTCTTGCACAGGACATGGTCTCCAATACCGGACAGAACGCCTTCGAAGGCCAGCATGTTGTTATTCGTGATTCGGGAGTCGTTTCTCTTGATAGGGGTAAGGAAATGCAACTCGGGACGTTCCGCAAGTTCGTCGCTGATCTGAGATGGCGGAAAACCCTTGTCTGCAACAATGATTCCTTTCCGGATATCATTATCCCGAATAAAGGATTTGTAGGATGTCGCATCAATGCTGTTCCCAGGGAATACCTCCGCACAGATCGGTTCCATCTCCTCAATGTCATATGCATAGAGAATTGATACCTCCCGGCATCCCTTGGTTCTTGCCTTGTAGGAGAAAGCTGACAGATCGTTGACAATGCTGTTATCCTGCTTGAGCATTCCGTCAATTGCCACATGGTGGTCCGCAGCGACAGACGCCGCTCGCTTATGGTAAAACGCCAACCGGCGGTTTCCGTCACGGCCGATTCCCTGAAGGAAAGCGCTGACTGTGTTCTCGGAGAGGCCGATTCCCGGATAGAACTTGCTGACGAACGTTTGCTGGTATTGTGTCGCAAGACGCTTTGCAGATACTTCCGGCTTGATGACCCGAAGGGAGGCAATGGCCATGATGGTATAGGCATCCTTGGGTGTATAAACGCCAAGCAGTTCCGTAAACAGATCTCTGGAAACGGATCTGACAAATGCACTGGCCCCGTAGGACAACATATCTGGCTCTGCTTTGACGGCGGCAACGCCGAGCGGAACGTACATGCCATCCACAATATGGCCGATGACTTTTCCGTTCTTGGGCTGTGAATTGCCACCGGAAACATACGTGACGCTGATGCGCTCACGGACAGGATAGCGGTTGGGACCGTCCTTTCCATTATCCTGGACGATGGTGTTGACAGGACGAGGAACCTTCCGGATGGATTCTGGTACTGCCACCTAAAACACCCCCCCTCAATATATAGTACGGTATATCACATAACAGTACTATATGCAAGGGATTTTTAGAACTTTTTTGCAATGAAAACGGCTCCCTTCCTGGCTGGAGAGGACCCGTTTGAAAGCAAATCCAGAAAGATCCGGAGCGATTTTATTGGATTGTGGCCAGAAATGTTCGAAAACGGGGAGTTTTAGGCCGATCCTATAGTACAGGGAATTGGGGAAGTATTAGTTAATCTATATGAAGAATGAAACATTTAGGAAGTGTTAATATGGCCAATCGGGACGTGCTTGTACAGAAAATCCGGCAGGTCAAGGCCGACCTGAAGAATTGTTGTTCCGAAATTGGGTAGTTGATTCCAGTTGATTCCAGTGAATTCCAGTAGATTCCAGTAGGCCCTTTATGATATGATACACTCGACAGGAAAGGATAGAGAACGCCTCACGGGTGATGAATCTGTGGGGCGCTTCTCTATCCTTTCTGTCTATCACGTGCAAAAGCTGGCCAGCGATAAAGCACAGAACCTACAAAGCGATGGAAAAGCCTCCATCAATCAAAAACTTCATTCAAAGGAGAGAAAAATAATGGCGACTATGTATGTTTGCAACATTCCAACGAACGAAACTGTTAATCTGCGTAAAAAGCCTGGTGGCACCGTTTTAGTGCGTGTGCCGTATGGTAAGGCAGTAGAAGCATCCCCTTCCTCTACGACTGGTTGGCATAACGCAACCTATAATGGCTATACTGGCTACATCATGTCCAAGTATCTTGATGCCACACAGCCCAGCGGAGGCAGTACTGGTGGCAACACTAATCCCGGTACTTCCAGCGGAAATCTGACCGTGGATCAGTATATCAGCAACCTCAAAAGCTATTGTAACGATGGATGGAAGTATTGTAGCAGTGGCTATAATGAAACCAAGAAAATCGTTGATTGTGCGAACTATCCTTATCTTGCACGCAATAAGCAGGGTGGTAAAGGATGCACAACGGAATACAATAGCTACTTGTCCGAAAAGGGTACGATTGCATCTCTTGGCGGGTATAACGCTCTTCAGGTAGGCATGGAGATTTTCCAACAGGATACAAAGGATTCTACTAAAAAGGGTCATATGGGCGTTTATGCTGGCATGCAGACGATCAACGGGAAGTATCAACATGCTGTCTATCAATCCTGCAGCTCGCATAATACGATCGATGCTATGTATAACAATGGTGATTCCGAGGATTCTGGCCCCAATCTCACGGGAATGAATAACAAGTGGAAGTACTGGGGCTGGTCGAAGTACATTAATCACTAATGAGAAAAGAGGAGGGTGGAACAAACCACCCTCCTCTCCATCAAAATTTACCACTCGATTACGAAATCCTCATCAAGTTTAACCTCATTCATATTTGTATCAAATAGTACGATACGTAGTGATGAGGTTTCTGGCGGCAAATAACCGGAACCTTCAAAATGCAGTAATTCATTTTTCTCGGAAACAGTTAATAACAATTGATTTGATAAATTGTCATAAATGTCTATTGATGCAAGAGGCACTGATATTCCATTCAATTCGATTAGCTGTTCAGATTCAAAAGCGATGTTGTCCTGATCAAGGACTAAATATCCATTCCAAGCGGATGAGTCGTGTAACCAATCAGAGAAGTAGAACACGTTACCGGGAGTCAACTGATCTTTGTGAACAAAGCCACGAACCAAATCCCCAGAATCGCTTTCGATATAAATCCAATCGTTTATTTGGCCAAGCACATACACGTTCAATTCCATATCAAAGGACATGAGTGGACTTTGGGAAAAAAGCGGATCATCAGTAATGACTGAGCCTGCTTTCAGCGTTGCAGATTGGGAACAAGGAGGAAGTTCGCTGATTGAAGGTGCGAATCGATTGGCATTTTCTTTAATCCAACCAATACGATGATGATCATGATCAATCGCATATTGAATCATGATCCATCCATTTTCACTGGCAAAAGCCTGGATAGCATCATTCGTTGAAACGGCAGCTTTTCCATTTGCGGCACGCACATAGTCTTCACTAGGGCCAGAGTAAACTGCATATCTTTTATCTTTAGGGAAGCTCGTTCTGTGCGTTTCAAGAATAGGTACATCAACAAAGGGAACATGGACGATCTGAGTACCGTTGCTTTCGGCTAATGAACTGCTGAAAAAAACAGCAAATAGAACAAGAATCGAGAAAACCCTCATGAAAGCCAATACATGTTTATCCTTCATGCCTACTACCTCCTCGCCGTTTCCGGCAACGCAAGTATAGCACACGATCTTTCGTTAATCCAGATGAAGATTGTAACATGTAAGAGGCTAAAAAACATGAATCAACGGGAGCACATTATTCAGACAATTCAGCAGGTCAAGCATGATTTGTAAACAGTTGATCCCATCCACCGCCGTGAACTGCGGGACTACGACAGATTCAGGAGCGCCGCCGGGAGGAAAATCCCCGCGTGAAAACTTTATTTGCATTGTGTGCCCACAGGCCGTTGACTTTATGGCCGTTCAGAGTGAGTAATGGCATGCAAAAAAACAAAGGAGGTTTTCCACCATGACCATTACCACCAACACGACCGACCGGAAAGCACTGGTCAAAGCCATCGCCGAGGAGCTCGGCACAACGTCTACCTACCTGCGGGCACCGACCTACGGCTACCAGATCGGCGACTTCACCGTCGACCGGGACGGAAACATCATCGGCGAGGATTTTACCGCCCTGCAGGATTTCCTGCGGAGGAACGGATACGTCAACGACGAACCCGCCGCCGATCAGGAAGCCGTCACCGAAGCACAGCCGGACGAGGAAGTGCATGCCGATTCAAAAGCGGAGCCCATCACCCAGATGGACATTTCGATTCCGGCGCGGAACGCTGCGGTGGCACAGCTGAAGAACCTGATCTTCATGCTGCACAGCCGCCAGACCCTGATCAACCGCATGACCGACAGCGACTGCCTGAACATTCCTGACATCCTGATCGACAGGCTGCAGGAAAGCACACCGGAAACCCTGGAGGATCTCACCAGCCTGCTGGACGATTCCAGAGCGGTGGCCGAACTGACCGGATTTGATTTCCGGGACGGAAAGGTCAGCATGACGTTTCCCTTTGACGAGACACAGCCGGAGCGCTGGACAACCTACGCCAACCTGCTGAATCGGATTTACGACGCGGCGATGAAGGCCATACGGGTATTCCCGGACCGGGTGGAACCGGACGACCAGAACGAGAAGTACCTCGCGCACGTCTGGCTCCAGCGGCTGGGATACCACGGCGCGGATTTCAAAGCCGAGCGGAAAATCCTGCTGGGCCACCTGAAAGGCTACTGTGCCTTCGGAAGCGGCGACAAGATGCAGGCCCACAAGGAAAAGTACACCGCCATCCGGCGGGAGCGCAGGCTGGCCGAGCAGGAAGCGGCGGTGCTGGAGGTCATGGTTGAGGAGGCGACGGACAATGAGTAAGAACATTCAGGAAGCCCTGCTGGATTTGAAAGCCCGGCAGGAAGCCGGAGAAAAGATGCCCTGCCCGCGTTGCGGACGGGACACTATGAAGCCTGATCTGTACACCAACGCGCTGAGCCGACATGCCGACGGCATCTACGTGTGCGACGACTGCGGCACAGCGGAAGCGATGCTGGACTTCATGCGGAACCCGCTCCCGCTGGAGTGTTGGGCACAGTTCAGAGAGGGTGAAGCCACAGCGGATTTCAAAGCGGTGCCCGGCGAAGAAGCGCTGAAGACCATCAAGGCCGAGCATGTGCCGCGCCTGATCCGGATCTTCCAGCAGTGGAAGGCGGGCACAGATTTCAAAGCCCTGCGGATCACGGCGATGAAGGAATGTCCCGGCCTGACACAGATCTGGGAGGAACCTTTCCAGGCGCTGTACACGGTGGCCGACGGTGAGATCGTGATCCGGTTCCGGGAGAACAATGACGCGGTGGAGGTTGCCGCAGACCACCTGACCAAAGCGAAGTAAACCCCTGCAGATTTGAAAGCGGTTCAGCCAAGCGCTGGCCGCTTTTCCTTTTGCCCGCGTAGCCGCTACGTTTGCCCCTGTCGCGGGTTTTGGGGCGAGGGCCGAGGAAGAACCCGACCGTGCGAAACGGCGCGAACGTGGGCCAAACACGGCGCGGATTTGGAAGCCGTCCAGAGACGATGAAAGCTGCCTTCCGAATTGGAAAGCGGCTGTATTCGTGTGTCCCTGCGGCAGGTATTTTCCAGGTGTTGTCTTACCAGTGCGTGCCCCGCTGCAGGCTCCTCTCCAGCGCGGGCTTCAGGATGGTGTTGATTTGAGAGCGCAGGCCGAGCTTCCGGTAGGCATCTTCGAT
>CACZJD010000149.1 GCA_902781325.1 uncultured Lachnospiraceae bacterium
CAATTATACCAAAGGCACAGCATCTATGCCTTTTATATTGCCTGCATTATTGAGTTTTCAAGGTTCAGCACACCTTTTCGGTGTGGGAAGTTTTAGTTAATAATACTTAATTTTCAGTCATTACGCATCCTGAAATAAATACGACCTCTGGGGTAGTTTGTCCACACCTGTGGACAAACTACCCCAGAGGTCGAGGTCGAGGTCATCCGATCTTCCCAAGCACCTTGCCGATGCTGTCATGGAACACCAGGTCCGCCGCACCTTCCATCTTTGTTTTGCCTTTATTGATGATAACGAGATGCCTGCCATGGAACATATGAGCCAGCTGTGCTGCCGATCCAACCTCCAGCGACGTGCCGCCTATGATCAGGCAGTCCGCCGAGTTGATCAGCCCGATCGCATTCGAGTATGCCGGCTGCGGAAGGTACTCGCCATACAGCGTGACCTCCGGCCGCACAACCTTGCCGCATTTTGGGCATCGCGGCACCGGATCTTTGCTGTCAAAAATGAAATTCACATCATACTGCTCATGACAGGAAACGCAGTGGTTCATCCAAATAGTCCCATGGATCTCCTGCACATTCCGGCTGCCCGCTTTCTGATGCAGGCCATCGATATTTTGCGTGATCACTCCCTCCAGTCTGCCGGACTTCTCCATCTCCGCCAGTTTGAAGTGTGCCGCGTTTGGTTCCGCTTTTCTTGCGTCCAGGTTTTTCCTGTAGTAGTCAAAAAATAGCTCGGGCTGGGTCCTGAGACATTCGCTGCTCAGAAGATACTCGGGCTTATACCGGCCGAATGATTTCGCTCTCTTTTTATACAGCCCATTCCTGCTCCTGAAGTCCGGGATGCCGCTTTCCGTTGAAACGCCAGCTCCGCCGAGGAACACGACGTGTTCCGATTCAAACAGGATGTCACAGAAAGCGTCGTACTTCTGCTCTTCACTGAGGCTGTTGTAATAGCGGTGTTTTTCACGTTCTGAGATGAAATTCCTGATCATCGCTGGATCTCCTCGGATCTCCTGACCTCTGGGGTAGTTTGTCCCCACCTGGGGACAAACTACCCCAGAGGTCGAGGTCGCACCAGAGGTCGAGGTCGCAGAGGTCGAGGTCGCATCCCCATCACCCAAACACTTCATCAAACAAAATTGAAATGGACCCTTCGCTGCAGAACTTCCTGACGGAATATCCCAGATTTGGTGCCCTATATTCTTCATCTCCTCCGGCATCTTTCAGTGCCTGCAGAACATTCCTGAGATCTTCGTGCAGTTCCTCAGTAAAGACCCGATCTGTCCCTTCACGATGCTCCACATAATTGTATGATGGCAGTATCTGTTTTGCCTGAAGAGCAAATCGATTCATGCCGGAATTTCCATATGAATCCAATGCATTCACGTCCGCTCCCATATCAAGCATCCTTTTCAAAACATTGAGAGCTTCAACAGCTCTCTCTTTTGTTGAGAAGACACGGAATCCCATATATTTATCATTTGTATTCCACCTGCAGCACATCACAGCGCAGTTAATTGCGTCATGCAGCACCGGTGTTCTCCAGGCGTTGCAGCAGGACTCATCTTCGATAAAATTTACATCCGCCCCCCTATCCAGCAAATAATTGGCAATAGCGATATTCCCCGTTTTGAGCGCGACCTGCAAAGGCGACTGTCCGTCGTCCTTCTTAGGCGGCTGCTTTGCCACACAATTGACCAGTGCCGGTTTCTTCTCAATAACCTGCCTGACCATTTCAAGGTTCGATGCTCTTATAGCAGTAAATAGTTTTTTCATGTAGATTCTCTTTCTTATACTTGACCCTTGACCTCCGACCTCTGGGGTAGTTTGTCCACACCTGTGGACAAACTACCCCAGAGGTCGATTGCCCCGCCGGTTTTGTCATCTCCTCAGACCGCACGCAGGGCCGGCCAGCATCTCAGCCTTCTGTTTTTCCATTTCAGGATCTGCCAACACATCCGCATATTCCGAATGCTTCGCGAACCATTTAATAGAATAGGAACAGGATAACTCGGCTTTCAGTCCCTTTTCCCGCAGTCTGTCTGCAACTGCCTGTGTGATCTTCCCTGCAATTCCCTGGCCGCCAAGCGAAGGATCCACTTCCGTGTGCACTAGGTTCACTACGCCCGGCCTTACTTCCGGGTGGTCCAAAACAGCGACCTGCTTCCCGTTCTCGTCTTCAAGCCAGGTCTTTGCTTCATCAAATTTAAACTCCATAGTTCACTCCTTTCATAGTGGCCGCCATTGACTTCGGTCTCTCTTGACCTCTGGGGTAGTTTGTCCTGAACAAATCCACCATCTCCGAATAATCGGAGCGTAGGTACGTATATTGTCAAAGTAGTGCTTAAGATAATAATACTTAATTTTCGGCCGAAATTAAACCGACCTCTGGGGTAGTTTATCCACACCTGTGGACAAACTACCCCAGAGGTCGAAGTCGGCTTTATCTCATCTTCAGATCCCTTTTGCCGCGTCGAAAGCAGACCATATAGATGTCATCACGTTGCCCACTTTCTCTCCATCGCCGATCTCGATCACTTCATATCCGAGAGCACGGATCTCTTCAGCCATGGATTTAACAGGCCTGAAGCCGATGGAAATGACCACATCGTCGGCAGGGATCTCAAGTGTCCTGCCGTCTTTTTCTACAAGAGCTCCTGCTTCCGTTACGCCTTTGAGCATCGCCCCTGTCATGATCTTCGTCCCGGACTTTTCGAAACTGTCGATCATTCATTATCAATCAAAAACACCTTAGGTAGGATATTTACACTTTATAGGTCCTTTTTTTCACAGATGGTCAATGGATAATTGTCCAAAAAAGACCCCTAGGGTCGTTTGTCCCAACCGACCATAAACGACTCATTGGGTCAAGTCTCTTGATTTTAGAACATACGTTCTATATAATAAATTCAAGGCGCTGCCATATTCGGTAGGCGGTTAGCCCTGGTTGAGCCCTCTTCGGAGGGACTGTGACCCTTCGTTCATATAGACCCTTTTACAGGGAATCCAATAGAAAGGAGGGCTGAGCCAATGGACGTGATCGGTGTGATAATTGGTATCCTCAGCTTATGCGGAACCTTCTTCGCTATCGGTTACCAGATTGGTAAAGATAGCAATAAGACACAGAAATAGCCGCCCCAGTCTCGCAAACATGGGCGGCTATTTCAATAGCTAACTTAATGCGGGCTGACCGTCTATCGGCAGCTCCTTTGTAACTACAGAATATCATATAGCCTTTCCGCTGTCAAAGAACCTCTCGATCTCTGGGGTAGTTTGTCCACACATTCCTTTTTAGAAATAATGCAAGCTATACACTCTGCAACCTCTTCAATTCACTTAACTGTCCCATATTCTCCCATAGATTCCGCCACCATCTTTGATTTCGGGTCTTCGAAACTATAAGATACAACCACCTTGTCTGGGTATATTTCCGTATTGTCCGTCCACATCTCACACTGACTGATAACAGTGGTTATTGCCACTTCATAGTCCTCTGGAGGGTACTTGTATTTCTTCAATAATCGTTTCACCATTTTTCGCATCTTTGCCCTAGCCATCTCTTTCTTTTGCCAGTCAATTGTGCGGTTCCGGCGAAGCATTTCCGTCAGTTCATGTGTTAGAGCAATTAATTCGTTGTTCTGATAGAAGTCCTTGATGTGCTCCGGTTTCGTGAGCGCATCATAAAAGGCCAGTTCTTCCTGTGTTAGACCCAGTTTTGCTCCATTTTTATAAAGCTGCGTAATCTCTTCCGCTGCTTTAAGCAGTTCCTTGATTACCTCCTCATTTGTGATCAGGCCATTATAATAGGAGTTCATGAGTTTAGTGATCTTCTCGGAGAACTTCTGCGACTGTACCACATTGGTTCTTTTATAAAGCGACACCTGCTCTGCCATCAGCTTTTTCAAAATCTCGACAGCAATATTCTTCTCCTTCATCTTAGAAATCTCATCCAAAACAGCAGGATCGAAAATATTAAAGTTCTCACCGACAGACTTACTGTCAAACAAACTGATGACTCCCTCACTTTGAACGCTCGCTTTCAGGAGCTCATTAATCTGTGCATTAATCTCCTTCAGTGAAAGTGTTTTACCTCCTGATCCGCCATACGTAATCTTAATCGCTGTAGAGCGGACAGCTTCCATGTAAGCTGCTTCGTG
>CACZJD010000150.1 GCA_902781325.1 uncultured Lachnospiraceae bacterium
TTTTGACATTGCTATAGGCGTATGATAAACTGAAATTAGTGAATTTGCCCTGTTTTTGGACAGGTGAGGACCGGTTTGTAGTAAATTGTGACGAGTAACGACCGAGGTCTAAAGTTGGATAAATATGAACTAAAAGTTACGATCAGCGAGATCGATTCGCTGATCTCGAAGCGCCGATTCAAGGAGGCGGCGGAGGTCGCCGACTTAGTGGACTGGCGCAGGGTGAAGAATGTAAGGACACTCTGCAGGATCAGTGACGTTTATAAAGTAAACCGAAGATATCACGACAGCAAGCGGGTATTGGAACTTGCTTATGCCAAGAGTCCGTACGGAAGGCAGATCATCTTCTCTCTCTGCGAGCTTGAGCTCAAACTCGGGAATTATGTGAGAGCGCTGCAGCTCTACAACGAGTATATCAATGTGGCGCCGAGAGACGCGGACCGCTATGTGCTTCAGTATAAACTGTACAAGGCGCAGAATGTCAGTGTGAACGAGAGGATCGCCGTACTGGAGGATCTGGCCAAGCACGATTTCCGTGACAAGTGGGCTTATGAACTGGCGAAGCTGTATCTGGAAGCCGGAGAGAGGACTCTCTGCGCTTCGGAATGTGATGAGATCATAGCTTTCTTCGGATACGGAAGATATGTGTACAAGGCTCTGGAATTGAAAGCCTCCTTCACGGAACTGACTGTGAAACAGAAAGCCCTCTTCAGAAAGATGAACGGAGAAGAAGAGGAAGAGGAGAGCGTCGAAGAGAGCGGAAGCGCAACAGGAGCCGAAACGGTCAGGATGCCTGAACGCTCCGGGAATTCAGAGACGGACGCAGAGGAGACTGCCGGCGGAGAGGATCAGGACAGCGCCGCGGCATCAGCAGCAGACCCCTCCGCAGCAGAAACTGCGGAAGGAACTGAAGCCGGACAGGCACAGAAAGATTCCGCTGAAGTTGCGGAAGGGACCGGTGACCCCGGCACAGCGGAGCGGGCGGATGAACAGGAGGTGATCCCTGCGCTCAACCGGGAGCCGGAAGTTGCGGAGATCCCCTGGGAATATGAGGACTACAGGATCAGTCCCGGGGAACTGAAGAAGAAACCTGCGGAAAAGAGCCGGGACAGGGAGTTCCGGCAGGCAGATCGCAGTGCCGGCGGATCACAGAGGCCCGCGAGGAGCGGGACACCGATGCCGTCAGCGGACCACGCCGTGTTTGAAGACCGATCCTTCCAGGTAAGTTCTGTGGAAGAATCTGTATTTTCACAGGAAAGGATGCAGGAGACGATCGCCAAAGGCCTACGGAATCTGGAGAACTATGACCCCTACCTGCGTCAGGAGACAGACGGACAGTACGCGATGGTCATACAGGAGGATCCGAAGCCGGAGAAGCAGATCACCGGACAGCTCAATCTTGAAGAGATCATGACTGAGTGGGAGAAGGTGAAGCGGGATTTCTACGAGTACAACGGGCTTGAGGACGACAGCCCGCCGCAGAAGCCTGCGGGTATGCAGACTGTGCGGAACAGCAGTGTGAGCCGCGATAACACAGGGTCGACCAAATCCTGGGATCCGGGCGAAGTGCACAAGGCGCTTCAGATCAGAGATAATGATGAAGAGAGCGCAGGCTATGACACGAGCCTGTTCGTGACGGAAGGCGGCGGGGCGTTCCCGAAAGAATTTGCGGTGGAGCAGATGACGCTGACCAGAACGGACGGGAAGGACCGGAAGGGGCAGATGTACCTGCACTCCGAAGATTCCATCAGGCAGCTTACAGACGCGCTTGACAGGATCTTTCTTGAGGGCGGTACAGGCAATGTCGTGATCACCGGCGACGAGGGAGCGGGAACGCTCAGCCTTGCAAGGGAGCTGGTCCTGCGGTACCGGCAGAAGAATCCCAATTTCGTCGGACAGATCGCGAAGTCGGAAGGCAGATACATCACCAGGGAGAACGTTTTACGCGTGATCCCGAGGATGCCCTTCGGCGCACTGATCATCGAGAAGGCCTCCATGATGAGTGAGGAAGGAGCGGCAGCGCTCTGCGAGATGCTGGCTGTGCCGGAGCGCAGCATACTGATCATCCTGATCGACAGAAAAGGTGTCATGGACGCGTTTTTGAACGATCATCCGAGGATGAAGGAGATGTTCCCGGCAAGAGTGGACATAGCGGCCCTGAGTGTGGATACCCTTCTCGGCTATGCCAGAGAGTATGCCGGGAAGCTCCAGTGCGAGATCGATGAGTACGGTATGGGTGCTCTTCAGAGCAGGATCATGTCCATGCAGACCGTGGACCACAGTGTCACTCTCGAAGATATCAGGGATATCGTGGATGAGGCACTGTATTACGCGAGCCGCAAGTCGATCTCGAGCCTTGTGGATTCTTTCTCCCGCAGGAAGGGAGGCGCACAGAGAATTATTCTGAGGGATAAGGATTTCCTTCATTATTGAGATATATAAATAATGCGCAGGACCGGGCAAGGGAATGAAGGTTTCCGGACACCGCGGCATCAGCAGCCGGTCCGGACGCGGGTTTCCCGCCGAAGGCGTCTGCAGCAACAAGTATCAGGAGGTACGGTAAGATGGCAGTGAAGAAAACAGCTACAACCAAGAAGAGCAGCGCGGCACCCGCTAAGAAGACAGCGGCAGCAAAGGCTGCTCCCAAGGCAGTAAAGAAGGCCTTGGCAAAGCCTGAGGACAAGAAAGTGTACATCTCAAATGATGACGCCTACTGGTTCGGAAACGGCACACATTACCAGATCTATAAGAAACTGGGTTCTCATCCGTCTGAAGAGAACGGAGAGAAGGGAATCTTCTTCGCAGTCTGGGCGCCTAACGCCAAGGCAGTCCACGTGATCGGAACTTTCAACGGATGGAACGAAGAGACGCATCCGATGACGAAGTATAATGCAGGCGGAATCTGGACCCTGTTCATTCCCGGACTCGGCGAAGGCGAACTCTACAAATACTGCATCACAACGCAGGACGGATCCAAGAAGTATAAAGCCGATCCTTACGCTAACTGGGCGGAACTGCGCCCCGGCACAGCATCCCGTACCGTCGACATTTCCGGTTACAAGTGGGGCGATACGCGCTGGATGAAGGCGCGGGCGGGCAAGGATCCCAACCGCGAGCCTCTGGCAATTTACGAGTGCCATATCGGTTCCTGGATGAAGCATCCCGACGGAAGCGCGGACGGTTTTTACAATTACAGAGAGTTTGCTGACCGCCTCGCCGAGTATCTCAAGGTCATGAAGTTCACGCACGTGGAGCTCATGGGCATTTCCGAGCATCCTTTTGACGGATCCTGGGGATATCAGGTGACAGGGTACTATGCTCCCACTTCCAGATACGGACATCCCAAGGATTTCATGTACCTGGTGGATACACTTCATAAGAACAATATCGGCGTGATCCTCGACTGGGTGCCCGCACACTTCTGCCCCGACGCTTTCGGGCTCGCTGAATTCGACGGCACCTGCATCTATGAAGATCCCGATCCGCGCCGCGGACAGCACCCTGACTGGGGTACCAGGATCTTCAACCTGGCGAAGAAAGAGGTCTCCAACTTCCTGATCGCCAATGTCAACTACTGGATCAACGAGTACCATATCGACGGAATCCGTGTGGATGCTGTCGCTTCCATGCTGTATCTTGACTACGGCAAGAAGGAAGGCCAGTGGCTTGCCAACAAGTACGGCGGAAATGAGAACCTCGACGCTATCGAGTTCTTCAAACACCTCAATTCCGAGATCCACGGCGCTTATCCCGGATTCCTGACGATCGCCGAGGAGTCCACCGCATGGCCCAAGATCACGGCGAAACCCGAGGACGGAGGCCTTGGCTTCTCCTTCAAGTGGAACATGGGCTGGATGCACGACTTCTGCGAATACATGAAGCTGGATCCGATCATGAGAAAGGGCGACCACAACGGACTCACCTTCGCGATGAGCTACAACAGCGCTGAGAAGTATATTCTTCCTCTGTCCCACGACGAGGTCGTACATCTTAAGTGCTCCATGGTCAACAAGATGCCCGGCTACAAGGTAGATAAGTACGCCAACCTCCGCGTAGGCTATACTTTCATGTTCGGCCACGAAGGCAAAAAACTGCTGTTCATGGGCCAGGAATTCGGCCAGGAGCATGAGTGGAACGAGGCGACGGAGCTCGAG
>CACZJD010000151.1 GCA_902781325.1 uncultured Lachnospiraceae bacterium
AAGTACGGCAAGATCGACTGGATCGAGTCCCTCAATGAGTACTGGCTGGAGCAGGACGCGCAGCTGCGCACGGACTTCAATGTGACGACCGGCATTCAGAGCGACCGCATCAGCTTTATCAAGGAGAAATCCCTGATGAAGAAGCTCTATCAGGACGCGGGAATTCCTACAGCCCGTCAGAGCAAAGTGACGACCCGCGAGGCCGCGCTCAAGTTTATCGATCAGATCGGCGGCTATCCCGTGATCGTTAAGCCCGACATCGGCGTCGGCGCGAACGACACCTGGAAACTGAACAATGACGAACAGCTTAACAAATTCTATGACAATCTTCCGGGCGTTCCTTATGTTATGGAGGAGTTCATTGTCGGCGACCTGATCTCCTACGAGGCGATCCTGAATTCGAAGTTCGAGCCTCTGTTTGAGAACATGACCACATGGCCCACTCCGATCATGGAAATCGTAAACGACGACCTGAACCTCAAATACTACACAAATCCGGACGTGCCTGAAAAGCTCCGCGAGATCGGCCGCAGAACTTCTAAGGAGTTTGGCGTCGACCGCCGTTTTGTCCATCTGGAGTTCTTCCGCCTGACCAAAGCCCGCAAGGGTCTTGGAAAGAAGGGCGAATATGCCGGCCTTGAAGTAAACATGCGCCCGCCGGGAGGATATACGCCCGACATGATGAACTTTGCTCACTCTACAGATGTCTACCAGATCTACGCGGATATGGTGGCTTTCGATGAGAGACATCTTCCCGAGTCCGACGACAAGTATTATTGTGTCTACGCGGGAAGAAAAGACGGGCATGATTATGTGCACACCCATGAGGAGATCATGGCAAAATATGGACCGGTTATGGTCATGCAGGAAGAGATGCCGCCTGTAAACTGGCCGCAGATGGGCCGGGTCATGTACACTGTCAAACTTAAGGTCATGTACACTGTCAAACTTAAAACTCTCAAGGAAGTAAACGAGTTCATCAGTTTCGTACATGACGAGAAGTGATGATCACAAGATAAATAGAGCGATGCTGATGGTCCCCGTCGGGATGTCGGCGATCTGCCCCTATTGCGGCAGGAAAGTAAAGGCAGACGAAAGCGGATCTGTCCGATAAGCCAATTAAACGAAAAAGAGTCGTACAGCATGCCTGCAGTACGACTCTTTTTTTGTTTCATTATGGATGCGCGAAGAAGTGCGGTGTCACTCGTTTGAGTTAGCAGCTATATAGTCACGCGCATGACCGAGAATGTTGCGCAGCTCCCGCAGAACGCCGTTCTTGGCATAGGAGCGCTCCACCACGTCGGCGGCTTCCTTGAGCTCCTGCCTTGCATTTGCGACAGTGGCGGCAATGCCGGTCTCCTTAAAAGCGGAGAGGTCGTTCAGGTTGTCGCCAAAGTAGACGGTCTCCTCTTTTTTGATCCCGAGATACTCCTGGAGAAGCGCATAGGCCTCGCCCTTGCCGGCTTCACGGGGCGTGATATCCAGCCACCATGCGCCGGAGATGGTCATGGAGAGGTGGGCAAAGCGGGGATCCTTGCGGATCTGCTCTGTGGAAGTCTCGATGGAAGTGGGGTGGTAGATCGCGAACTTCGTGACCTTATCAAAAGGCAGCTTCGTTACATCATCGACATTCTCGATGTCGTAGTGATAATTGTCGCGCATCAGAAGAAAGAGCTGACTGTTATCGCCCGCGTCCGTGTAGCAGGTACCGGGCGTTTCCATAACGAAACTGGCTCCTTCGATCCGGCGGATCGCCTCGATGATGGGGAGGATGATATCCTGCTCGAGATGCCAGCTGTGGAGAAGTCTCTCTTTGGTGCGGACTACCGTGCCGTTCCCTGAGATAAAGAAAATATCGTCGGCTACCGGCCTGAATAGGTCCAGCATGCTGGCGTACTGTCTGCCGCTGCAGGCGCAGAAACGGATACCGACCTTCTTCAGCTCTTCGATGACTTCAAAATACTCGGGGCTGATCTCGTGAGATCCTTCCTTTACAAGTGTACCGTCGATGTCGCTTGCGATTAATTTGATCATGATCTTTTTCTTTCTCAGATTTCTCACTGCTAAGCCGGTCTTTTCATACAGAACGGCAGGTCAATAGCTTCTTTACATAGCGCAATTATACATAAAAATGAACAAAAAAGAAATAATGTAATAAGGTGAGAGGATTTTCGTCCTATTGAGCGTAAATAACAATGAAATATCGAACAGATAACTGAACAACCATTATTCAGGAGGTATACTTATTATGAGAGATAAAAATATAGTGATCGCTGTTTTGGCAGGTTCGATGCTCGCTCTGGCAGCATGCGGCGGTATTAATTCCATAAAGACCGGAGGCACAGAAGAGACTGCAGTTCAGAGCACAGTGGAAATGCCCAATCCTTGGAGCGAGACAGCAGACCTTGACGAAGCGGAGAAAGCGACGGGAGTAGATTTCGACCCGCCTGTAGACAATTCTCTCCCGGAAGGCTATGAGTTTGTGACATACCGCTACACGGATAAACTGCTTGAGGCAGTTTATAAAAAAGGAGACGATGAGATCGTGATCCGCGTGTCCACACAGGTGAGCGGAATAGAACTGAACGGCGACTACAATAAATACAGCAAGGAGTGGGAAGAGAACTTCAAGGGTCTCACAGTCAATTGCAAGGGCGACGGAACCCTGATCAACTGCGCGAACGCAGATGTTGAGACCACGCATTTTGCGGTTCTTATTAACCCCGGACAGGAAGGCAAGGGCCTGACAGCGGACGAGCTCAAGAGCATTTTCATGGGAATGCAGGCCGGACCGCTTGAGACAAAATAAAGAATAATAAATACTTGAAAAGGAATCCCTGTTGTTTTTTTGATAACCTGAAAGGAGGCTGGCAGTATGATCAGAAATCTTGGATATCTCGCGGCAGGCGTCGCAGTGGGGCTTGTGGTCACGGGACTGATCGTGAATAAGGAGATCCGTGATCAGAAAGAGAGAGAAGAAATAATCGAGGATGGCCTCTTTGCGGAAGTGCAGGGAAATACAGTACGACTCTACAAGGTGGAGGACGGACGTTTCTGCGGATACCATCAGACCCGGGAGTTCGAAAGCCAGGAGAAGGCTGTCGAGTGGGTCATGAAAGAGACGAACGCAAAGCTGCAGTTCATGCAGTGACAGGTGTCCCGGCAATTGAAGATGAAATGCCTTCGGGCAGCGATAAAAGACGTCACTTGTGTGACGTCTTTTTTATGCAGAAATCAGGCAAAATAATGAATAAAACTCTGCTCATATGCATAATAAATGAAAAAAAGATAATACTTTGGTAAAAATATACGTAAAAAAGAATACTGTGAGAACGAAATCAGTGCAGTTTAGCCAATTAATGTTTGACCAATACAACGTGTGTGAGTATAATGATTCTAATGTCATTATTCTTTTAAGGAGGGAGTTATGAAAAATTCTCGGAGCAGTGATGGCTGTTACGCTGGCAGCATGCGGCGGCAGCACCGGAGCTACGATCGAGAACACCGAAGCAAAGGAAGAGACGACAGAGGCTGAGGCTCCTGCAGAAGCGGCAGAGACAGCTGAGGCAGCTGGTGAGAATTTCCACATCGGTATCGTTACCGGTTCCGTTTCCCAGTCCGAGGACGACAGACGCGGAGCAGAAGCTTTCCAGGCGAAGTACGGCGAAGAGAACGTAACCCTTGCGATCTATCCCGACAACTTCACAGAGGAGCAGGAGACCACGATCCAGACTATCGTCAACCTTTCCGATGATCCGGATATGAAGGCGATCATTGTTAACCAGGCAGTGCCCGGAACAACTGAAGCTTTCCGCCGCATCAAGGAGAAGAGACCTGACATCATCTGCATCGCAGGTGAGTCCCACGAGGATCTTCCCGAGATCGGCTCCGCAGCAGACCTCGTTGTCAACAACGACTTCGTAGCACGTGGATATCTGATGATCCGCACCGCTCACGAGCTCGGCTGCGATACATTCGTACACATTTCCTTCCCTCGTCACATGTCCTATGAGACCATGAGCCGCCGTGTAGCGATCATGAAAGAGGCTTGCAACGAGTTCGGTATGAAGTTCGAGATGGAGACTGCTCCCGATCCGACAACCGATGTCGGTGTTCCCGGAGCTCAGGCTTACATCCTTGAGCACGTTCCGGAGTGGATCGAGAAGTACGGCACGAACTCCGCTTACTTCTGCACCAACGACGCTCACACAGAGCCTCTGCTGAAGATGCTCCTTGAGCATGGCGGATACTTCATCGAAGCTGACCTTCCGTCTCCTCTGATGGGCTATCCCGGAGCACTCGGAATCGACCTTACTGCTGAGGCAGGCGACTTCGAGAAGATCCTTGCAAAGGTTGAGGCAGCAGTCGTTGAGAAGGGCGGCGCAGGCAGATTCGGTACATGGGCATATTCCTATGGCTACACCGTTTCCGCAGGTCTTGCTGAGCACGCAAGAAATGTCATCCTTGGAACCAGCGAGCTGAATGATATCGATGCCATCTCCGCAGCTTACGGCGTATTCTCACCCGGCGCAGAGTGGAACGGCTCCAATTACACCAACGTAGATACCGGCGTTAAGTCTGACAACGTATTCCTGATCTATCAGGATACCTATATCATGGGCGATCCCGGACACTACATGGGGTCCACCAAGGTCGAAGTTCCCGAGAAGTATTTCACTGTTAAGTGATAGGTATTCCGGGCGGCTTTCATGAACTGGCACTGAAGCGTGTCGGAACTGAAATGAATCAGTCAGATGAGGAGGAGCCGTTGTTCCTCCTCATCTTGTTTGTTGTTCAGAGCAGGGCTGGACCGGCGCTGGGCACCAACGCATATTTAGAAACTGTCAACATGTAGTTAGGAAGGCATTGGAATGAACAATGAAAAAGCGCCGCTTCTTGAGATGCGGAATATCAAAAAGGACTTTTTTGGCAACCAGGTGCTGACAGACATTAACTTGAAGCTGAATGAGGGCGATGTCCTCGGTCTGTGCGGCGAGAATGGCGCAGGAAAGTCAACGCTGATGAAGATCCTCTTCGGTGCTTCGGACATCACTTCGACGGGCGGCTACGGCGGCGATATCCTGATCGACGGACAGAAGGTTTCTTTTGCTTCGCCCTTTGAGGCTATCGCAGCGGGTATCGGCATGGTGCATCAGGAATTCTCCCTGATCCCCGGATTTGACGCGACCGAGAATATCCTGCTTAACCGAGAACCCAAGAAGGGTAATGTCGTCTCAGAAGTGTTCGGGGACAGACTCGACACTCTTGACCGCAAGGAGATGGACGACAGGGCGAAGGCAGCGATCGAAAAGATGGGTGTCTCGATCGATCAGCACATGATGATCAACAGCATGCCTGTCGGTCACAAACAGTTTACTGAGATCGCGAGAGAACTCTCCAAAGAGCAGCTCAGGATCCTGATCCTCGATGAACCCACCGCAGTTCTGACCGAGAAAGAGGCAGAGGCGCTTCTGGACTCGATCCGCGGAATGTCCGCAAGAGGGATCACTGTCATCTTCATCACACACCGCCTGCACGAGATCCTGTCTGTGTGCAATAAAGTCGCTGTTATGCGCGACGGTGTTCTGGTTCAGGAAGTACCTGCCAGTGAGACCAGTGTAGAGCAGATCACTCACTGGATGGTCGGCCGCGACGTGAAAGGCGGCGGAGCGGGTATTTCCACACGGAATTTTGACGATGCGAAGACCATTCTCAAAATAGAGAAGCTCTGGGTGGATATGCCCGGAGAGACAGTGCGCAATGTCAACCTGGAAGTAAAGGAAGGGGAAATCCTTGGTATCGGAGGACTCGCCGGCCAGGGCAAACTGGGAATTCCGAACGGCGTAATGGGACTCTATGAAGCCGGCGGCAAGGTGACTTTTGAGGGCAGTGAGATTCCTCTGAATAATCCCCGCAAATGCCTGGATTCATCCTTTGCCTTCGTTTCCGAAGACAGAAGGGGCGTCGGACTTCTGCTCGACGAATCTTTGGAGTGGAACGTCGCGTTTCCTGCTATGCAGATCCAGAATAAGTTCCTCAATTACTATCTGGGAGGACTGATCAAGTGGAGAGACGAGAAGGCGATCCGTGAGATAACCGAGAAGTATATCGATGAGCTGAAGATCAAGTGCACGAGTTCCAAGCAGAACGCGAGAGAGCTGTCGGGCGGCAATCAGCAGAAGATCTGCCTTGCCAAGGCATTCGCGCTGGAGCCTAAGGTGCTCTTTGTATCGGAGCCTACCCGCGGAATCGATGTAGGTGCCAAGGCACTGGTCCTCGACGCTCTCAAGAAATTCAACCGCGAGAACGGCGTAACGGTAATCATGATCTCCTCCGAACTGGAGGAACTTCGTCAGACCTGTGACCGCATTGCTATTGTCTCCGGCGGCAGGATCTCGGGAATCCTTCCCGCATCCTCCTCCGTGGAAGATCTCGGCGCAATGATGCTGAGCAACGTTATTTAAGAAAGGAGGAAGAGATGACAACTAATAAGGTTAAAGCCGCACTTAAAAATTTCGGCCTTCCGCGTTTGATCATCGCAGGATTCCTGCTCCTCCTGCTGATCATGGCTCCGTTTGTCGGAGCGGATCTGCCGACGCAGATCTCCAATATCATCAACCGTTTCAGCTGGAACGGCATCCTTGTACTGGCAATGGTGCCCATGGTCCATTCGGGCTGCGGACTGAACTTCGGCCTTCCGCTGGGGATCATTTCCGGCCTTTTGGGCGCCACGCTCTCCATTGAGTTTGGCTTTACGGGACCGCTTTCTTTCCTGGCAGCGATCCTGATCGCAACTCCTTTCGCACTGATCCTCGGTACGCTGTACGGATGGCTTCTCAATAAGATCAAGGGCGGAGAGATGATGATCGCGACTTACGTCGGTTTCTCATCGGTATCTTTCATGTGTATGATGTGGCTGATCCTGCCTTACCACAGTCCGAACATGGTCTGGGGTCTGTCCGGCAAGGGACTTCGTACAACAATCTCTCTTGAAGGATATTATATCGGCGCGCTCGCCAATTTCCTGCAGATCAATATCGGATCGATCTCGATCCCGACCGGCACGCTTCTGTTTTTTGCCCTGCTTGCATTCTGCATCTGGGCATTCCTGCACACCAAGACAGGTACAGCCATGACAGCAGTCGGCTCGAATCCCGCTTTCGCAAAAGCAGCAGGAATCAACGTAGACAAGATCCGCATGCTTTCGGTCATCATGTCTACATGGCTGGCGGCAATCGGTATTCTGGTCTATGAACAGGGCTTCGGTTTCATCCAGCTGTACATGGCGCCTTTCTACATGGCGCTGCCCGCGGTCTCCGCGATCCTGATCGGCGGAGCTTCGGTCAACAAGGCAACGATCATGAACGTCATTGTCGGTACGATCCTCTTCCAGGGTATCGTCACGATGACACCTACCGTCATGAACAACATGATCCACATGGATATGTCGGAAGTTATCCGAATCATCGC
>CACZJD010000152.1 GCA_902781325.1 uncultured Lachnospiraceae bacterium
GTCATGCTACCTATAAAACCTTATCAAATAATCTGATGTATTTGAAGAAAAACAAAATGAATAATTGTCACTTTGGATATGGACAAAAGTTGAGCAGTGCTGTATTTTTTAAGTGTGAATATAAAATCTTTATAAATCTGGCAGAAGGGCTGTGTACGATTTGGCATCGTGTGCGGCCTTTTCTTAATCCTGACGCGGGAGGGCGCTCTATGCACTGTGATATGCGCTATAAAGCAGTTATTTTCGACATGGACGGCACGATCCTTGACACCTCTGAGGACCTTGCGGCGGCTATCAATTACGCTCTGGCAAAATTCGGACACCGCGGCGATTTTCCTGTAGAAGATGTGTGCCTCTTTTTTGGCAGCGGCGCGCACACGGCTGTTCAGCGCGCTCTGGCCCGGGAAGCCGGCATGAGCCGGGAGGAAATCCTGAAGATCGGCTCGGCGGTAAACGGCGCGGCTCCCGGTATTGACGAGGAGGAGGTTCAGCGGATCCTCGCGGTCTACCAGCCCTATTATAAGGCGCACAACGCCATCCGCACCTGCGCCTATCCGGGGATCAGGGACCTTCTGATCAGGCTCCGGGAAGCCGGCGTCCTCACAGCAGTGGTCTCCAACAAGCCGGACAACTCGGTGACACAACTTGCCGAGGACTATTTTGGCGGATTATTCGACCTGGCCATAGGCGAGACGGAAGGCATTGCGCGCAAACCGGCGCCGGACATGAACTATCTGATCCTGGACAAGCTCGGAGTGAGGGCCGCTGACGCAGTATACATCGGAGATACGGAGATCGACATTGCCACAGCGCGAAACACCGGCATGGACCTGATCATGGTGAGCTGGGGCTTTCGGCCTGTCTCCTATCAGAAGGCGCTGGGCGCCACGACGATCGTGGACAGCGCCGATGAGATATTTGCGCTGGTGTCCGGCTGAAGCGGGCGATAATACTCGCCGGGCATATTACAAAATCAGGGCTGCCGCATGTAAATGCGGCAGCCCTGATTTTCTTGAATTTCTTTTTACCTCACCGGAACGTTGTTCTCACGCAGAGCAAGCAGTACCTCTCTGATGAGCGCTCTTTCCACCTTGTGATAGTTGTCCTCATTGCACTCCGCTATGATCGAGAGCACCGCAAAGCCCATCTCCACAGACAGGACGCCCTTGTAGAAGGGGCCGCTGATGATCTCAGGGTGCTTGGCCGCGATCTGGGGAAGGGTGTTCTTAATGATCTCTTCCGCGTCTCGAAGCGCATAGTTGACATCTACCTTGATCGTTACGGCGACCCAGGAATTCATCTTGGTGAGGTTAGTTACGCTCTTGATGTCCTTGTTGCCGATAACCTTGACGTTGCCGCCTCTGCCGACGAGTCTCGTGCTGCGCACGCCGACCTCCTGGACCATTCCTCTGTAGCCGTCAATGTTGACGATGTCGCCAACCTGATACTCGCCCTCGAAGATCATGGACACGCCGGCGAAGATGTCGGCGATGAGGTCCCTCGCGCCCATGGAGACGCCGATACCGATGACTCCGACGGAGGCAAGGATCGCGTTCGTATCCACGCCCAGATAGGACAGCGAGTAGTAAATAAACACCAGAATACCTATGTAGTTGATCAGGTTGGAGAACAGCCTGCAGATCGTCTTTCCTCTGGAATTGAGCATCTTCCCGAGTGTATTCGCGACGAATCGGACGAACAGCATTACGAGCACCAGTCCGCAGAAGAGCATCACGATACTGGTCAGCGAGAATATGTTCAGGCCTCTGTTCCACTTTCCTGTCAAAATATAGTTGAACACCAGATCCGACTGCTCGCCTTTGGCCCGCAAACTGAACAGCATGCTGATAAGGGACAGGCCAATCATGGTCTCGAACGCAACGATCGCTTTTCTCTCCGGCGTGGCGTTTTTGCTCAAATGCCTGATAATGGACATCAGCCGGCTGTGAGAAAGAATATTTTCTTTCTTATTGCCTTCGTCCTCCTTGGGTTTCTCTGACTGCTCGACTTTTTCGATCATCTTGGTGTTGTAACCAAAAATCAGATACAGGAACAGCACTGCGAAAACGAATATGAATCCTACCGAACAGATAAAGCCATATCTGAATCCCCTTCTGAACACCAGGTCATTGGGCGTGCATATATAAATGATATCGCCATCCTTTGCCATCTTGGAGATGCACAGGTGTTTTTGTCCATCGATCCGCGCAAAATCGGCAACGCCGTCGCGGAACATGTTGTCTCCAAACCCAACACTTTTTGCGTCGAAAGAGATGTACGCGAATTCATCCGATGAACTGTTGGTGATCTCGGCTTTTTCGCGGTCGATCACAAAGCTGACCTTTCCGGTAGGCGTAAGGCTTCTGAGGGTCCTGTTGACCGACTCTCTCGCGTCTTGATTTTCCGCCGGCTTTACCGCCAGAAGCAGGACGCCGTATTGTCCCGAATTCGGATCGATCATGCGAACGCCGTACTGCTCCAGCGTTCTTCCCGTAACTTCATCTGTAAAAGCGCTGTGCGCTATGCCGGGAACGCCATTCAGGATCCGTCTGAAATCAGCGCTGGAAACCGGATGATCCGGATCTTCATGCGCCAGTTCCATATTGATATAGTCCGAACTTGTCCCTATCTCCTTGCCGTCCGAATCATAGAGCATGATGTATTCTGACCCGATGATCCTGTTGAGAGCACTCAAATCCTCCTTATTATTGAGCTGCGGGTTCTTCTCTATCAGTTCCGCCGCACGCCTTGCGTATTCCAGATAAAGCGCTTTTCTCGCGTCACTCCTCTTTTTCAGATGTCCTTCATTAGCATCAATTTTGGTGTTGATCACTCCCAGTGTGCCCTGATCCCTCGTGATCTCAATATAGATCGAATTCAAAGAACGGAAGAACAAGCTGGATCCGAACACGATGATCGCTCCTATGATCCCGTAAGACAGGGCAATCAGTCTGATCCTGGCCGGAGCGTACATTTCCTTTTTCTTGTCTGTGATAAGGCCCGTTGTCATTTCCCCGTAAACGGAAGAAATCCATATGATAAATGCAAAAGTCAGGATTATGATCACAAAGACTCCTGCGCCTGTCTCGTCGACAGCCTGGTCCAAGGCGTGCCAGTCATTCGTAATGATAACAAGAACGCAGTCCAGTTCCGGTACTTCCCTGACAAGAAAGCTTTTCGCTTCCTCCGGATTGCCGGCGGCCACCTGCCCGTTGAGAGCCAGGAGTTCCTCGCGGGTGGAGGGAATCCCGAAATCCGCCGTGCTTCCACCCTCTTCTACATTGATACTCACCGGGAAATAATACACGAGATCAGTAGGCAGGTTATAGAAGTACTTGCTGTTTTCTCTGTCCGGACACACAAGCGCAAGATCAACTTCATAGGCAGCCTCTATACTCATGAGTTCATCTACGTAGTCAACATATTTATCTACATAATCGAGTATCTCTCTGCCGTCAACGATCTCCACATAGTAATAAGGTCCTTTGATGCGGCTGTAGACCAGTGTATCTCTTCTGCTTCCGTTCATTGTCGGGGTAACATAATCAAACATCCCTCCGCTGTTTGCGGCCATTTCCGGATAATTCCTGATCCCCCATCTCATCCCGTCGCCGAGCGTGACTTCGCCATTCTCTATTTTGACAATACCGCCTTTGCCCAGTTTGCCAATGGCGGCGTCTCCCTCCTCGGAAACTCTGTCATAACATGCTCTTGCGGACAGGTCTGCCTTTCGCTGGCACTGGTTGAAATACTCTGAATTTGCCTCATCGATATTATACGCGATCTCCTCGGCTGTCCTGAATATTCCTTCATACCGCATATCCGAGATCGTTTTATTCGTCGTGCCGATTTCGTTGGTCAAAAAAGCTACGTAATTGGAACCTTCCTGTGTCGACAGAATATTGATGACCAGCATTATCATCCACACAATAATGCTCAGGACCGCCGCGATTATCATACCTGTCACGCATTTCCGGACCGGATTTATAATTTTGATCTCCTTGCTCTCCGCTTTTGCCTTCATCTTTCTCTCCACGTCTTCACACGCTGTCGGATTCCTTCCACGCTGCACGAATCCGGAGTGACGGCTTTCTTCCCGGTCAGCCGCTCCAGCTCCGC
>CACZJD010000153.1 GCA_902781325.1 uncultured Lachnospiraceae bacterium
ACATCAGTCAGTGGCAAGCAAAGCCTGTTCTTTGATTTATCGGAATGGCCTGGAAGATGAGGTCGCCATCAGCGGTGGAGTAGCATTGAATGCAGGCGTTCCGGATTTCATACCGGCTGGTCCATTCACTGTTCCGGGGACTGTGAACGGTGTATGACTGTCCTGCTCAGGACAGTCATTGAGAGGAGGTATTAAAGATGAAATTTACGGAAGTGGCAAAGATTACCGAGTTTGTAAAAGGTGAACTTGACGGAACGGTCGCGATCTTGACAATGAACCGGCCGAAGGCCCTGAATGCACTAAACGACCAGACGTTGGATGAACTGGACAGATTTTTCACTGTCATCAAGAGTGATAAGGATGTCCTGGGTGTCATTATCACAGGGGAAGGCCGCGCCTTCGTGGCCGGAGCTGACATTTCCCAGATGCGCGACTACGGGGTGGAGGAAGGCCGTCTGTATTCCGAGCGCGCGCAGACCCTCTTCAACAAGATCGAGACTCTGGAGAAGCCCGTCATCGCGGCGGTCAACGGTTTTGCGCTCGGCGGCGGCTGTGAGCTTTCTATGAGCTGCGATATCCGCATTGCTTCCGAAAAGGCTGTATTTGGCCAGCCCGAGGCGAACCTGGGACTGATTCCCTGCTTTGGCGGAACCCAGCGCCTGACCCGCCTGGTGGGCGCAGGCATTGCAAAAGAACTCATTTACACCTGCCGCCAGGTCAAGGCGCAGGAGGCGAAGGAGATCGGTCTGGCCAATAAAGTCGTTCCAACAGAGGAACTGATGAATGAGGCGAAGGCCATGATGGCCACGATCCTCTCCAAGTCCCCAATCGCAATCGGCTACTGCAAGCAGGCGATCAACCGCGGCGCGGACACGGATCTTCGCAACGGCCTTGAGATCGAGAAGGAGTGCTGGGCGGTCGTATTCGGCACAAAGGACAAAGATGAGGGGATTAGCGCCTTCCTGGAGAAACGCGCTCCGCAGTTCCCGAACGAATATTGATGTGTATCAGGCGTGTCATCACATAAAAAGAGGGAGACTGCGGCTGTTGCCTCGTATCAATAGCTAAAATGATTTGAGTATAGCAAGGTTTTGACTAGAATCAATCATTCTATAACAGGCACTTAAGAATGATTTTTGCGCAAAATGGCAAGTTTTCATTTTTCAAAAGTGCTTTTTCGCTTTTTGCGAGGAGGAAAATTATGAACACACTAGGCATACTTGGTATAGTGCTAGCCTTCGCTTTACTGATGTTCCTCATCATGAGGAATCTCAACCTGTATCTGACTGTTTTCATCTGTGTGGCGGTCGTTATTACTTTTAATGCACTGAACCCCTATGAAACATTCAAGGAGACCTACATGACAGGGTTCGTTGGGTTCTTCAAGAATTACTTCCTGCTGTTCCTGGCAGGTACGGTTCTTGCGAAATTCATGGACATCACTAACGGTGCGAGGAGTATCGCGCAGACGATCATCAAGAGCATCGGTAAGGACTGGGCGTTCGTTTCCGTCCCGATCGCCTGCGCCATTCTTTCCTATGGCGGCGTTTCCGCGCACGTTGGTGCATTCTGCGTATTCGCGATCGCCCTGGAAATCTGGCGTGAGGCCGATCTTCCCAGGCGGGCCCTTCCCGGTACGCTGTTCTATGGTGTTGCGACCTTTGGTATGATCGCTCCAGGTGCCGTCCAGATTCACAATGCGGTTCCGGCGACAAACCTGGGAACCAGCTACATGGCAGGCGCTGTGGTCGGCTTCATCTCCATCGCCTTCATGGGTATTGCGGGTATTGCATACCTGAAATTCTGGCTCGATAACGCAAAAAAGAAAGGGGAACACTTCATCGAGAGAGCGGATGATGATTTCACATCGGAGGAGAACCAGAATCTTCCGCCCTTCATCCTCGCACTGCTCCCGCTCATCATCTGCATCGCGCTGGTCAACATCAAGATCGGCGGCAACAGCTTCCCCGTGGAAGCGGCGGTCTTTATCGCGGCTCTGTCCGCACTGGGTCTTATGTGGAAGTATCTCGATAAGAGCAAAAAAATCCAGGTGTCCTTCCAGGAAGCTCTGACGACAGCGATCATCTCCGTCAGTAACACCTGCTGCGTCGTCGGATTCGGCTCCGTCGTCTCCTCGACCGATGCGTTCCAGGACATCGTTCAGGTCATGCTCAACATCCCTGGTCCGAGGCTCCTGTCTCTTCTCATCGGTACCACCGTTATCTGCGGCATCTGTGGAAGCGCATCCGGCGGTCTTGGCATCGCGGTCCCGATTCTCGGTCCCGTGTACACCCAGATGGGGGTTGCTCCTGCCATCGTGCACCGAGTCATGAGCCTTTCTTCCTCAGCTCTTGATTCCCTGCCTCATAACGGCGTCGTCGTCACGATTACAACAGGTCTCTGCAAGGAAACACACCGTGATTCCTATCCTTTGACCTGTGTCCTCAGTGTCGTGATCCCGTTTATCGGCTCTCTCATAGGCGTGATTCTGTTTACGCTGTTCCCCGGACTTCCATAAGTCCGGTGTGTGTGCCGCGAGAAGTTCCCGGCTTTTGCGGATCGCATCGAAGAGTATCGCAACAGGAAAAGGAAAGTATACCATACAGAAGTTTGTGCCGGAACGCCAACTGCTCCGATACCGGCTGAGAATTCGACTTAGTGAATTCCCTGGTTAGCAGTCTTCGCGTAAAGGCGCTTCCATATGTCCGGAAGCATAAAACAGATATATCTGCGGAGTCCGCTTCGGAACACGACGAACTCCGCCAAATATACGGAGTGTTCCGGAAAGAGAGGTAAAAATGTTTAAGCCGTTAAAAGGTGTTAAAGTGATCGATCTGACTTATTTCGTAGCGGGGCCGGGCGCAGCCAGGATCCTCGCTGACTGGGGGGCGGATGTCATCAAAGTCGAGCCTGGATTCGGCGATCCCGGGCGCTGGACAGGTGCGACAATGTCCTGCCCGACAGAGAAAGACTGTAATCCTTTCTACACTATCTACAATATGAACAAGAGGGGTATTGCTCTCAACCTCAAGAAAGATGAAGGCAAGGCCATCTTGGATAAGATCCTCGAGACGGCGGATGTCTTTGTTTCCAGTTATCGGACAGGGGCTCTGAAACGTCTGGGCCTGGATTATGACTCGCTCAGCAAAAAATTTCCCCATCTGATCTGGGCACAGATCAATGGGTTTGGTGATTTCGGCCCTGCCAAAGACAATGCCGGCTTCGACACGGTTGCTTTTTGGGCTCGCTCGGGCGCTATGATCGACCTTACGGAGAAGGACACCAGCCCCATCAATCCGCTGATTGGGTTTGGCGATGCGACGACTTCCTGCTCTTTGGCGGGCGGTATCTCCGCAGCGCTCTATCAGAAGGCGCAGACTGGCAAGGGCTGCAAAGTCATGATCTCCCTGTTCGGGCAGGTAATCTGGAGTGAGAGCGCCGGAATGGTTTCTGTCCAGTACGGTGACGTGTATCCCAAGACCCGTCTCAATCCCGGCAGCCCCGTCATGAATACCTACTGCAGCTCCGACGGCAAATGGTTCTATATGAGCATCCTGGAGCCAGACCGCTATAACAACAAACTGTTCGAGGAACTGGGCCTGACTAATCTGATCGACGACCCGGATTATTCCACGGCGGTCGGATCGAAAGCGCATTCCGAGGAGCTGGTCAATATCCTGGCACCCGCATTTGCGCAACATACCATGGAAGAGATCGAGAGAATGTTCGCCCGCGCTGACATCGCCTACGACCATGTACAGCATATCAGTGAGGTCGTCAACGATCCGCAGGCCCTGGAGAACAAATATATCGTTCCCTTTGCCAATAATGATGGCAGCGTGACAAAACAGCCCACGACCCCCATCCGCTTCACGCTCACCGAGCCGCAGACCGTCGAGGACATCGCTCCTACCCTGGATCGCCAGGCCCCCATGATCGGCGAGCACACAGTCGAAGTCCTCAAGGAATATGGCTATGAGGACGATGTGATCCGGAAATACATCGAGGACGGGGTCGTG
>CACZJD010000154.1 GCA_902781325.1 uncultured Lachnospiraceae bacterium
CTTCGTCACGATCACGAACGCGGGCATGCGCAACAGCTATATCGGTCTGATCCTGCCGTCTGTAACCTCGGTGTTCTATATTTACCTGCTCAAGGAGAATTTCGAGCAGATCCCGGAAGAACTCTACAAGGCGGCTAAGGTGGACGGCACCTCAGACTTCAAATACCTGTGGAAAGTCATGATCCCGATCTGCCAGCCTACCATGGTTACGATCGCGATCCTGAAGGTCATCGAGTGCTGGAATTCTTACGTATGGCCCCGTCTGATCACAGATGATCAGGCCTATTTCCTGGTCTCAAACGGTATCCAGGAGATCCGTGAGAACGGCTTCGGGCGTGAGAACATCCCGGCCATGATGGCTGCTGTCGTAGTCATTTCCGTGCCGCTGATCGTGCTGTTTCTGATCTTCCACAAAAAGATCATGGCAGGCGTCTCGAGAGGAGGTACCAAGGGATGAGAAAACTCAGAAAAACCGCAGTATTTGCTGCTGTCTGCATCCTTGCGGGAGCCCTTCTGACCGGCTGCCACGGTTCCAAGGGAAGAGCCGAGTTTGCAGTCCCCGATCAGCTCGATGAGAGTCAGAAGATCGAACTGACCTTCTGGGCCAAAAACGACACCAACAAGACGCAGACGCAGATCTACGAGAAGGCCATATCGGACTTCGAGGCACTGTATCCGAATATCGATGTCAACATGAGGCTCTACACAGACTACGGCAAAATATACAACGATGTCATCACGAACATCTCAACCAACACGACCCCTAACGTCTGCATCACTTACCCGGACCACATCGCGACCTATATGACGGGCGACAACGTTGTGGTGCCGCTGGATTCGCTGATCTCAGACGCCAAGTACGGACTGGCGGGAAGCGACCTTAAATTCGACGGTCCCTCTAAGGACGAGGTCGTGCCGCAGTTCCTCTCGGAGTGCTCGATCGGCGGCACCTGCTATGCGCTGCCTTACATGCGATCCACAGAGGCCTGCTATGTCAACAAGACATTTGTGGAAAAGCTGGGTTATGAACTTCCCGACGTCCTGACCTGGGACTTTGTCTGGGAAGTATCCGAGGCAGCCATGGCCAAAGACGCAGACGGCAATTTTGCAGTCAACGGACAGAAAGTCATGATCCCTTTCATCGACAAGTCCACCGACAATATGATGATCCAGATGCTCAAGGAGAGAGACGCCGGTTATTCAACGGATGAAGGAGAAGTGCTGCTCTTCAACGATACGACCAGAGAGATCTTAAAGACAGTTGCGGAGCACGCGAAGACGGGCGCTTTCTCAACGTTCAAAATATCGAGCTATCCGGCGAATTTCCTGGATGCAGGCCAGTGCATATTTGCGATCGACTCCACGGCCGGCGCGACCTGGATGGGAAGCCACGCGCCCCTCTCGGATATCAGCAAGGACAAGTTCGTCGAGTTTGAGACGGAAGTCAGAATGTTCCCCCAGTATGATCCCGAAAACCCCAAGATGATCTCCCAGGGACCTTCCGTCTGCATCTTCAATAAAGAAGACCCTCAGGTCGTTCTGGCCTCCTGGCTCTTTACCCAGTACCTGATCAGTAACGACGTGCAGATCGCCTATTCCCAGACGGAAGGGTATGTGCCGGTCACAACTAAAGCAACGGGGTCAGAGGAATATCAGGATTACCTGGCAAGGATGGGGGAAGACAACAACCTCCACTATGACGTCAAGATCAAAGCCTCGAAACTTCTGATCGACAATGTGCAGCACACCTTTGTCACGCCTGTATTCAACGGTTCCACATCGCTGCGTGACGCCGCGGGACAGCTGATCGAGGATGTGACCCAGACTACGGGTATGGGGAGCGGTTCGAAGGAAAACATGGGCCCTCTGCCGACCGCCTCAAAGGCGCTGATCGCCGCTCTGGTCGTCACGTGGATCCTGATCGGAATCTATTATGTGACGATGAAGGTGAAGAGCGCTAAGAAGTGAGGAAGGGTAAGCGGGCGCCGATCGGCGCTTACTGTGAAACAGGATTGAGCGTCACCAATTTGATGTGCTATTTTGGCGATTCTTCGCTATAATAGAAGTGATTTCTGAGGAGAATTCCCCGGAGATCAAAGTAACACTTGTGTCACGAGCCGACAGACTGTACTTGAATATGGAGGAAGTTATGAAAAAAGCAATTGTCATCATGCTGACCGGTGCGATGATGCTGGCAGCAGTAGCATGCGGCGGCAGCAGCAATTCTGCCCCCGCTCAGGAATCAAAGACAGAAGAGGCGAAACCTGCCGAAGAAACACATGAAACGGTAGAGAGCACAGTGGAAGAGCCCGAGCAGACTGAGCCTAATATTCCTGAGGATGCTATGAGCTTTGAGGACTATATGGCAGCAGCAGCTGATACAGAGGTTGTTGTTCAGGGCTCGATTCAGGGCAAACAGAACTACTTTGTGAAGGATGATCAGGGAAAGGCATCTATTTATCTGCAGGATCAGAACGGCGGCGCATATTTCATTTATGAGCTCCCCTGCACGGAAAAGGAATATGAGCTGATGGAGATCGGCAAAACGATCAAGGTCAAGGGCTACAAGTCTGAGTGGTCCGGCGAGATCGAAGTCATCGACATTGAGGCGTGGATGTTTGTTGACGGCGATTATATCGCGGAAGCAGAGGATGTCACAGCTCTTCTGGGCACAGATGATCTTGCGGCCAAGATGAACAAGAAAGTTCTCTTCAAAGGCATGAAAGTTGAGCCGATCAAGGACAAAGACAATAATGATGTCGCGTTTATTTACAATTATGACGGCTCCGGAACTGAAGGAGACGACCTCTACTTCAACGTCTCTGTCAACGGCCAGACATATACTTTCACTGTTGAGTCCTATCTCTGCGGACCCGACACCGAAATTTACAAGGCTGTCAAGGATTTCCATATCGGCGATGTGATCGATCTGGAAGGCTTCCTGTACTGGTACAACGGACCTAACCCGCACATCACGGCAGTTCTTGCCCAGTAAAATTTAAGAGTATAACACAGTAATATCGACCAGAGGGCTGTGAAGAAACGGAAAAGACCAATCTCCGGGGCTTCACAGCCTCTTTTTTTTGCAAACTGATGGCCTGTTTCTGCTATACTTATATCTGTGAGCAACTGTGAATCTGAAGTCAAGGAGAAGGCAATGGATATCAGCAAAATAGTGATCACAGGCGGGCCCTGCGCAGGAAAGACCACTGCAATGAACTGGATCAGCAATGCTTTCAGGGAGAGAGGATACGACGTTCTGTTCGTGCCGGAGACAGCCACTGAGCTGATCACCGGAGGCGTAGCGCCCTGGACATGCAAGACCAACTCGGATTACCAGCACTGTCATATGAAGTTCCAGCTCGAGAAAGAGAAAGTTTTCGAGCAGGCGGCGAAGGTGATGAAGAAAGACAAGGTCCTGATCGTATGTGACAGAGCCGCCCTCGACAATAAGGTATATATGGATGAAGCTACTTTTGAGTCTGTATGCAGGTCTGTCGGCGCAAATGAGGTGGAACTGCGGGATCAGTACGATGCGGTGTTTCATCTGGTGACCGCAGCCAAAGGCGCCGAGGAATTCTATACAAACGCCAACAATTCGGCGAGGATCGAGACTGTGGAAGAAGCGGCCGCCATGGACGACAAGTTCATAGAGGCCTGGACCGGTCATCCGCACCTGCGGGTAATCGACAACTCCACGGACTTTACAGACAAGATGAGGCGCCTGATCGCGGAGATCAGTTCCTTCCTCGGAGAGCCCGCGCCCTTTGAGATCGAGCGCAAATACCTTATTGAGTATCCGGATCTCGAATGGCTGCAGTCGATACCCAGCTGCGAGAAAGTGGATATCATACAGATTTATCTCAAAGTGGATGAAAATGAGGAGATCCGGGTCCGCCAACGAGGCAGCGACGGCCACTATATCTATTACCTGACCAGAAAGATCAGGATCAACGAGCACAAGCATCTTAAGACGGAGAGAAGGATCTCGGAAAACGAGTATCTGAACCTGATCATGAATGCGGACGCTTCTTTGGGCAGGATCCGAAAGGAAAGGTACTGCCTTGCTTATAATAACCAGTATTTCCAGATAGACGTGTATCCCTTCTGGAAAGATAAAGCCCTCGCTGAGATAGAAATGTACGATGTCAGCGATGAGGTCTTCTTCCCGGAGCAGATCAAAGTGATCAAAGAAGTGACTGATGATCCGGAGTATAAGAACGCGGCACTGGCAAAACACAGACCGGAATAAGAACAGGCGAGTCAGAGGGGCCTGCCCCTCTGGCTCTTTCTTTTGCAAACTCAGCATTATTTAGAAAAAATCTCAAACTTATCGGATTTCTAAGTTTTGGCTAAGTTTCGCATGAAATAATAAGCCAGGACAAAGGAAAGAGAGGTGATGATACAGATGGAAAACAATAAAGAGATCCATTACCGCCACGAGTGGAAACACGAGATCAACTGGTCAGATCTGATCTCCATCAGGCAGAGGCTCAGAGCAGTTGCCGAGCCGGATCCGCATGCAGTAGACGGGAAGTATCTGATACGAAGTCTGTATTTTGACAATTTAAATGACAAAGCGCTCAGGGAGAAAGTCGACGGCGTGAACCGGAGAGAGAAGTTCCGGATCCGCTACTACAACGGGGATCCGTCGGCGGTGATCCATCTTGAGAAAAAGAGTAAACTGAACGGACTGGGGACAAAGTATTCGGCGCCCCTGAGCGTGGAAGAAGCGCAGAAAATCGTGGACGGAGATATCGACTGGATGCTCCATTCGCCCCATTCTCTGATCCAGGAACTATACTGCAAGATGCGGTATCAGGGGATGAGACCGATGACGATCGTCGATTACACAAGAGAACCGTTTATATACAGGCCGGGTAATGTCAGGGTAACATTTGACTATGACATCAGGACAGGCCTGGGATGTACGGATTTTCTCGATCCCGACTGTGTTACGGTTCCGGCGGGAGATGCGGGGATCATCCTGGAAGTGAAATGGGACGCCTACCTGCCCTCGATCATAAGAGACGCGGTGCAGACGCCCGGAAGAAGAGTCTGCGCGTTCTCCAAATACGCGCAGTGCAGAATTTACGACTAAGCAAAAGACCGCAAAGACGGTTCAAATATGAAGAAATGAGGGACAAAAAATGACATTTTCGGATATTTTCAAATCAAGTTTTCTTGCGAATGTAACAGCGGTCAGCATGTTCGACATGGTGCTCGCGCTTCTTCTGGCGTTTGCCGTGGGCGTGTTCATCTATCTGATCTATAAAATGACCTACGCGGGAGTTATGTACTCCTCCACTTTCGGAGTGACGCTGGTGGCTCTCACAATGATCACAACGCTCGTGATTCTGGCAGTGACCAGCAACGTAGTTCTCTCCCTTGGTATGGTCGGTGCATTGTCCATCGTCCGTTTCAGGACAGCAATTAAGGAACCGCTCGACATCGCGTTCCTGTTCTGGTCCATCGCGGCAGGCATAGTGCTGGCGGCAGGAATGATCCCGCTGGCAGTGTTCGGCAGTGTACTGATCGGCCTCATCATTCTCTTCTTCGCTAAGCGCAAAGAGAACACACATCCTTATATCGTGGTCCTGGACTGCAATGATCACGCGAGTGAAGAGAAGGCAGTGACATACCTCAAAGAGAAGACTAATAAGTGCAGTGTGAAGAGTAAGACCGCTCGCAGAGGCAGTGTAGAATTGAATCTTGAAATCAGACTCAAGGATGACAATACAGATTTCGTCAACGAACTGGCCCAGATCGAGGGAGTGAACAGCGCGGTGCTCGTCAGCTATAACGGCGACTACATGGGCTGATCCGGGAAGTGAGGATTATATGTCAACGCACAATACTCTTGATAAGATCTGCGTTGCCATCGTTATCTGCAGCCTACGGAGAAGCACTGGGAATCACAAAGATCGTGGATGAGGACGCGGAGCAGAACTCTGATTCCGCGTACTTCACCACTAACGATCAGAACGGTTCCTGGGACACTACCGGCGCGGCAGTGATCACACTTACCGGAGACGGCGCGTCCATCTCGGGCAACGGGGCTTATGTCTATGACGGGAACGTCGTGATCGCTGAAGCCGGGCGTTACGTGTTCAGCGGCAATCTGGAGGACGGCAGCATCATCGTGGATACTCACGATTCCTCAAAAGTGTGGATCCTCCTTGACGGCGTGGAGATCAACTGCAGCGACGATGCCTGCATTCAGGTGGACCAGGCGGATAAGGTGTTCCTGACCCTGGCGGAGGGCAGTCAGAATGTATTGACAAGCGGCTCGGTCTATTCCGACACTGCGCTCAGCGATGGAACAGACGGCGCGATCTTTGCTCACGACGACCTTACGATCAACGGAGGCGGGAGCCTTACTGTGACTGCACAGTACAGTCATGGAATATCCGCCAACGATGATCTGGTGATCACCGGCGGTACAATTACTATATCGGCAGTGGATGATGCGATCCACGTAAATGACAGCATTCGGATCAAAGACGCTGCGATCGCGGCAACAGCAGGTGACGATGGCCTTCTGACAACTAACGAAGTTGAAAACGGGTACTTATATATTGAATCCGGAACACTGGATATTACTGCTTCCGGAGACGGGATTCACACCACAGGTGATATCACAGTGGCAGGAGGAGAGACCAATATCTCTGCCGGAGATGATGGGATCCATTCAGATGCTTCTGTTTATGTTCAGAGTGGAACGATCCTGATCAGCGACTGCTATGAAGGAATTGAGGCACTGATCATTGACGTGTCAGGCGGAGATGTCTCAATCAACTGCGAGGACGATGGATTTAACGCCAACGGCGGCAGCGGCGACATGTTCGGCGGAGGCGGTCAGATGGGCGGCGGCCGGAACGACGGCACATCTGGACACGGCGGAATGCAGGGCAGCGGAACGGATGACGGCATGACCGGTGAGAGGCCTACGCCTCCCGATATGGGTGAGGAAGGCATGACCGGTGAGAGGCCTACGCCTCCCGGCATGGGTGAGGAAGGCACGACCGGTGAGAGGCCTACGCCTCCCGACATGGGTGAGGAAGGCATGAGCGGCGGGATGCCGGCTGGTCAGGAAACGGAAACAGCTTCAGGGAGCGGGCAGTCTTCTGCCGATACAGAAGATGTGGAAACATATATCTCGATCAGCGGCGGAAACATCAGGATCGTTAACGAAATCGGTCAGGACGCTGACGGACTGGACTCCAACGGAGACATTAAGATCAGCGGCGGCACGATCTATATCAGTCTTTTGGGAACCGGCAGCAACTGCGCCGTGGACTATGCAAGTGAGAGCGGCGGCGTCGCAGAGATCACAGGAGGGACCATCATCGCCTGTGGAGCGTCTTCTATGGCTGAAGGATTTGATTCAACCTCTACCCAGGCATCGATTCTTTACAATACGAGTACAGTCGCGGAAGCCGGTACAACGCTCACTGTCACAGATGCGGACGGAAGTGTACTGCTATCCTGGGAAGTTCCGTGCAGCTTCAGTTCGGCACTGATCAGCTGCCCTGAGATGAAGGTTGGAGGCAAATACACTGTCTCGGCAGGAGGGACCTCGGAAGAGATTACCTTAGAAGACGTTTCCACAACCTATTGTGACTCGCAAGGCGGAATGCACGGCGGAGACATGGGACAAGGCGGAATGCACGGTGGAAATATGAGACCGGACGGACAAAGATAAGACTATAGTTGAAAAGAGCTCGCAGGCAATTGCTGCGGGCTTTTTTTGGCAGGTGGAAAACATGGCGAAAATATGATAGTGTGGAAGTACAGATTTGCAAATTATAACTTATGATCTTACAGGGAGGGACACACCATGAATGATATTATCAGGGCAATGGAGGAGCGCCGGAGCATTCGCAGTTTCAAAGAAACTATGCCGCCAAAAGAGGATATTGAACAGATCATTGAGGCAGGTCTATACGCCGCCAGCGGCAGGGGAGAACAGGCAACGATCACACTGGCAGTCACGAATAACAAGATCCGTGAAATGCTGTCGGAGTCAAACCGTTTGATCGGAGGCTGGAAGAAGGGAGTGGATCCTTTCCACGGAGCGCCGGTGATCTTGATCGTGCTCGGGGATAAGGACCATCCGACATATCTCTATGACGGCAGCCTTGTGCTCGGGAATATGATGCTCGCCGCGCATTCCCTCGGACTTGGCAGCGTTTGGGTTCACAGGGCCAAGGAGGAATTCTGGCTTCCCGAGTACAAATTCATATTGGAAAAACTCGGCATAGATGGAAATTGGGAAGGCATCGGTCATTGCGCGGTCGGATACATAGACGGTGAAGTGCCGGAGGCAGCGCCCCGTAAGAAAGACAGGGTGTATTGGCTGGAGTGAGATTAGGAGTGTTAAAAAAGTCAGGGAACATGGTTCCGGCTCTTGAGCGGTGATCCGATGTTCCCTGACTTTTTTTATGTTTCGGCGTTTAGCCGCTTACTTTACTCCGAAGAAATCGTCCAGGACAAAACTCCAGACAGCCAGTGTCTGGGAATCAAACATACTGGAGGTGTATTCTGTGCTGCCGCCGTTCAGATAGAACTTCTTCTCGTGTCCGTCCAGAATCCAGGAGTCATCTTTTCCCTCTGCAGTTACTTCAAATACCTGTTTGGTATTGTTGGTTGTGTCGAGGATCAGATCGTTCAGAGTGACATCTACACTATAGAATTCATTGGCAATAGTAAGGCAGTAGATCATGGTGCGGTTGAACTGCTCATAGGAAGACATCATCTTCGGATCTATTACCTGTGTAGAGACCAGTCCGTAGAGGAATTTGCGGTTAATGGT
>CACZJD010000155.1 GCA_902781325.1 uncultured Lachnospiraceae bacterium
AGGAGAATAACAGCTATGAATATTCAGTGTTTTGGCCCTTTATCAGAAGATGCGATCTGCAAACTTGAGTCAGCTCTTGGTGTAACGCTTCCCGGAAACTATAGAGAGTTTTTGAAAGAAACCGGCGGCGGTATTGTTAAACAGGATGGGAATAATAGAATTATGGTTACGTCGATTGGGCAGACAATCGCTGTGGATGTATTCTTCGGGTATGGCGTGACGCAGAATTCGGATATTCTGTACTGGAATGAGAAGTACAAGGACGAGATGCTGGATGGCGCGGTCCTGATCGGTTTCGATGTCCATCAGGGGTTTTTGTTCCTGATCGCGGATGGAAGAGATGATACCGGAGTTTATTATTGGGACGATTCGTACGTCTTCGAAGAATCCGACGATGACCAGAACGTGTATCTGCTGGTGAAGGATTTCTCAGAACTTGCTGTCAGTAAATCTTAAGCTGATGTGGGTGAACAAAATGAACTTGTTTGGAAGAAAAGAGATTAAGCATAGCCAAGCGTATACTGACTTCAAAGCGCAGCTTAAGGCTACAGGAAGACAGAGAATGGAAGGTTACGATCCGAACCTGTTTGACAAGATTACGGAACAGGAGAGAAACGAGGTTGAGAAGGATATATGGAATCATTTCATGAATAAGAATGATGCCGACCTTGCTGTACTTATGCCTGCTCTGAAAAATTACGACGGCATTGCTGCCTTGAAAAAGAAGCTGGCGGAATTTAAGATCCCGAGTTACGGGAGCGCTGATATTGCACTTGCGCTCTTCGAGGCAACTGAAGAAGAAAAATATCTGGATATCATTATGGAAAATTACCGGGGGCTTGCTGTCAATACACCGATCGCAGTAGGGCTGGCTGGTCTAGCTAAAAAGCCGGGTGTCTATGATCTGCTGGTTGATATTTACTTGCACGACAAAGACGAGGCAAACCGGGGGCAGGCTATAGTGGGGTTATTGTGGAGAGACGGAAAACTGAACAGTGTCAACGACCCTATGGAGCTTTTCGATAAGATTGATCTGATCAAAGCATTCAAGCTGGATTCAGAAGAAGCGGGGAATCAGTAAATGGATACAATAAGAGCGAAGATACTTTTCACAGAACTAAGAGATCACCTGAGAGAATATGGCGGGAAGAATCTGAAATACCAGACAAGGATCACAGAAGATGCGGTCAACGATCTTGCTGATGAATTCCCGGAAGAAGAAAAAGAAAAGGCCGTTAGGGAATATTTTCGCTATCTCTGGCCCGGCGGAAGAGGCGGACTTTCTGACGTCGTACTGTGGGATGAGAACCTTGAAAAAAGGATCGCCCTTAATGAGCCTCTGGCTAGGATCTGCAGGGAGCTTAATAAGCTTATCAAAGAAGCGGATAATTAGGGGAAAGGAACTTGGTAAATATGGAGATAGGCAAATGAAAAAGAGATATCAGGGGGACGGCTTTGAAGTAACGGAAGAAGACGGGATTTATCGGATGTCTTGGGAACAAGGCCCATTTGGCGTCATTAAGGAGTATGAAATATCGAAAGAAAACTTCCCAAATTGCTTCTAAAGAATCCGGATAATCAAAAGCTATTCAGCCGGGAAGAACTGGAGGAACTCCTAAAGAAAGCAGGCCTCCCGTAACAGCACATAAGGAGTTCAGTGATGCAAAAAAGAATAGTTCTCCTCATTACAGTCCTGTCACTTATGCTCTGCGGTTGTGCAGAAAAGGCGCCGGACAGCAGCGCTTCCGGTCAGACTGAGAGTGCGCAAGTCGTGCAGACTGAGAGTGCAGAAGCCGGACAGTCAGAAAAATATACCGTAGAGCTGACCGAACGGCAGAAGAAAATCCTTCGCGATGAAGGGCTCCCCGAAGAATACGACCGGCTTACAGATTCCCAGAAAAACGCGATCGTCAAGATAGAAAGAGTATTGTCTTATCTGGAAGAGACATACGAAGACGAATTTGAGTATTTGGGATACGTTTCCGGAGGTCTTGACGGCGAATATGTCACAGCCAAAATATCGGATACTTTGCCGGAGAAGATCGTAACCGTATATATCTCTTATAAAAATGGGAAGTACTCATATTCCGACAACTATGAGGCAAAAATAGCGGAAGAGGAGTATAAAAAGGAGATCACGGATTTCCTGTCCGGCTATTTGGATCCGGCAGATTTTCAGGTATATGCTGAGATCAGGGAGCTCAGGAATGCAGGAGAATCCTTAGTGGAACGTGCCGTGGGGGTCCCCCTGATCCTGGTCAACAATGTCTGTTCCGGGGAAGAAGTAAAGGCAGCAGCTCAGGCCTATGCGGAATGGATCGCGGCCATGGAAAATAAAGGCGGCGGAGGCGCAGACTTCAAAGTCTATCGGGCTGAGGACTATATTTTGATAAATGAATTTAATTACAGAGATTATTTGGGGAAATGGATTTATGAGCTTGATGTAACTGTCGATGCGGATGATACTATTAATATCGAGAAATATGAATCGTAATATAAGGAGATAATTGTATGTATATCGCAAGCGACAAAAGATATGAAACCATGAAGTATAACCGGTGCGGCAAGAGCGGTCTGATGCTGCCTGCCGTATCACTGGGATTGTGGCACAATTTTGGCGACACGAGCTCCTATACGAATATGGAGAAGCTCTGCTTTACGGCATTCGATAACGGTATTACTCACTTTGATCTGGCCAATAATTACGGGCCGGAGCCGGGAAGTGCCGAGAAGAACTTCGGCAGGATCTTCAAAGAGAACTTCCTGCCCTACAGGGATGAGATGATCATCTCTACCAAAGCCGGTTACACTATGTGGGAGGGCCCTTACGGCGACTGGGGAAGCCGCAAGTATCTGCTGGCGAGTCTGGATCAGTCCCTCAAGAGAATGGGACTTGAATATGTCGATATCTTCTACCATCACAGAATGGATCCGAATACGCCTCTCGAAGAGACTATGGGCGCTCTGGAGCAGGCCGTCCGAAGCGGCAAAGCACTATATGTCGGTCTTTCCAACTATGACGGGCCGACGCTGGAGAAGGCAGCGGCTATTCTGACGGATATGCGCGTGCCGTTTGTGATCAACCAGAACCGCTATAATATCCTTGATCGCACTGTGGAGAAGAACGGACTGAAAGAAACAGCCCCCAGGCTCGGCAAGGGCATTATCTGCTTCACGCCTCTTGCGCAGGGCGTTCTGACGGACCGCTATCTGAACGGTATTCCGGAGGACAGCCGCGTGCGCACGGACAGCAGATTCCTCAAGGAGAGCAGCCTGACTGCGGAGAAGATCGAGCGCGTCAGAGGCCTCAATGAGATCGCGAAGAGAAGAGGCCAGACGCTCGCCGAGATGGCGCTCGCCTGGATCCTCAAGGATGGCGCAGTGACGTCTGTGCTGATCGGCGCCTCCAAGCCCGCGCAGATCCTCTATAACATCAAGGCACTGGAGAATACAACATTTACAGCGGAAGAACTGGCACAGATCGATGCGCTGTCGGTGATGTGAGCGATATTTTGACACAGAGGGAAGCATTACTTTAATTGTTGCGCAGCGGAGATCTCACTGCGGGAAGGGGAAAAATGGAAGTATTAAAAGAAGCAGCAGAAGCATTGAGTGTAGTGAAGACCGTGAAAGTCCTGAAAAAAGCGAACGAGAGAGTCAAGTCATGAAACGGACCGATTATTCGGAACGGGAAATCCGGGCCAATTATGAGAAACTCACAAAGCTTCTGATCAGGAAACACCTGACCATCACGACCATGGAGAGCGCCACATCAGGACAGATTGCTTCATTGATCACTGATACTGAAGGGTCGTCTGCCGTCCTCAAGGGCGCGTTTGTCACCTACTCCAACGAAGCAAAAATACAGCAAGGTGTTCC
>CACZJD010000156.1 GCA_902781325.1 uncultured Lachnospiraceae bacterium
AGACGCACCCGCAGAGGGCGAAACCGCGCTGGACCGTCTCGCTTCCAAGTTCTGCGCTATGGACAACTGCAGTGTTCTCTACGATGTAGAGAAAAAGCGAGTAGAAAAGATCGTCAGCGACGCCAAGGCCGCTAAGGCACAGGGCGTACTGGTCGTCCTGACCAAGTTCTGCGATCCCGAGGAATTTGATTATCCTCTGATCAAGCGCGCATGCGCGGAAGCAGAGATCCCTTGCGTTCTGATTGAAGTAGATCGTCAGATGGTTAATTACGAGCAGGCAAGAACTGCGATCGAGACCTTCAAGGACCTGCTGTAATTATCATAAGCCGGAGAGCGGGCGGGCCCTCCCTGCCCGCAGGATCCGGCCGTGAAAGCTTACCGGAGGAGCGATCTATGGAACTGGTTCAAAAGACAATCGGCGGCTGCCTCAAAGAGACAGCGGCAAAAGTTGGACAGCAAACTGCAATTGAATTCGGGGACTGGAGCTGCACATGGTCGGAACTTGACGAGGTGACGGATCTTCTGGCTGCGCGCTTTATGAGCCTGTACGGCATTCAGAAAGGCACTCATGTCGGCATTTGGAGCCAGAATTCTCCGGCGTTTGCACAGGGCGTGCTGGCACTTTATAAGATCGGAGCAGTGGTCGTCGTTCTCAACGCGGCAAATAGTACGGATGAGATGATCGATCAGCTCGACCGGGCGGATGTAGAAGTACTTTTCTATGGATCCGGCGCACGCGGCACTATTTTTGACGAGCTGATCCCCCAGATCCGTAAGAAAACGCCTAAGATAAGACATTTTCTCCATATCGAGGAGAGAGAAGCCGGTAAATGGTTAAAGCCTGACAGTTTTTCCGAGGAGGGCAAAAAGCGCCTGCCTCTGCAGGAAATGTACAGGAATCTGGAGAGTCTTTCTTCTGATTCTCCCGCCTGCATCATCTTTACCTCGGGGACGACATCTAAAGCCAAACCGGTCGTTCTGACCCACTACGGGATCGTAAACGTTAATCTCCATGTTCAGAAGTGCATGAGATGGACCACGGACGACAAGACTGTTGTGGCAGTTTCCATGTACCACGGATTCGGGCTTAACACCGCATTGGCGGGCAGCGTGATCGTGGGTATGACGATGCACATCATTCCGTCCTTCAGGACGCAGGGCGTCTGGGAGGCCATCAGCGATCATCACTGCACGGTAATGCTCGGCGTTCCCAGTATGTATCTGGCTCTGGTCCGCAAGGAAGGAAACGAAGTATACGACGGAAGTTCTCTTCGGTCAGGCATCATCGGCGGCAGCGTGATCACGACAGAAGAGTATAAGGAAATCTGCAGGAGATTTCCGCAGGCGCACCTGATTCCCTCTTTTGGCATGACGGAGGCTTCAACGAGCGGTTCCTTCTCAGACTGGGACAACCCGCTCAGAAGCGGCGAAGTCACAGGCGGCGCCTTCTACGAGGATACGATGGCGAGAGTCAGGGATATTGTCACCGGTGAGATCGTCGGCTGGGATACAGCGGCGGATCCTGTGGTCAACCCGGACGGAACGAAGAAGAGAGTGTTCGGATTACCCGGAGAACTGGAGCTTGCAGGCTTCAATATTTTTAAAGAGTACTACAAGATGCCGGGGGAGACAGCGGACACTATGACTGAGGACGGCTGGCTCAAGACGGGCGATATCGGATATTTCAACGAATTTGACGAGATCTGCATCACAGGCAGAAGAAAAGAGATGATCATCCGGTCAGGAGAGAACATTTCTCCCAGAGAGATCGAAAAGGCGATCATCGCGAGCGGAATGACGAAAAAAGTCAAGGTCGTCGGAGTTCCCAACAAGTTCACACAGGAGGAGATCGCGGCATGCATCGTCGTGGAAGACGGACAGGATTTTGACGCGGCGGCGCTTCTGCGGTTCTTAAAACCGAGGCTTTCTTACTTCAAGATTCCGAAATACATTTTTACATTCCGGGAGCTCCCGATGACGGCAAGCGGAAAGGTCCGTCTGGGAGAACTCAAGGAGATCGCCGCCAGAAACGCTGCGGATGAAGCAGGGCTTAGCGCGGTTGGAACAACAGGAAACTATGCAAAGGCAATTTTATAAAAAGAAAGGACAAAACTATGGCAAGTGCATTTTTCAATGAAGATCACGAATCCATCCGCGAGATGGCTCAGCAGTTTGCGGAAGGCACCCTGGCAGGGATCGCAGCTGAGATCGACAAGACCAACGTATTTCCGGAAGAAGTTGTTCAGGAGATGGCAGAACTCGGATTTTACGGCCTGAAGATCCCGGAGGAGTACGGCGGACTCGGCCTTGACATGCGCAGCTATGTCTGTGTTATGGAAGAGATCGCGAAGAAGTGCGCGACCGCTACTCTGTTCATTTCTTCCGCTAACTCCCTGTCCACACAGCCGATCCTTCTGTCCGGTACAGAAGAGCAGAAGGCGAAATACCTTCCCGGCGTAGCGGACGGCAGCAGCAAGATCTCCTTTGCCCTGACTGAGCCCAACGCAGGTTCCGACGCCGGCTCCCTTAAGACAAAGGCTGTCAAGGACGGCGACAGCTATATCCTCAACGGCGTAAAGTGCTTCATCACAATGGCTCCGATCGCCGACTACCACATCGTCTATGCCAAGACTGATCCGGATAAGGGCACAAAGGGCATCAGCGCGTTCATCGTTTCCAAGGATCTTCCCGGCGTATCCGTTGGTAAGCACGAGGAGAAGATGGGCCAGCACGGCGTTCCGGTAAGCGACCTGATCCTGGAAGATGTCCGCGTTCCCGCTGACTGCCTGCTCGGCAAGGAGAACATGGGCTTCATCAACGCTATGAAGACTCTGAATGTCGGCCGTGTCGGCGTCGCTTCCATGGCTCTGGGCATCGCTCAGGAAGCTCTGGATCTGGCTGTTGAGCACACCAAGAACCGTATCCAGTTCGGCAAGCCTCTTTGCAAGAACCAGGCTCTGGCATTCATGATGGCTGATATGGAGACCAAGCTCAACGCGGCAAGAAACCTTGTCTACAACGCAGCATGGCTCATGGACAACAAGGAAGACGCCACAAAGGCTGCTTCCATGGCAAAATATTTCACCACCGAGGCTGCTATTGAGATCGTTAACAAGTCCCTGCAGCTGCACGGCGGCTATGGCTACTCCCAGGAGTACGAGATCGAGCGTCTGTACCGCGATGTCCGCATCACTTCCATCTACGAAGGAAGCTCCCAGGTTCAGCAGATGGTCATCTCCGGCGCGCTTCTTCGCTGATAGGCGGAGTTTGTACCTAAAGAATGTTGCTGCTTACGGTTTGGGGAAAGCCGTAAGCAGTGATAGATATGCGAAAAGCACACAAAAGGAGGAAACAAATGGAGAAGAAACAGTCAACTTTATCAATCGCCATCGGAATGGCATGCGTCTGGATGGGCACACACTTCGGCCCCGGCGTGGCATCCGGTACACAGATCCTCGTTTACTGGGTCAAATATGGCATCTGGGGCGCTCTCGCAAGTGTACTTGCTATGTGCCTGCTCGGCTACTGCATCTACTGCGCAGCGGAGTTCTCAAGAATCTACAAAACTTACAACTACGCAGACTGGACCAAGAAGGTCTGGGGAGTCGATTGGATCGTATATCTTCTTGACTTCTCCTTCATCATCGTTATGCTGACCGCTCTCGGCGGATCCCTCAGCGCAATCGGAAACCTGCTCAACAGCCAGTTCGGCCTGAACTATTGGGTAGGCGTAGGTGCCGTTATCGTCTGCGCAGGTCTTCTTTGCGCATA
>CACZJD010000157.1 GCA_902781325.1 uncultured Lachnospiraceae bacterium
ATAAACTCGTTCTCCGTACTTAACTTCTTTAAGAACACTTGTATAATTTCGAAGATCAGATATTGGTTTTATATTCGGCATATTCGTATCCTCCTCAAAGATAGAATACCATTCTGCACAAGCCGTTGCAACATATTTGCGTGTATATTTGCAGCATACCCATGTGTGCTGACAGGTCGAGGCTTTCCAGGGGTTCTGCAATTATTCGTACTCAATCTTCGTGCCTGACACCCTTAACTGTCCTCTACTTTTTAACAAGTCAGTCTTCCGTATAGTAGCCTTTAACACCGATTCCGATCGTAGTCCAGTATTCTTCCTCATCAGAATCTTTCCAGATTCCAATACTGGTCTCAAGGAACCCGAAAGAATCGTTCTCGCTATCGTCAATCTCCCCTTTATTATGTTCGGACAGGATCCTGACAACATCTGTATCCTTCGTATCAAACACAGAAATGCCGTAGATATACGGTCTCAGTTTTCCATAATGCCCGCCTAGAAACTCGATAAACTCAAGGCGGTCATCCTGGTCGAAATCAAGAGCCAGTTCGGAATCACAATAATAGTGGCGCCAACTCCCGCCGCCGTAGTTTTCGTGGATATGCTCAGGCTCTCCCAGCATGGAGATCACTGCCTGTTTCTTCTCGCCCAGACGTATCTCTTTTTCATCTACGATCATCTTTTCCAGTGGTATAAGTCTAATGTCCATTTTGGTCACCTCAGATCCAATAGCCGGCGGACAGCATCCTTTGTCAGCTATCTTTTAACAGTTCCTCAAGAGACAGTATCTCCCGGCAGCTTTCCGGCAGGGTAAAGCCGCGCGGAGGAGACTGCCAGCTGTGGATATAGCGGCTTTTCATGCCGACGGAATCAGCCCCATGAATATCTGCGGTCGGGTCGTTTCCGATCATCAGTACCTCAGTACTGGAAAGGCCTGCCTGCGCCAGTGCTGCATTGAAAAAAGCAGGGAAAGGCTTTTTAGAACCGAAATCGGAAGAAAGGTAGATTCCATCAAAAATCCCATCTAATAATCCAAGACTCCGAAGTTCCGGTATAGTGAAGCAGCTTTGGGCATTGGACAGCAGGTACAGGCGTGCCCCTTGCTGATGCAATCCCGTCAGCGTCCTTTTAGCACCTTTCATGAGCCGCGGCTTGCGGCCAAAAGACAGCAAGCGGAACAACACTGCCGTGTCTTCAACCTGCGTCGCAGGAACAGAAACACCCTTCTCCTCAAAAAGTCGACGGAAGACATTTCGAAGTTCGATCTCCACGCCCTCCATTCCCAGAACTGGATGAGCCGCGGCGAGTAATTCCGTCTCCTCTGCACACAGCGCAAGGTAGCGTGTATGGATCTCTGCAGGAGTATAGGGTGCCCCGCAGAGCGAGTAAAACTCCGCCACGCCTCGCCACAGCGAGAGTTTCCGTTCATCTGTCCGGATATCGACGAGCGTACCGTAAAGGTCGAAAAAGTAATTCTCATACATAATCTCACGACTCCTTAAAGTTACCTGATACCTTTATATACATTCCTTATGAGTCATGTATGGTAGAGAAATCATCCAGGTATTTTTTGACCGACCTTGACATCTCTTTGGAAAAATCCGAATTGTATTTCCTGTCACAAAATGCCTTTAGCCACAAGCAGTAGTCCTGCCCGCCGGAGTGAAAAGAAAGCATTTCCTTCAGTTCTTCTGAAGACAATACATGGTAGCTGTTTTCATGGACGATGTACTTCATATCGGCCCGTTCCGGCTTTTTGCGGAGAAGCTGCTGCTCTGTGGGATATCCGAAGACGAGCATTGCTGCAGGGAACACATAAGGAGGCAGACCGAGTATCTCTCTCTGCTCCTCGATGTTCTCCATGATATCTCCTATGTAACAGGATCCGATCCCGAATGACTCGGCTGCCACGACTGCATTCTGCGCAGCTATTACTGCATCACATACGGCAAGGAGCAGATCACCTTCTCCCAGATCACGCGGGTCACACCCCGACTCTTTAAAAGCCGTATACCATTTGAGACAGTCGGCACAATACACCAGCACAAGTTTTGCCTTTTCGATGAACGGCTGATGATCGCAGGATATGCTGAGCCGGTGCTTCTTTTCCGGATCCGTGATCCGCAGAATCGTATACAGTTGCTGGTTCCCGGCCGTAGGCGCCTGGGTGGAAGCTTCCAAGATCACCTGTATGATCTCTTCAGGAATCTCCTGATCTGTGAAAGAGCGGACGGATTTTCTGGTCATTAAGGATTGAATGATTTGGTTCATAGATTTACTACCTTTACGAGCAGCCTGATAGCCGTGAAAACTGATTCTTCTGCGAAAAAGATATCTCAAACATATTACCTGGTACCTTTACATACATTCCTTATGAGTCACGTATGTGATCGTACAATGGCTGGCTCCAAAAAGAATTGCAAACACTACCAACAGCCAATGTCGGAGCAGCATGCCCGATAGAAGAAATATCGCGGTTGGAATAATAGCCAGCGCCATCGCATTTGATAAGCTCTTTTTTCTCGAGTAGAATATCCAGAACAAATAATAGCACAGCAATAATACCCCGTTTCCAATCAGATAGATCAGGAATTCTTCCACACTTCCAAAGCCAAATTTCCAGACAAGAAGAGGCAGCCACATCAAAATAATGCAGCTGTATCTTCCCACCTGTTCACAGGCAGATAAGTAATGCGGGGCTTTTATTTGCGTTTTATCCTGTTTTGGCCCGGCTGCATAAATGATATTTGGAATCATCATGAGCAAAACAATTCCGGCGCCAAACAGATTGATCCATCCAAATTCCATAGCTTAATCCATCAAAATACATAAAATCATTATTAGTTTTTTTTTGGTGACAGTTACCTACATACCCGCGCTTTCAGTGACCTGTCTATACAGATCCTATTATACTCGTGGGCTTTGGGAAATTCACTATGCAGAAACTCATGACGGGTCATTTGGCGGAAAGCGAAACAAAAAGGCCTGCCGATACTTGATGTGTATCGGCAGACCTACTTTTTTGACCTTCTTTTTAGACACACCACCTCTAAGGTCTCTTCACTACTGTACTACCGTCTCTCTCCCCATCATAACCGTAACGGCAGCCAGCAGGAGCATCGAAATCCATATCGTCCTTACCAGGAACACCTTCGACATAATACCGCCCACCCCGGCACCAATCGCAAAAAACAGAATGATCCCGAAGAAATGGCATGCTTTGATCAGAGACGACCTGTCCTGATCCCTGAGATAGTGCGACAGACTCTCCGTTCCGCTTCGGAGATTCCCGATGCACATCGTGCTGGCGTATCCGTACCCATGTACTTTTCTAAACGCCTGCACCTGCATGGCGCAGGAAAAGGATACCATCATATTTGCGGCGACATTGAGCTCCTCCGGCATAAAGCCGACAGCGCCAAGAAGCAGGATCTCTATGATCAGTACAACCTGTCTCCAATGAAGCCTCTTATTATTCTTAAACCTGTACTCTATCTGTTCCGTCAGAAATACCCCTGCGGCAAAAGAGATCAGCGGCAGCACATAGTGTATCGCATTGCTCCAGTTTCCCATCATGAAATTCTGGCTCATCAGAACAACATTGCCGGTCTGTGCGTTTGCGAATACATTCCCTCTGACGTTATACGTATATGCATCCTGCAAGCCGCCTGAAAAAGAAAGGATTGCACTCAGCCTGAAACTCTCCGATGTCTGCATGTAAATATTGCTCCTATCAAGACCTCTAAGGTTTCTCCTTTTTGAATTGAAGTCTGTCCAAAAAAGCAAACGCCTCTTTAGGAAGAATTATCCCTTTAGGTCGAAATGCTGTTTCCTTGATAAAGTCGACTGTTAAGCTGTATCCCTCACTGATCGTAAGGATATGATCAATAAATGATTTGTAGAATTCTTCCGTAATATCACCCTATCACACTTCCATTCTATTTTCTACCAGCCAAAACCGAGTTGAAGTCTTCAGAACCGAGTAGTAAAATCAATTTGTCAAGGCAATTACACACCAGTAATTCAGGAGGATTCTCAAGATGGCTTTAAAAAGACTATTAGGAACATTTGCAGCGATTGTGCTGACGGCGGGACTTGTGGCAGGATGCGGCAAGACTGGGACCACTCCGAAGGAAGCACAGACTCCCTCTGCTGAGGAAGAAAGTGTTGATGCTGAAGCCGAAGCGGCAGAGGAAAAAGGTGAAGATGCCGCAGCGGCAGAGGCAGACAGCGCTGGACAGGAAGCGGATGCCAAGGAAGAAGAACCCGCTGCAGCTAAGCAGGAAGTTTTTCCGGAAACGGTCCTTATGGATCGGGATGGCGTCAAAGTGACTGTTGAAGGCTTTGGGCTCGGCGAATACGGTGATAAGACCATAACCGCCACAGTGACCAACAATACTTCTGCCGATATCGAGGCCACTGCGATTGAAATTATCGCAGACGGAAATATAATTATGGCGCAAGGAAGAGTTGACGCGCCGGCCGGTCAAACCGTATCAGGAGAATACGAACTTCGCAGTCATGATCTCAGTAACGCAGGGATCGTTTCCATCCATGAGATGTCCATGAGAATGCACATCGACGGCGATGATCTGGGCGACTCTTCCGGTTACACCGATACAGTTTCTGTCGTCACAGATACAGAAAGCGTCTCCACTGAGCGCGATATGAGCCTGTTTCAGGAGCTGTATAACGAGGACGGCATTGTCGCGCTTGTTGAGTCTACGGCTCGCAAGAACGAGATTGGGGACTTTGAATACCTGATCCTGTTTGAGAACAATACCGACGACACGCTGCTGCTCGAACCAATCCTGCAGCTCGCTTCCGGACATACAAGAGTTGGTTATAACATGATTCCCCCGCATACGAAACTCTCAATTTCGAATGGTGCGCACGAGGGAGACACGTGTTCAGTCAGGGTTTCTCTTGTCCACGGAGAACATGATCACGAGAAGCTTTTTGAAACAGATGAGGTTGCTATACAATTGCCTTAACTGCAATATATGGAAATAGAAAAACAGGGGATTGATTGATCCCCTGTTTTTTAGTTCCTGTGACAGGACATTCTCAATAGAAAGGTCACCGCTATTCGAAAAAGCGCCCACCGCCATTACAGCGGTGAGCGTGAATCCTTGCTTTCACCATTCGATTGTCTCGTGAAGTTGTCGGCTGATATCGCGTCCGCCATACATGATCCGTACTATGGAAACAGTTTCGATGTCCATTCTCACTGTATAAAAAACCAGATAGTTCTTAACAGGAAGAAAACGAACCCCATGGCTACGCCATGGTTCATCCCTGTACAAAGAATTTCGCTCTGGTGATTCTTCCAAAGAACGTACTTCTGACATAATTTTTTCAATCAAAGATCGCGCTGTTTCGGGAGCAAGAAGCGTATGTGCTATATACTCATAGATATCCCTTAAGTCTTTACGTGCTGAATAAGTATATACAATTTTCATGTTCATGCCTGATACATGCTCCTTATCTCGGCTTCTAATACGTCAGCTGAGACGACACGACCTGCAGAAATATCATCTATTCCTTTCTGCAGTTCCATATCGATTTGCTCTTGGGTCATAGCGCCAATTGCAACAGGAGCAGATGCGGGTAGTCTAATCTCAAAAGGAATGCCACGCTGAAGAACAACCTGCTTCAGAAACATTCCGATTGCATTGGACATAGGAATACCAAGTTCGTTTAGGATAGCCTCTGCCTGCTCTTTAGTTTCAGGATCGACACGAGTAAAGACATTTGCTGTTCTGGTTGCTGATCTTGCCATACTGTTACACCTCGCTTTCTGTTCTATGAAAGAAGCATAGCATATACGATTTCTAAAAGCAATACAAAAGCAATCCTCATGCCACCACGTGTGCTTAGTTCCTTGTTTGTTTTCTTCCTGATTCAGTTTCTCTTTGCTGACCTGCGGTATTTTGATGACCGTATTTCTGTCGAGATGGACATCAAACATGTCAAAGAACCCCAGCCCGTGTTTGTATGCAAGCTCCTCGACAAGTTCACAGGCTTTGTCCGACACTGACCAGGCAAACCCCATATAGATCAGGTCATGCCTATTATACTCTGTTATGCCTGTTATACTCTTCCGAATCCTCTGCCGAACAGCAGCCCGATGATCACGATCGGCAGCCAGGTATGGCTGAACCCGCCTAACAATACTGCCAGCACAAACAAAAGCGGGCAGAACCAGAACAGGCCAAGCCCGAAGAGAAACTTGGTTGTTCCCCATGCCAAACGGATCCCGATGCTGATCACGCTGACGAAAAGCACCGCCATTACTATCCAAATACTAATTGTCAACATTGCTCTTTCCTCCTGGTCAAAACTCGATTTTTCTTACTATTCCTCTTACTCCACAGCTGCCCATGCGCCCGTATATTTCTAATACCTGTAGTTTCTCAATTGTCTGAGCACTTCTTCAACACGGAAGATGGCATCATCGATCCGATCCCGTGCCTGTCGGATCTTACTTTGTACCAAGATGTCAGCCAGGAATCCGTCAAAAAAGAAATCCGCAAAAGTGAGGAAATCTCCGATTTCGATATTCAGTCCCTGAAGGTCCCGGACATCAGACAATTCCTTGCTGAACCGGTTCAGGTCAGCCTTCGCCCTGTTCAGGCTCTGCCTGGCGTTGTCTATTTTGACGTGCTTTACAAGTCCGCTGATCGACTTCCCTCCGACTGAAGTCATCCGAAGGATTCGGCACCAGTAAGGTGGCTCAGTACTGGAGGATTCGGACCGGAATCGCGCAGAGCGACACTGCGCTTTCAACAGAAGTGAATCTGGCGCTGGCACTCGAGAATTATGACGGTGTTGAAGATGTTGATTTTGAGACGGTCTGGGGCGAAGGCCACACACAGGCAGAACGCACCGGTGATTCTACCACGAATTTCATCGAATGGGTCAACACGTGCATGAAGTAAGTACTATTTCTGGGATTGGCTTTTTCTTTTGGAGCCCGCCTTCACTGTTGGGGCGGGCTCCAAATAGCAGACATGATTTAGAAAGATCTTAATCCAGCAGCGCCTTGTCGATGATCTGGAAGTTGGCCCGGTGTATGTACAAGGCCTTCCCGTCGATCATCAGTTTTGTAAACCTTGGCAAATCTTCCTGAATTTCCCAATACACTTTGTTTCCGGAAAAAGCATAGATCGGTGCGCCCATCTGTGATTTGATCACTACCACCATGGGTTTCCCGAATTTGTTTTTGATGCTGTTTACTCTTCCGCTGATCAGCGTCGAGTCCAGGATGCCTGATGAGTCGCTCTCTATTTTGTCCAAATAGAATTCGTACTCCGGGGTCAGGCGCTTGTCATAAAAGATGCAGGTATCGCCGCAGGAAATCAGCTGCCTGCCGTCGATTGTGATCGTGATCACGGAGCTCAGGGTCTTCGTCGTGTACCATTCATCGGTGGTAGAAGCATAGGTCTTCTCCTCGACGATGTTGTTGTCGATGTCGATTTTCTTTCCGTGGGACCTGAGCGCGCGGATGCCGGTGTTGTCAAATATGTCGATATTGTACTCATTTCCGATGATGCTTCCGTGCAGGTCGTGGACGCCGCTCTGCAGCTTGGCGCAGCCCGCGGTGCCTGTCATAAGCGTCAGGATGATCGCGAGCATCAAAATATTCTTTATTTTTCTCATGTAGTATGTTTCCTTTCTGTCGTATGATCTGACGGAACTACACTATCACAATTCAGGTCACATTTCCACATAATGGCGTTTGAGCATTGGTGAAACTGCATTGGATATGGCAGACGAGCAGCGTCCTGAGTGCAGAAAAAGAAAGAAAAGGCCCTGCCGAAGAAATATTGCAGGCTTATACCGCGCACATGAAAGAAATTCTTCAAAAGAATGGTTTGCTCAAATGATTTGTTGCAAAACCAACACCCCTGGGGGGACAGCCCCCTCAATGTTTACGGATGCCCATAAGGCCCCTGCTTTCCATCTACCGCCGGGTATGTCTGATGCGGCAGGTGACGCAGATGCCTTTCGGCTATTGCGAAGCGGGTCTTCCTGACAATATCCACGGTTCTGCACACCATCTCATCAGGTTTTCCAAAAGGCGACTCCACCTCAAAATATTCCGTTTCCGTGAACTCTCCCTGCACCATCCCGCTGACATGATGAGCTGTTACAAAGAGTTGCCAGCACAGGACGCCATCCTCGCGCAGGGATCCTTCACCAGCTTCCACCTCAACTGTGAGCTGTGCCGGCCATGAATAATCAAAGACCACCACATCGCCTTCTTTGTCCTGTAAGGCATGCCTGACAATGCGGGCATGTGACTGACTTTCCCCCGCGTCCGTGTACAGAACGTATTCATAGTCATTGTTTTTATAGATTGTCTTCACTGTTACGCCTCCTTGGTGGTCCGCCCCCTTAACATGGGTACCTTTACATAAGTTCTTCATTGTAAACCGCACGCTCGCCGCCCACAAACTTGGGACGTCTGCGCGCGCATACCAGCACGGCCTCACCGATCCGGCGGACGGGGATCCGCAGCGGCACGACCACCGGCTTAATGTGCATTCCGATCAGGGTGCATCCAACATCCATACCTGCAGAGGCCTTCTGGCACAGGGATTCCACCGCCACCGGATCTGCAAACCTTCTGTAAGCCGTTGTTCCAAAGGATCCGCCTGCCTTTGGCTGCGGGATCACATTCACTTCTTCCAGATCGAACTTTTCGCAGGCTTCTCTTTCAACGATAAGCGCCCTGTTGAGATGTTCGCAGCACTGTGCGGCCAGGAAAATTCCTCTCTTTTGAAGCGTACCGTATATTCCTTCGAAAACTGCCTCTGCGGTCTCAAGGCTGGAATTTGTTCCAATCTGATCGCCGATCACCTCGCTGGAGGAGCACCCGACCACAAAGAGGTCTCCCGCCCTCAAACGCGCAGCTTCACAGACCGCTTCCGCTGCTCTCGCACTCTGTTCTCTGATCTCACTTAGATTTGTCATTGTTTTCACCTCAGGGTCAGTGCCCCCTTAATGGGTAGGCACCTACAAGGGGGCAGGCCCGCCTCAATAATCCTCCAAAAAACTATGCTTCACCCCATGAATCTTATACCCGAGCACTTTATTGAGCACAACGTTTTCCGTCGCCCGGAAAATATTGAATTGGACGTGCCGTCCTCCGCGCAGCTCGAGCAGTTATCCGTGAACTTGCAGGCGCACTGCAGGAAATGCAGCCCCGCGCTGTCGCGCCAGCGGATGATATCTTTTTCCCGGATCAGATACATGGGGCGGATGAGCTCCATCCCCTCGAAATTCGTGCTGCGGAGCTTGGGCATCATGGCCTGATACTGGCCCGAATACAGCATCCCCATAAGAATTGTCTCGATGACGTCGTCATAGTGATGTCCCAAAGCAATCTTATTGCACCCGTGATCCTTCGCGAAGCGGTACAGATACCCTCGTCTCATGCGCGCGCACAGATAGCAGGGCGACTTCTCGATATTGTACACCGCGTCAAAAATCTCCGTCTCAAAGAACTCGATCGGAATCCCCAGCAGTCTCGCGTTATTCTCGATAATGCCCCGGTTCTCAGGACTGTATCCCGGGTCCATGCAGACAAAAAACAGCTCAAAAGGAAACTTATTATGCCGCTTCAGCTCCTGAAAGAGCTTGGCCATAAGCATAGAATCCTTGCCGCCCGAAATGCATATCGCAATCCGGTCGCCTTCCTCCACCAGGTTGTACTGCACCACTGCTTTCTCAAACCGTCCGATCAGGTCGTGGCGGAATGTCTTGCGCAGTGCTTTTTCGATCTCATTTCTGCGCTCCTCATCTGCTGCCGCCCTGCGGCTTTCCTCGAGAGCCCAGGCCCCGTATCCGCCTTTCAGACTGCAGAAGTTTCCATAGCCCTTCTCCCTGAACGCCTCCGCGGCGTCCAAGCTGATCCGTCCGTATTTGCAATACAGAACTATGGGGATGCCTTCTTCCATAGCATGTGCCAGAGCCTGTGCCATATCCTGTGCCAGAGCCGGCAGCGGCTCCCCGTTCTCCAAAAACTCCCTCAGTTCATCTTCTCCTACCCTTACAGCTCCGTCCAGCATTCCGTAGCCGCAGGAATACTCGTCCCGCATATCCACTGCCAGATAGCGGCCTGCCGGGAACTGCATCAGTCTCTCTGCATCGATCTCAAGGGGTAATTCTGTGTATTTTTCCATAATCATTACCTGTCCATAACGCAAATAGCGTCAAATCTCATCTCTATAGCAAGTTACTTAGTCCTTCACTGGTGCGATATATCCCAAGTCACCTGGTCCTTCACTGCCATGGTATATCCAGCGCATCCATTCTCCATTCGGACAGACCGCGATAGTAGTAATACTTCTTGCTGTCCTCGATAATAAACGGAATGATGTTGTTCCTCAGGCATTCCTTCAGCGCAACCAGCCGCCCTACTCTTCCGTTTCCGTCCTGAAAGGGGTGGATATGCTCAAATTCCGCATGAAAAGCGATCACATCATTTACTGTAATCACTTTTTTGGCATTATAGTCTGCCAGAAGTGCCTTCATGCGGCCCGGCACGTCTTGGGGCTTTGCTGTCTCCCGTCCTCCGACCATATTGGCCCTGCGCTTATAGTCGCCTACCGCAAACCAGCCCAAAGCAGCGTCTTTGGTATCATGCTTAAGAATGTAATGAAGATGCTTGATCATCTCCTCGGTTAATTCTTCTTCTGCCTTGTCGATCACATAGTCAATCGCTCGAAACACATAGTCAATCGCTCGAAAGTGATGAACAGTTTCCAAAATATCGTCAACCGAAACCCCATCTCCCACATCGATCGTATTGGTCTCAAAGATCATCCTTGTCTGATCCTCTGTAAGCCTGCTGCCCTCAATGTGATTCGAGTTGTAGGTCATTCGCACCTGCAGTTCGTGATAAAGACCGCCGGAAACCCGGCCTTCCTTTTCCTCTCTCAGTGTCTGAAGAATCAAATTGTCGGATTTTTCCTGGTAGAGAGAATGCACGTCACATCCGAGAAAAGCGGCGATCTTCTCCATGGTTCTACTCGAGAGCTTTTCACCTTTGGCAATCTTCGCTATTGTGCGGGAGGAAATCCCTATCTCCGATGTCAGATCCGTTTTCGTGATTCCCTTTTTCTGAAGCTGCTCATATAAGCCGTCGTAAGAAATCATATCTCTCTTGCCCCCTTTAATTCCTTTACTTATTATCCATTATCTCGTGCATAAAGTAAAGGTTTTGCAGTGCTATTTGCTCAAAAAGTAAAGGGAGTAAACGTTGGGGCCCCGTAAAGGTACCAGGTACCTTTACGTTAGAAAACTGCATATAATATGGCGAAGAGGCTGCAATCACGAGGTTGCAGCCCGGCTGTGAATAATTACAAGCGGGCCTTGTGGTCACCTGTTTATCAGTTGACCGCAAGGCCCGAGTTTTAAAGGAGAAACATGACTCTATCTGTTCTTTTGACTATCAGCGGCCAAATCCGTGATCTTCGACGTCAGTCTGTATTGTCCTGTATCACCGTCCTTTTGAACATATCCAAGACAGATCAGCGACCGGAGTACTCTGTGCGTTGTACTTTTGTTGAGACTAAGAGCCCTGGCGATTTCCATAAGTCCTGCAGCTTTCCTTTGGGACAGGAACTCAAGCGCTCCGAATAATCTGTCTGCTACCTGAATCGGGTTTTTGTTCTCTGTCTCCAAGGCAGTTTTCCTCCTTCACTGCATCTTTTTCTCCCTGCGCTTACTTCTCAAAGCGGCTGTAGTCCAGATATGCTCCCTTCATAGGGCTTGCCGCGAGCTCGCTGAACAGACGGAGCACGCCGCTCTTATATTTTCTGGGCTTAGGCTGCCATGCGGCGCGGCGCTTTGCAAGCTCTGCATCCACTTCTTCCGGCGTCTTTTTCTCGCCTTTAATACCGATAATGTTCAGTTTTCTGGCAAAAACATCGAGTTCGATAAGATCTCCCTCTTCCACCAATGCGATCGGGCCGCCGGTCTGTGCTTCGGGGCTGCAGTGACCGATGACAGGTCCGGTAGATGCTCCGGAGAAACGTCCGTCGGTGATCAGGGCGATGCTGCGGCCGAGTTCCTTGTCAGAACTGATCGCTTCGGAAGTGTAGAACATCTCGGGCATACCGCTGCCCTGCGGTCCTTCGTATCGAATGAAAACTGCGTCACCTTTATTGACTTTGTGATGAAGGACTGCATCGAGGCACTCCTCTTCACTATCAAACGGGCGAGCATACAGAACGGCTTTGTACATCTCTTTGGGACAGGCTGTGTGCTTGATGACTGCGCCCTCCGGGGCAAGGTTGCCCTTGAGGATCGCGATGCTGCCGACTGTTCCTATCGCATTATCGTAAGGCTTGATGATATCTTCCTTAGTAAGGTTGATCCCGTACTTTTTATTCGCCTCGTCGAGCCACTTCTGGCATCTCTCGTAAAAGCCGTTCGCCTTGAGCTCATCCAGATTCTCACCCAGCGTTTTACCTGTCACGGTCATAACGTCCAGATGAAGAACATCTCTGATCTCCTCCATGATCGCGGGCACGCCGCCTGCATAGTAGAAGAATTCTGCGGGCCACTCTCCTGCCGGTCTGAGATTCAGCAGATAATGCGCGCCCCTGTGTAAGCGGTCGAAAGTATCTCCGTCAATCTCAATGCCAAATTCTCTCGCGATCGCGGGAAGGTGAAGCAAGGTGTTAGTGCTTCCGGAGATTGCCGCATGTACCATGATCGCATTCTCTATAGAATCCATTGTTACGATATCCGAAGGCCGGGTTCCTTCTAAAGCAAGCTCAACGATACGCTTCCCTGCCTTGTACGCATAATCTTTGAGGTCAGGGCTCGTGGCCGGCAAAAGAGCGCTGCCGGGAAGTGCCATTCCTATAGCCTCTGCCATGATCTGCATTGTGGAAGCGGTTCCGATGAAGCTGCATGCTCCGCAACTTGGGCAGGCATTCATCTTGGCCCATTCGAGCTTATCTTCGCCAATCTCCCCGCGTTCGAACTTTGCGCTGTACATACCAAGCTGCTCAAGTGTCAGCAGCTCAGGACCTGCACTCATTGTTCCACCGGTCACAACGATGGAAGGGATGTTGACTCTCCCCATGCCGATCATGTTGCCGGGCATTCCTTTGTCGCAGCTTGCAATGTATACAGCTCCGTCAAAAGGCGTAGCGTTGGCATGGATCTCGATCATATTGGCGATTATCTCCCGGCTTGCCAGAGAGAAATTGATTCCGTCCGTTCCCTGGCTCTCGCCGTCGCAGATATCTGTACAGGCGTAACGCGCGCCGAATCCGCCCGCTTCGAAGATACCTCTTCTCGCCTCTTCCACTAAAATCGGCAGGTGTGCACTGCCCGGATGGCTGTCGCCTGATGTGCTCTCGATCATTATCTGAGGTTTTGAAAGATCTTCTTTTTTCCATCCGCAGCCGATGCGCAGCGGATCCATCTCCGGTGCAAGCTTTCTCATTTTCTGACTGGTCAGTTCCATAATTACCACCGTTTCCTTTCTATAATCCCGGTTCTATTGTAACGGAAATCAACGATATTTTGACCATTATCCGAGGAACAGGGAAATGATCAGTGCTACGATGAAACCGCTCAGACCAACAAGAGTCTCCATGATCGTCCAGGTCTTGAGTGTTGTCGTCTCGTCCATGCCCACCAGAGACTTGACCAGCCAGAAACCGGAGTCGTTAAAGTGGGAGCAGACGGTGGAACCGCCGGCTACTGCTGCAACTACACAAGCCAGATACAAGGGAGAAAGTCCCTGAATCGCAGGCATTGCCGCTACGATACCGGCTGCCATTGTCATCGCCACTGTCGCGCTGCCGACGCAGATTCTTACAAGAGCTGCAACAATAAATGCTACGACTACGATGGGAAGGTGTGCCTTGCCGACTGCATTTCCGATCAGATCGCCGATTCCGGAATACTGCAGGACATAGCGGAGAACGCCGCCGCATGCAGTTACAAGAAGGATCAGACCTGTGGGCTCAAGGGACTTGGTCATGATCTTCTCAAGTTCAGGCATGGTATAACCATGATTAAGACCCAGAATGATCATTGCAAAGATCGTGGAGATCAGGAGGGCTACAAAAGGCTCACCGAGGAAGTTGAAGATCGGTCTGATTGATTCGGTTGCCGGAAGTACACTGAATACAGATTTCATGATGATCAGTACAAGAGGGATCAGGATAATCCCAACGATTGTGCCAAACTTGGGAAGTTTGGACTCATCAAACTCTTCCTGATTCATTACATGATCAGGAACGGGGATAAAATACTTCTTGCCGCAGATAGATCCCCAGACAGGACCTGCCACGATCATGGCAAGTGTGCCGCAGAATACGCCGATCAGGATGACCCATCCGAGGTCAACGCCGAGCATTGT
>CACZJD010000158.1 GCA_902781325.1 uncultured Lachnospiraceae bacterium
GACGGATGAGGAGAACAGTACCTTTGCAGCTTCCACGAGGAAAGCTGTATCTTTTGCCCCGGCCGTTTCGTACGGGGAGTGCATTGCAAGCTGCGGCAGTCCGATATCCACAGTGTTCAGCGCGACCTGGCTCTGGGATATATTGCCGAGAGTCGAGCCGCCCAGCATATCAGAGCGGTTTGCAAAAGTCTGATATGGCACGCCGGCCTTCTCGCAGATCACACGCATGATCGCGCCGGATACTGCGTCTGTCGTGTACTTCTGGTTCGCGCTGTACTTGATGACGATCCCCTTATTGAGGTAAGCGCGGTTAGTCGGGTCAGTCTTATCCGCGTGGTTGGGATGTACGGCGTGCGCGTTGTCAGCAGATATGTACGGCGTGCGCGTTGTCAGCAGATACAAGGAAGCTCGACGCAATGCTCATCAGGTACTCCTCTTCCGTTCTGCCCATCGCGCTGCCAATGCGATGAAGTGTGTCCTTGAGGAAGGTGCTAGCCGCTCCCTGCTTCGTGCCGGAGCCGACCTCTTCGTTGTCAAAGACACAGTGTACAGCCACGGAATCCTTGGGCGACGACTCAAGGAACCCCTTCAGCGAAGCAAAGGCGCACTGGAGATCGTCCAGGCGACCGCTGGCAACGAATTCGCCGTTGAGTCCAAGGCTGACAGCGGGCATACGATTGTAGAGGAACAGATCCGTATCGAGAATGTCCTTTGCGGCCACTCCAGCTTCAGAAGCAATAAGTCCCATGAACGCATCGGATTCCTCCCCTTTCTCACAGAAAAGAGGAAGCATGTCGACCTGCGCGTTAAACTTGTACCCGTCATTGACCTGCCGGTTCATGTGGATGGCGAGGTTGGGAATGATCATAAGGTCGCGATCGATATTCACAAGCCTCGTCTCAATTCCGTCTTCCGTTCTGACAATGACTCTTCCGGCTGCCGAGAGCGGTCTGTCCAGCCACGGAGCGCACAACATGCCGCCGTACTTCTCGACATTGAGTTTCACATACTGCTTGTCTATCGTGATCTCCGCATTCGTCTTGATCTTGAATACCGGCGAATCACAGTGACTGGCCATGATCTGAAATCCGGTGTAGTCTGCCTTCGGAATCCGGAAAGCGATTATGGCAGAATCATTTCTGGTGACAAAATATCCCTTGCCAGCCTCAAGATCCCATGACGCGCCTTCATATAAGCGGATCATGCCGGCCTCGCTGAGGACATCGCACATATTCTTAACTGCAAAGAATGCGTTAGGACTGCGATCCAGAAATGAAAAAAGCTCTTTATTAACATGATTGTAATTCATTATTAAGCCCCTTTCGTTTAGTTGATTTCATGCAAAAAAGCTCTTGCGATTGTATCACTAAATTGAAAGGGGGACAAGCGACCTCTGGGGTATCGGTTCACCGGATGTCATAAACGCTGCGCGCCTTCAGATTCCGGGCGCTTCCTTCGAGCAGCTTAATAGTCCGTGTTCCGGCTTCCATATCAAAGAAGTTGTCGTCAGTGCGAATATATCCGTCCTCCGAATAAACTTCGACATAGCGCGCATATGCTGCAGAAGTAACTGTGATCTCTCCTTTTTCCGGGTCAAACCTTACCTCCAGTGCGGGATCCTTGAACCTGTAATATTTTGGCGGCACAAAAAGAACGCTGCCTCCGCAGGCACTGTCCATGTGATAAGTCAGGTGCACGCATCGCGGATCATATTCCGAGAAATCAAGTTCTTCGAACCACTGTGTGGAGAACGGAGCTGTGTCTACAGCAAATCTTCCGTTGCTGAGCACAGTGCTGTCCGGTGCGCGCAGCTCCCAGATCACTTCATCCTTCACGCGCTCCCATGTCTCATTGGAGACGTTCAGGCGGGCTTTGCTTACAGGATATGCATAGGTATCCCGGCCGGATCCGGGCTGCGGCTCTGTTATACAGGTCTCGCCGCGCGACACCATACTGTCTTCCTCGCAGCTGAGCAGCACTGGGGCAAAAAATCGCACGGCACTGTACTGCAGCGCTTTCCATCTGTGATAGTAGTCGATCGATGACCATGAGGCCACAGGCCAGATATCATTGAGCTGCCAGTACACCGCTCCCATGCAGCGGTCGCCGTCCCGGTTCCTCCGCAGATGCTCTACACCGTACCGTATGGCGTCTGCCTGAAGCAGCTGGGACGTATACAATAGCGTCTCAAAATCTTTAGGATATCGGTAAGTTGCTGACAGATACTGCAGGATCTTTCCGTTTGCCCCGGCATTGCGCTGATGCATTTCCATTACATAGGAAAAAATATTGCGGTCCTCTTCTTCTGTGAAGCTCCGTACAGTTTCTATGCAGGGAAAGGACTGGAAGCCAAATTCAGACAGATACCGGAAATGATATTTGCGATATTCGGTAAACGGCTTGCCGGCGTGCCACACGTCCCAGAAGTGGACATCGCCGCGATCCGGATCCTGAGGGCCGTCGAAACGCCCGCCAGAGGACGGAGAAGAAGGCCAATAAAATGTATCCGGGTCCTCTTTTTTCAGGATTTCCGGGATAATAAATTCATTTTGGATCAGATAATCCGCAGCCGTGATATCGTCTCCTTCAAATTCGCGTACAAGCGCAAACTGCTCCATTTCATTGTTGCCGCACCAAATGCCCAGGGAAGCGTGATGCCGGATCCGGCGCACATTCTGCGTGACCTCTTTGCGAATGCTCGCGACAAAGTCGTCCGTGAGTCTGTAATTGGCACACGCAAACATCATATCCTGCCATAGCACCAGGCCCATCTCGTCACACAGATCATAAAACCAGTCAGCCGGATAGAATCCACCGCCCCACACGCGTATGACATTAAAATGCACCAGCCGGCAGTCTTCCAGAAGCTCGCGGGTCCTCTCACGATCCATTCTGGAGAGGATGTTGTCCTCAGGGATATAATCTGCGCCCATTGAGAACACGCACTGACCATTTACTTCCATAGCGAAAGACTCTCCCCACTCATCCTTGACGCGGCGCATGGTGAGAGTGCGCAGGCCGATCCGGCGCTTCTGAGTCTCATAGACCTCTGGGGTAGCGGTTTCCGCGAGGGCGGCAGAGACCTCTGGGGTAGCGGTTTTTGGGGTAGCGGTTTTCAGCAGGGATGCCTCCACCTCATACAGGGGCTGGGAGCCAAGCCCGTTCGGCCACCAGACCTCTGGGGTATCGATAACGAACGGTTTCCCGTCTTCCAGCAGGGCTTCGAACCCGTCCGGGCCTGTCAGCCTGATCGAGACCGGAAGGTTCCCGCTCTGCACGACATCTACTGTCAGTTCAACACGTAAGCGGCCTTCGCGCGCCGCGCGTACGTGATCCGGATTTCCTGACGCGGGAATGCAGGGCTCATCCGGCGAGTCTGATTTAATGAAATGCCTCTGCTGGATCCGAACCTCCTCAATCCGGGATTCATTCCACACCTCAAGCCAGACATCGCGCCAGATTCCACCGTCAGGGAGCCTCGGACCCCAATCCCATCCGAACATGCAATGAGCTTTGCGCAGATGCGGAAACCCGCGCATCGACTCATAGGAACCTCCCAGGTGATACTCCCTGTCCGCGAGCCGAATAAACCGTGTAGGGGACAAAATAGTGACCTCGAGGGTATTTTTGCCTTCGCGAAGGATCCCTTTTACATCGAATTCCCAGGTGATATGCATGTTGTCAGTCCGTCCGAGCAGCACGCCGTTAAGGCGCACCTCTGACAAAGTATCGATGCCGTCAAAGCGAAGGCACTGATGGACACAGGAAAGAATACCTGCTGACGGATCTATGGCAAATTCTCTCGAGAATGTATAATCGTCCTCCATCAGCCGCAAAGCATCAAGCTCACGGTCTCTATAGTACGGGTCCTCCATCAGCCCTGCATCAAGCAGGAACGAATACACAGAGCCGGGAATTCTGCCTGGTACTCCATCGGAAAAGCATTCCGCTGTATTTTGGCCTTCCTTATCCGACACCCTGTTTGTAATTCTCCTCATTACCCACTGGCCATTCAGACTCAAGCGCAGCCGGTTATACTGTCTCCGCAGTTTCTCACGACCTCTGGGGTACCGGTTGCGACGATCCTGCCGCCGTCTTCACCGCCTCCGGGGCCCATATCGATGATATAGTCGGCGGAGCGGATCACATCGAGATCATGCTCGATCACAATGACAGCAGCTCCGTGGTCGATCAGTGTCTGAAAGACGGTCAAAAGCGTTTCCACGTCCTTGGGGTGCAGGCCGATCGTAGGCTCGTCAAAAACGAAAACCGAGTCATCCTGCTGCCTGCCCATTTCCGACGCGAGTTTGAGTCTCTGCGCCTCTCCACCCGACAGGCCGGGTGTCTCTTCCCCGAGCGTCAGATAACCGAGACCGAGGTCGCGCAGGATCTCCAGTCGGGGTTTCACTGTTTTCATTTCTTTGCAGAACTCAAGCGCCGTGTTGACGTCCATATCCATAAGCTCCGGCAAGGAACGCTCCTCACCGGATTTATTCTTGTAACGGATCTTCTTGGCGTCATTTGAATACCGCGAACCGCGGCATTCCGGACACGGAATATTTACGTCCGGAAGGAACTGTACGTCCAAAGAGATCTGGCCCGTCCCATCGCACACCGGGCAGCGGAGGGATCCGGTGTTATATGAAAAGTCTCCGGCTTTATATCCGAATTGCTTTGCCGATTTGGTCCTTGCGTAGATCTTGCGAAGTTCATCATGTACGTTCGCATAGGTGGCCACAGTGGACCGGACGTTTATCCCGATTGGCGCTGCGTCGATCAGTTTGACGTGC
>CACZJD010000159.1 GCA_902781325.1 uncultured Lachnospiraceae bacterium
GAGAAATTGATGTAGTCCCAGACGATCAGGAAGTAGTCCACGTAGCCCATCTGGCGGATCGTGTTAAGCTCATACTCCAGCCTCTCCCGCAGAGTGCCGTCGTCTTCCGGATAGCGCTCCTTCATACCGTCGTCGCAGAGCTTGTTCAGGTAAGTCCAGGAGTCATAGCCTTCCGGCACCTCGAAGTGAGGGAGCTTTGTGACGCCGAACTCGATCTCCACATTGCAGCGCTCCGCGATCTTATGGGTGTTGTCCAGCGCCTCCCGGGCATAGGGAAACAGGGCGCGCATCTCCATCTCGCTCTTGACGAAGAACTGCCCGCCCGGATACCGCATCCGGTTCTCATCTGAAAGCTTCTTTCCTGTCTGAATGCACAGCAAAATATCGTGCGCCTCCTCGGCGTACGTATAGTGAATATCGTTGGTGGCGATCAGAGGGATCCCCAGGCGCTTGCTCATGGACATGAGCGCCATGTTCACTTTCTGCTGGTCCTGATAGCCGTGGTCCTGCAGCTCGAGGAAGAAATTCCCCTCCCCGAAGATATCCAGGTATTTCAGCGCGGCCTTATCCGCCGCCGCGATGTCATCCCTGACGATATTCCTTGCGACTTCTCCGGCCAGGCACGCGCTGGACGCGATGATTCCCTCGTGGAACTCCCGAAGCAGTTCTACATCTACCCTCGGCTTGTAGTAATAGCCCTCCGTGAAGGAGCGGCTCACTATTTTCATCAGGTTGGCGTAGCCCTTATTGTTCTCCGCAAGAAGAATCAGATGGTAATAGCGGTCGTCTCCCGCCCCCTGTTCTCTGTCGAAACGCGAACCGGGCGCGACATAGACCTCACAGCCGATGATGGGCTTGATCCCGGCCTCTTTGGCCGCCTTATAAAAATCGATCACGCCGTACATGACGCCGTGATCGGTTATGGCCGCGCTGTCCATTCCAAGCTCTTTGACGCGCTTTACATATTCTTTGATCTTATTGGAGCCGTCCAGCAGCGAATACTCGGTGTGGACGTGCAGATGTGTAAATGCCATACTGCCTCGCTTTCAGCTGCTCACTGCCACCCTTTCATGTAAGCGGCTACAGTATCCATGTCCTCCGGCGTAGTCACTTTGATATTGCGGTAAGACGCCATCACAAGTTTGACCCGATATCCGGTAAAGGTTTCCGCCACCATAGCGTCATCCGTAATGATCACACCCTTTTTGATTAGTTCATCGTACTGCTCCACCATCTCCTCATGCGCCTTTTTGATCAGTTCGAAGTCAAAAACCTGAGGCGTCTGCACAAGCCAGACGTCTTTCCTGTTCGGCGTCTGTGCCACAAATCCGTTCTGATCGGCGATCTTGACTGTATCCTTTGTGGGAACAGCCGCAATGCAGGCTTTACTGATCCGCACCTCGTCAAGAAGTCTCTCCATTGTGTCATCGTCGATGAAAGGCCGGGCTGAATCGTGGATAAAGACATAATCACAGGGCCAGTCCACTGCCTGCAGTCCGTTGTGAACTGAGAAGCAGCGCTCCCTTCCTCCCGCGACGATCTTACGTACCTTACCCGCAAGTCCACAAGTATCCACGATTTCCCTGCAATACTCCTGATCGCCTTCAGGAACGACGATCATAATGTCTGTTACGATATCACTTCGGTCAAAAGTCTCCAGAGCGTATGTGAACAGAGGTCTTCCCTTAACATCAATATACTGCTTGCGGGTTTCTCCGCCCATGCGAAGGCCGCTCCCCGCAGCCATAAGGAGTACCGTGCAGTGCTCTTTATTTTGACACATAGTCATCTCTCCCCCAATCTCAGTCCGGGTTTCGCGTTGAGATCCAGACCGCTTCGAACGCCTTTTATGTATTCATAATACGCTGCGCTTCCGATCATTGCCGCATTATCAGTACACAGGATCGGCGGCGGGCAGAAGAACTCCACGCCTCTATCGGCGCAGGCCTTCTCCATGGCCGCTCTCAGTGCCGTGTTGGAGGCGACGCCGCCTGCCAGCGCAAATTTGGTCAGATGGAACTCCTCCACTGCCCACATCGCATGGGAGACCAGAACGTCGACCACAGCCTGCTGGAACGAGGCCGCCACGTCAGGCACCGAGATCTCGATATTTTTCATTTTGCAGGTGTTGAGGTAATTGAGCACCGAAGACTTCATGCCGCTGAAGCTGAAGTCGTAACGAGAACCGGTAACTTTGCCCCTCGGGAAATCGATAGCTGCGGGATTTCCCTCTTTGGAGACCTTGTCGATCTTGGGTCCGCCGGGATATCCTAAACCGATCTCTCTTGCAACCTTGTCGAAGGCCTCTCCTGCCGCGTCGTCCTGGGTCCGTCCCAGTATCTCGTACTCGCCGTAGTCCTTCACGAGCACCAGATGAGTGTGTCCTCCGGACACCACAAGGCACGCGAAGGGAGGCTCCAGGTCCTTGTTGGCGATAAAGTTCGCGCTGATGTGTCCCTCGATGTGGTGTACGCCGATCAGAGGGATTCCTGTCGCGAAGCTCAGCGCCTTGGCCTCGGAGACTCCGATCAGCAGAGGTCCCACAAGCCCCGGTCCGTATGTGACGGCGATGGCGTCCATATCCTGCAGGGTCTTTCCCGCCTCTGACAGGCCCTTTTTCACCACCTGGTTGATCCTTTCGGTGTGCTTTCTCGAAGCGATCTCCGGCACTACGCCGCCGTAAAGTGTATGTATGTCGATCTGAGAGGAGATCACGTTTGAAAGAACGTCCCTCCCGTTTACCACTACAGAAGCGGCTGTCTCATCGCAGCTCGATTCTATAGCCAAAATAGTGATGTCTTTATCCATTGTATCCTTCATTTTCATTACTATGATCAGTTTACTGTCGATTCTTTATTCTTCCGTAAACTGCAGTTCTATGCTCTTACCGTCTTTACCGGGAGCCGCCGCCGGAAATGTCTTCCATACAACAGGCATGAACTCCTCGGGATGTGTCAGCGACGGGCTGTAGTGGGTGAGCCACATTTTGGCTGGATTCGCCTTCTTCGCGATCTGCGCCGCCTCGGCGAAAGTCATGTGCTTGTGCTCCCTGGCCTTCGCTGTTTTGTCCTCTTCCCCGTACATTCCTTCGCAAATGAACAGGTCCGCGCCTTCCGCAGCTTTAATCGCACCCTCGCAAGGTCTTGTGTCCGTGCAGTAGCCTACCTTGAGGCCCTTTCTTGAGGGCCCCAGGACCATATCCGGAGTCAGAATGCCATTCTCTGTCTCAATGATCTCGCCCTTCTGCAGCCTGTTCCAATAAGGCTTGGGAATATCCAGAGCCATCGCGCGCGCGACGTCGAACTTTCCGGTGCGGTCCAATGTCATTGCGTAGCAATAGCAAGTCACATTGTGGTTCACACGATATGCGTGAATGGTGAAATCCTTGTCTCCGGGAAGTTTAAAGGACTCCTCCGGCTCCCGTATTTCCTTAAACTGAATCTCGAAAGGAAGTTCCGGAGCGATTACCCGAAGCGAATTTACCACTTTCTCGAGACCTCTGGGTCCCGCTACCAGTAGGGGCTCCGTTCTCTCGGCATTGCCCATCGTCAGAAGAAGGCCGGGCAGTCCGCTGATATGGTCCGCGTGATAGTGGGTAAAAAGGATCAGGTCGATGGGCTTGGGGCTCCATCCCTTGCGCCTAAGCGCCACCTGGGTTCCCTCGCCGCAGTCGATCAGGATGCTCCTGCCGTTGTAGCGGACCATCAGAGACGTCAGAAAGCGGTAAGGAAGTGGCATCATCCCGCCCGATCCAAGAAGACAAACATCAATCATATATACCTCATTTATTATCTTCGCCACATAATGAGGGCGTCCTCCACCGGCTTATCATAAAAGTCGGTTCTGGTCCCCTCTGTGTGAAATCCGAATTTCTTATACAGCGCGATCGCCGGACGGTTTCCCGCCCTGACCTCCAAAGTAAACGCCGTCATTCCTTCCTGCAGGG
>CACZJD010000160.1 GCA_902781325.1 uncultured Lachnospiraceae bacterium
GCCGAGGATCCTCCAGGCCATCAGGGAACCGATCAGAGCGTTTCCAATGCCTACCCAGGTTGCCGCAATACCGTATTTCCAACCGAACTGTCCTGCGTAACCTACAAAAATAACTGCGGAGAAATAGGAGGTGCCGTACGCAAATGCCGTGAGCCAGGGACCGACGGAGCGGCCGCCCAGTACGAATCCGTTGACATCGGTTGCAGTCTGTCTGCAATAGAAACCGATGCCAACCATGATGGTAAAGAACACCAGAAGCATCAATACTTTGATAATCATTTGAGTTTCCTCCTTAGCAGTGGTTATTCGTTCGTGCGGTGCGCGCATACAGATCTTGATCGCTTTGGCTAGTTTAATGCTTTAAAGTTTAACACTTTAAAGTGCAATGCACCGACGATTTGAAGTTTAACACTGTTTGGACGAACTGTCAAGTTGTCGATATGGAAATATAATGGAAATGCGGTTGTGCTAAAATGGAAACAATGGTAATATAAAGGAAACAACAGATAACCATTCAGATCACGGAGGTGTAAGGTGACCATAGAAGAGATGAGACAGCGGAAGAGAGAACTTGGATATACTAATCAGATGATCGCGGAACGCTCCGGGATACCGCTCAGTACGGTACAGAAAGTGTTTGCCGGGGCTACTTCATCGCCGCGCAGGGAGACGATCGAGGCGCTCGGGAGAGCGCTTGAAAAAGATAAGAGCGCGGTATATGGAGATCCGGTTACATCAGATCGTATGGTCAATGAAACGTCTGAGGCTTACAACGTCAATGCAGAAGACGGTAATTCGAGCGAAGCTGAAAACCGGCTTTATACTTTGGAGGATTATCTTCGACTTCCGGATGACCAGCGGGTTGAGCTGATCGACGGAGTCTTCTATGACATGGCGGCACCGACGACGATCCATCAGGGTGTTGCCGGGTTTCTTCATAAGAAGTTTCTGGATTTCGTCATGGAAAATAAGGGGCCGTGTTTCCCTTTCATATCGCCGGTGGATGTACAGCTGGACTGTGACGATAAGACAGTTGTGCAGCCGGATATATTGGTTGTGTGCGACAGGACGAAATATAAGAATGGCAGGGTATTTGGAGCCCCGGATCTGGTCGTAGAAGTGCTGTCGCCCTCGACCCGCAGGAAAGATATGCAGCTCAAGATGTACAAGTATGCGGGGGCCGGCGTCAGAGAGTACTGGATGGTGGACCCTGAGAAGAAACTGGTGGTTCAGTACGACCTTGAGCATTTGGAAATTCCGGCGATATACAATTTCCAGTCGGTGATCCCGGTCCTGATCTGGGACGGAGCCTGCACGATCGATCTGAGGGAGATGGATGAGACAATAGGTTTTTTGTGGGAGTTGTAAATTTGTGCCGGTTCCTGCAGCTCATTGTTTGATCGCCCGGATTGTGATAGGATGCGTATATGTAAATAATGCGGAAGGTGTCGGGCAGGCGCGGATTAGGCCGCGTCCGGCCCGGTGAAAAGGGAAGCGGGTGCAAGTCCCGCACGATCTCGTCACCGTGATTCGAGAGCGCCCGCCTTAAGACCACTGGGAGACCGGGAAGGGAGGCAGGGCGCGTCTGATCGATCAGCCGGGAGACCTGCCTGCCGCAGTACGGGGAATCTGTGGGTAAACATGGATTCCGGGCCACGAGGCATTGGCTGTACGAAAAAGAGAGGTCGGTGGAATCTGCACCGGTCTGTTTGCCGTATACACCCCGCCTTGTGGCGGGGTTTCTTTTTTTATAAAAAGGAGGACAGCATGAAAAAGACAATAGCACTTCTAATGACACTGATGCTGGTTACAGCAACCGCGGCCGGCTGCGGATCCGGCTCCTCGGGAGCTCCGGCAGCAGCTGATACCGGCGTGACAGCGCAGACAGAGGCGGGAGAGGCCGGAAAGACCGGCGGGAGCGGTCAGGAAGGAACAACAGCTGAGAGCGGCGCGCCCATCGCGGACGGTATGTATCAGGCGGATTTTAATACAGACAGCTCGATGTTTCATGTAAATGAGACCAAAGACGGCAAGGGCATCCTCATTGTGAGCGACGGCAAGATGACGATCCATGTCGTGATGCCGTCCAAGAATACTGTGAATCTTTTCTGCGGTACGGCTGAGGACGCGCAGAAGGAAGGCGCGGAGCTCCTTGAGCCGCTTACCGAAGAAGTGACTTACAGTGACGGTACAAGCGAGGAAGTAAACACTTTTGATATCCCCGTGCCGTATTTGGATAAGGAATTTGATGTGGCGCTCGTCGGGACCAAAGGGAAATGGTATGACCACAAGGTCATCGTATCGAATCCGGTTCCTCTTGATGAGGTGATCCCGGGAGACTCTCCGGAGGCAGCGTCCGGTGAAGCTGCGGCAGACGGTAAGAAGACAGAGGATGGAGCAGCTGCAACGCCTGCAAGCGAAGAGGACCTGAGGGCGGCAAAAGCAGTTGCCGATAAGATCGACGCGATCTACGTGCAGCAGTGGACAGAAGAGACGGACCAGATGTGTATGGATGCCAAGGAAGCTTGGGACGCCCTGACAGACGAGCAGAAAGTGCTTGTTGAGGGTGAATTCGCGGATCCTGACTATTTTGGCTCAGATACAGGCGATGCATCTGAGGATGATCCGCTTAACGGCAACGATATCGGAGAGAAAGAACTGCTGGTCGTGAGTTTCGGAACATCCTTCAATAACAGTCGCGCGGCGGATATCGGCGGGATTGAGAAAGCTCTGCAGGAGGCCTATCCCGATTGGTCGGTGAGAAGAGCATTTACCGCTCAGATCATCCTTAACCATGTGCTGGCCAGGGACGGCGAAAAGATCGACAACGTAGAGCAGGCACTCGAGCGCGCGGCGGCAAACGGAGTGAAGCAGCTGGTCATTCAGCCCACACATCTGATGCACGGAGCGGAGTACGATGAACTTGCAAAAACAGTTGAAGATTTCAGCAGCATGTTTGAGTCTGTGAAGATCGCTGAACCTCTCCTGGGAAAGGTCGGAGCGGACGCTGCAGAGATCAATGCTGACAAGGAAGCAGTAGCAAAAGCTGTAACAGAGGCGGCGGTCGCAGAGGCGGGATACGACAGCCTCGACGCAGCTAAGGAAGACGGCACGGCGTTTGTCCTCCTGGGACACGGAACATCTCACACGGCGAAGGTAACATACGACCAGATGCAGGCACAGATGGAGCAGTTGGGGTACGAAAATGTCTTCATCGGAACTGTAGAGGGAGAGCCGGAAGACACAGCCTGTGAAGCGGTCATCGAAAAAGTGAAGGCGGCGGGATACACTAAGGTTGTTCTCAGACCTCTTATGGTAGTGGCCGGCGATCACGCCAACAACGACATGGCAGGCGAGGAAGAGGATTCCTGGCTGAACATGTTTAAGTCAGCAGGTTTTGAGAAGGTTGACACACAGATCGCAGGTATGGGCAGCATTCCGGCTGTTCAGAAGATCTATGTGGAGCATGCAGGGGTGGCTGTAAAGTAAGTTTGTAATGTCGGATGGGTGCCAGGAAGGTTTGTGGCAGAAGCTAAATAATCAGGAGCATAAATGCAAAGAATGAGAGCGGCCCTGTGCGGCCTCCTATTGTGCATATGGATCATGGCGGCAGCAGGCTGCGCAGGTCAAAAACCAGCGTCTTCGGAAGAAGCGACGCGCTGCTGGGCAACTGTGACGCTGGAAGGCGGAAGCGGCAAAGCTTCTGTGGAATCGCCATGCCCTGTGCTGGAGCGGTCAGGAGAACTGTTGGCCTTGATCACTTGGAGCAGTTCTCACTATGATTTTATGATTGTAGATGGGGAGAAGATCCTGCCTGTGAACACTGAAGGAAATTCACAGTTTGAGATTCCTCTGAAAAGCTCGGCAGAATCAGCCGGTACAAGCCGGACAGAATCCCTTCCGGCAGACTGTGAAATGCAAGTGCAGGCTGATACAACGGCCATGAGTACACCGCATCTGGTTGATTACACGTTGTCCTTCCGCTTTTTCAAGACGAAGGAGGAGGCTGAAAGTGCCGGTGAGTCACAACAAGAGGAAGACAGTAGACCACTGCTGACATCGGAGAAGCACCCGAACTTTCAGGACTTCAGTACCTCTCAAAAGATGAGAATGAATATGCCCAGGGCTTTGCGATTTACCGTTATGAGAATGAGTATACTGTGCTCGCGATTGACGACGGCAGGAGTTACCTGATAATACCGGAAGGCGCGGAGATTCCGGAAGAAACAACAGAAGACCTGATCATTCTTCGCCGGCCTCTGAATCGAATCTATCTTGCAGCATCAGCGGTCATGTGCCAGTTTGATGAGATCGGCGCAGTGGATAAAGTGATTCTGTCAGGACTTGAGAAAGGCGGATGGTACATTGAAGCCGCCCGCGAAGCAATGGAAAAGGGCACTCTGGAATACGGCGGCAAGTACAGCGCGCCCGACTATGAGAGAATTGTTGTGTCGGGTGTAAATCTTGCTGTTGAATCCACTATGATCCATCACACACCAAAGGTGCAGGAGAAACTGGAAAAGCTCGGGATACCTGTCCTGATCGACCG
>CACZJD010000161.1 GCA_902781325.1 uncultured Lachnospiraceae bacterium
GAAGAACTACTTCCCTGCAGTTGAGAAGGGTATCATTGATTCCGTACAGAGAGGACCGCTTGCCGGTTATCCTGTTGTCGGCGTCAACTGCGTGCTGTACGACGGATCCTACCATCCTGTAGATTCCTCGGAAATGGCATTCAAGACCGCTTCCGTCCAGGCGTTCAAGAAGGGCTTCATGGAAGCGAACCCTGTTCTGCTTGAGCCCATCGTAAGCCTCAAGGTCACGATTCCGGATGCTTACACCGGTGATGTTATGGGCGATCTGAACAAGAGACGCGGCAGAGTGCTCGGAATGAATCCGATCGGCGGCGGCAAACAGGTCGTTGAGGCGGAAGTTCCTCAGTCCGAACTGTTCGATTACTGCACAGTCCTTCGTTCCATGACCGGCGGACGCGGAGATTACGCTTACGAGTTCTGCAGATATGAGCAGGCTCCCGCTGATATCCAGGCCAAGGAAGTTGAAGCCAGAGCTAAACAGCTTGAAGAGGGCACGGAAGACTGATCCTGATCCTGTGATCAGCGGCCCGGTGCGAAGAAATGAATTTGAGAGCGGGGTATATCCTGAGGATATGCCCCGCTCTTTTCGCGCAAAAGAGCCTCAAGGTTTGACAAAGCGATAGCAGGAGGATTAGAATGTACAAGATGTTATCCTGCCTGTAAAGGATTCACATCCGGAAATGATTATTTTTAAAGGAGCTGCGTTTCATGAAATACGATTTTAAGAAGATTGAACCCAAGTGGCAGAAGAAGTGGGAAGATGCCAAGCTCTTTGAGGCGAAGGACTTCAGCGACAAGCCGAAGTTCTACGGTCTTGTTGAGTTCCCTTATCCCAGCGGAGCCGGCATGCACGTCGGTCATATCAAGGCGTACAGCAGTATGGAAGTGCTCTCGAGAAAGCGCAGGATGCAGGGCTACAATGTCCTGTTCCCGATCGGATACGACGCTTTCGGCCTGCCCACCGAGAACTATGCCATCAAGACCAATACGCACCCCAGGGTGATCACGGACGCCAATATCGAGAAGTTCTCGAACCAGCTCAGAAGCGTCGGTTTCTCTTTTGACTGGACAAGGACAGTGGACACTTCCAAGGATGACTATTACAGATGGACGCAGTGGATCTTCCTCAAACTGTTCGATCACGGCCTGGTGTTCAGAGACAAGACTCTTGTCAATTACTGCCCTCACTGCAAGGTTGTTCTCTCCAATGAAGACAGCCAGGGCGGCAAGTGCGACATCTGCCACACCGATGTCATCCAGCTTCCCAAGGATGTCTGGTACCTTAAGATCACCGAATACGCTGACAAACTCCTGAAAGGCCTCGACACTGTGGAATATCCCGAGGCCATCAAACAGCAGCAGATCAACTGGATCGGCAAATCCACCGGCGCATTTGTGGACTTCACCATTGACGGCGTCGATGAGAAACTTGAGATCTACACGACCCGTCCCGATACACTTTTCGGAGTGACCTTCATGGTCATGGCGCCCGAGCATCCCATGATCGACAAGTATCAGGACCGCATTTCCAATATGGATGCCATCAACGCGTACAGAGACGAGTGCGCCAAGAAGACCGAGTTCGAGAGAACTCAGCTGGTCAAGGATAAGACCGGTCTGAGGATCGAAGGCCTCGAGGCGATCAACCCCGTCAACGGCAAGAAGATCCCGATCTTCATTGCGGACTATGTAATGATGGGATACGGCACAGGCGCGATCATGGCAGTTCCCGCGCATGACCAGAGAGACTGGGATTTCGCACACGCTTTTGACATTCCGATCATTGAGGTAATAAAGGGTGGCGATATCTCCAAGGAAGCTTACACAGGCGACGGAGAGATGATAAACTCCGATTACCTCAACGGTCTTACCAACAAGAAGGATTCCATTGCAAAGATGATCGGGATCCTTGAAGAGAAGGGAATCGGACACGCGGGCGTGCAGTTCAAGATGAAGGACTGGGCCTTCAACCGCCAGAGATACTGGGGAGAGCCTATTCCGCTGATCCACTGCCCTGATTGCGGTGTCGTAGGTGTGCCTTACGAAGAGCTTCCGCTCAGACTTCCCGAGGTCAAGGACTTTGAGCCCGGAGAAGACGGACAGTCACCTCTTGCCAAGATTCCGGAATTTGTAAACTGCACATGCCCCAAGTGCGGCGGACCTGCGCAGAGAGAGACCGATACAATGCCTCAGTGGGCAGGCAGTTCCTGGTATTTCCTCCGCTATTGCGATCCCCACAACGACAAGGCATTTGCCGACATGGACAAGCTTAAATACTGGATGCCTGTAGACTGGTACAACGGCGGCATGGAACATGTCACAAGACACCTGATCTACTCCAGATTCTGGCACCGCTTCCTCTACGACATCGGCGAGGTTAATTCCCCCGAGCCTTATTCAAAGCGCTCCGCACAGGGAATGATCCTCGGAGCTGACGGAGAGAAGATGAGTAAGTCCAGAGGCAATGTCGTGGATCCTTTGGACATCGTCAATCAGTACGGTGCTGATACGCTCAGAGTATACGTCCTGTTTATGGGCGATTACGGCAGCGCGGCTCCCTGGAACGACAGTTCTGTAAAGGGCTGCCGCAGGTTCCTGGACCGCGTGGCAGGTCTTACGGATCTGATCACGGAAGACAAGAAGACGGCATCTTATGAGACGCTGCTTCACAAGACCATCAAGAAGGTCACGGATGATATTGAGGCGCAGAAGTTCAACACAGCGATCGCGGCTCTGATGACGCTGATCAACGAGATCTACAAAGAGGGCAGCATCACGAAGGAAAATCTTGTGATCTTCCTTAAGCTCCTTTCTCCTTTTGCCCCGCATATCACGGAAGAGATCTATGAGATGATCGGCGGCGAGGGCTTCCTTACTGTCTCCGAGTGGCCTGAATTTGATGAGGCCAAGACTGTGGACGACACTATTGAGGTCGGCGTCCAGGTGAACGGCAAGGTCCGCGCGGCGGTTTCGATCCCTGCCGGATGCGACAAGGACACAGCAATGGCTGCCGCGAAAGCGAATGCGAGAGTTGCTTCCTTCCTTGAAGGCAAGAAGATCGTCAAGGAGATCTATGTTCCCGGCAAGATCATCAACATCGTCGTGAAATAAATCAGATAAAACGAGTTAAGAACCCGGACGGGCACATTGTGAAGTGCCTGGTCCGGGTTCTTTTTTGCTGTATACGATTGACATCATTGCATTAAATGTATACAATTATGCAAGATGCGAAAGCATAAGGTATAGCAAAACAGTGAATGGGGTAATTTGCGGGTGGGGATCCGCGGAATGGAGATTGAATGAACAGCGAGTACGACTTTAACAGAGAAGTCTCCGATAAGTATTCTCTCAGGGGAAGAGTGTTTCACAAGATCCGCAACGATATTTTGAACGGAAGATACAAGGAACACGAGGAACTTAAGGAGATTCGGATCGGCAAAGAACTTGGGGTTTCAAGAACGCCTGTAAGGGAGGCGCTCAGACAGCTCGAACTGGAGGGACTGGTCCAGATCATTCCCAACAGAGGAGCATTTGTAACCGGTATTCAGGAGAACGATGTCCGCGATATTTACGCGATCCGGGCGCTGCTCGAAGGACTCTGCGCGCGCTGGGCGACAGAGAGG
>CACZJD010000162.1 GCA_902781325.1 uncultured Lachnospiraceae bacterium
GTTTCCGGGAAGCGTTACACCAAGAGCTGACTCAAGTTTGCAGATCGCATCTTCTGATAAAGGGCCAAAACACTGAATATTCATAGCTGTTATTCTCCTGATAATAACGGTTTACTGCCACAATTGCGTTTGTCAGTTCTTCATCTATTTGGTTCAACCATTCAGTATCAGAAAATACAACAGAATCCCCAGAGCAACTATGCCTGCTCCTGCGATAAGAAAGACGCGGCACAGGAATTCGTTGCTGACCGGGACTCCGACGCAGCTGGTCCCCGGATCATCGGGATCGTAGTAAACCTCCATCTCAGCCCCAACAGGCCATAGCGTCTGTGCGAGCTGACGCATGTTTGCAATGATTCCAGTCCGAACATGAAGGTATCCCTTTTCGTCTTCCCATGCCTCAGGTTCATTCAGCCTTGTGCTATGTACTTTTTTAATCCCAGCAAATCTTTTTTTGCATGTATATTTCGACCCGCCGGATTCATATTCGACTACGGGAGCTATCCGCCCGTCACCCATAAATGAATACTGGATCACCTTTCCGACAGTTTTCGATGTACATCGGCTGTTTTTCCGTTCCGTTAATACCTTGATCAGTATGCCGGCGATGAACAGTATTGCCCCCATTCCTCCTACGAGCGCCAATTCCAAAAGTGCGATCTGTTGTTGTGTCATTTTCCCCTCCTGCTGCAGCTGTTCTTATTTCAGCAAAACTTCACATTTTATAGACTATATTAATACTGCTTATATTTGATCTGGCATCATACACCGATTCAACATAGCCCCATTCCTGATCAGACCTCTCAATCCCCCAAGACTGCAGGATTTCGTCATGAAGCTCTTTCCTCTTCTCTTCCTCCTCCATGCCGAATTCCAAATCACAACAAAGAAGAGACAACATATAGATCACACCGCTCCTAAAAAACAGGCTAACCATAAAAGAATGACCTTGAAACATATACTTCTCATCGAGCCAGAATACTCTTTCCGGGTTCTGCCTTTCGTAATACCTGGTGGATCGAAACTGGTCGAATGTATACCCGGAAGTGATCACCAGGTCATCCGATAACGAAATTACGCCTTTATTAATTACTGATTGCCAATTTTCCATAATACTCCGTCCACCGTATTTCCGGTTCCCCTTTCTATTTTTCCGAGTAAATATGCTCCTGATAATAGCGATTTACTGCAACTATTGCGTTTTGCAGTTCTTCATCATCGCCATGATCCAGCATGCGCACAATATTTAGACATACTTTAGTTTTGTCTATAGTCTTCTTCATATACGGACTGCGCAATTTCTCAAGATATTCCATCATTTTTCCATAGCGATCATGAAAGATTTTATAGTTTTCATCCTTTTCTCTTTCAGACAGGATCAAGACTGCCCGATCTATTAATTTAATAAACGCAGCGTTTTCTTTTTCCAATAGTTCCATCGCTCTTCACTTGTTTCTCAATATTTCTTCCGGTTGACATCTCCCTCTTATCGAAGTGACTTGAGGATGTAATCGCACGCCTCTTCCTCGCTGTCAAAAAACAGCTCCGTCGTCCGAACTCCCCGCTCCAGATAGTAGACCACCCATTTGGAATCCTCTTTGACCAGACACAGCCGCTCGTCATCGCGGCTTTTGCCGTCCAAATTGTAGTGTTCTGCGGGAATTCCTACCGCCTTTAGTGCCTTTTTCAATTCTTTAATATTCATTGTCAAACGCCCTCTCAAATTCTGGCGTCTCTGATCTTGAAAGGAATTGTTTCCTCTGAGAACTTAACGCCGATCGATTTTAAGTATTCATACAGGCTCGGCTCAGTATAATCGTAGAAAATCCCCACAAAATCTTCCTTGAGCTCCCATCGGTCCCTGATCACGCCGGCCGAGTAATCATCATAAAAGATACCCTCGCCGAGTGCATTGAACTCGAACCTGCCGGACTTCGGATCATGCCTTGCATTATGGATCGTATCGATATCCATGATATACAGGTTGGCCCGCTCATCTGCAGACCGGTAATTCAGCCCGCCTGCAAAATTCATCTGAATAAATTGATAAAGACGGCCGTCTTCTACCCAGATCCGCTCGTTAAGCCTGTCTTGGATCCAGTGGGATGACATGTTTGATATCAGAGACCTGCAGACAAAGAACAGGACTAGGCACACCGAGAACAGAACGCCCAGAACTCCGGCGAGTGTATACCTCTCATATGGAACAAAAAAGATACCTGCAATGCCTGATACTAATGATATGACCAGAGATACGATAGAGATTGTCCTCAGCGCAACCCATTTACTCTCGTTTTTGATCCTTCTTTTTTGGGCTTTCGCTTTGGTTTTAGATGTGATCGTAAATTCCACTTTGCGCCTCCCCGTGCTGCAATGTTTGTATTAGATTCGTTATAGAATAAGACGCGACAAACCGCAAGAAGTTACAGGGGCACACCGGTTTTCTTCACTTTTCGCAGGAATATGCTGAGGGGAATATATTCGTTGACATCTATTTTTTGACAGGATATGATATTGCGCAATGACGGCAAAACAGAGAAAAACGGGAAAGCTGCAGCCGGATGAGGGGACGATCGAGTGGGCCAGGCATGTGACTGCGGGATATCTCGATCAGCACGCCCATCTCACGGCGGGCATGACAATTGAAAGCGTCCTCGCGAGCGCGTTCGACCATCTCGATGTGGACGCCAAAGAAGAGCTGAATCACATTCCCCCCGCCGTAAGATAAACCATCACGAAAAAGCTGATGATCCCGAACCAAACCGCAAGGCTGATCGGCGGGATGATCAAAGCCCGCAAGAACCCAAACACTATATCCTTAATATCATCCGGATTCGGCTTTGGGCGGTAACGTTTCTTCTTACCATCTTTTGACAAAATATAGATCCAGGGCCTGTCGTGCAGCTCCACAATGCCGAATTTCAGCAGGTAGATCGGAACGACAGGAACCGCTATACAAAACCACACTGCAGAGCCGCCGAGGTTGATCTTCTGGAAGTCGAAGCCGGTCAGAAACAGCGCGATGATAACCGGCAGGAACAGGGCGACAATGCTGAGCAGGATCATCCTGATAACTCTGGAAGGAGTTGTAAATCTCATTTCTACCGGCCGGTCTTTTCCGTTAATGCGGCTGAAGAAGACGGGCGGGACGGTTTTTCTTTCAAGGATCTCGTCACTTTGGACCAGTTTCCCCCTCTCCCGGTGGAAGGTAGCATCCCCGGAAGTGTAGATCTCTCTGCCCGCCTCGACCGAGAAGCTGTTTCTGGTCGTGTCGCTGTAATAACAGAATAAAACAATGAAGAAATAAAAGGCGAGCACCGCAGTGATTAGAAGGCTCCCGCCAAGGTTCATTCCAAGTAGATACATCGCGCCGAACGCGGCGCCGCTCATGACAAGCGTCGCAAAGATCGCTTTGAGCCACCAGGGAAGGAAATAGTAGTGTGACTCCTTAAGCGCGCGGACGCTGACTTTGCCCGTCTGGCCGTTGACCGCTCATCAGGTCTCCCTTGCAAATGTAGTAGACCGGAAGCAGGACCGGCATAGTAATGGCGGATTCCGCAGAAGCCTTGATGCTGACCGCCTTCGTCTCCAAAGTTTTCCTGACCGCAGGCGTGTAGCACTCTTCCACTTCCTGGCAGATGCGCTGCTCAAGGTCTTTCCCGTTGATATCCGGCGTCTTCACATGGTGTCCCGCCACATATCCGAACTCAAACTCCGTGAGTCCATCCATGTCAAACGGTTCCATCCCATCGAGCAAAAGATTGTCCAGCTGCTTCGAGCAGTTGACAAAAGCATTCTCCATAAAGCCCTCGCATCGGTACACGCTCTCCGCATCCATCCTGGATGCCCGCATGTGAACCGGCCCGCGGACCATCTCATACGGAAGATAGAATCCCTTGAGCTCCGAAATCAGCGGCAGAAGCTGCTTAGCTTCCTGCTTACCGCGGTTCTTCCTGCACCAGTCCTCAAGCCTTTCGCACGCCTCCTTCTGCGTGATTCCGAAAGGAATGACACTCTCCGGCATGTTTTTCGAACTCAAATAGTCGGTCCGCACCAGACTCCGCCCGCAGAAGGGGCACCCCGAGAGCGCTTCATTCTCCTCAAACACCACTTCCGCGCCGCATCCGCTGCAGGACGTACTGAAGAGCCGGTATTTCTTTACAGAGTTCTTGAGCTTCTCCCTCTGCAATTTCCGGAATCCCTGTTTTTCTTTCTGCGCCTCGCTGATGCCGACCGTACCGCCGCAGTGACCGCACACGTACATCTGCCTCACTATGTCAAAATCTGCCGGCGCCCCGCACTGCGGGCAGTGAATATCTGTGATCCTGTGCTCCACTCTTTCGCCTCCCTTTCTCATGTGCGCTGCCTGAAGCCGCTGTTTACTTAATATTATTATAGTTGTTTTAAGTTGTCACGGGGACGGTTCTCCTGACACCTTTTTCCAAAAGTTGTCAAAAGAACCGTCCCCATGACACCTTTCCTGATTCACATACAGCCTCAGAGTCATTATACTTTATGTAAGAAATTGTTGACTGTATTATGTGGAGGCCTGCCATGACTGACGAACAGATTAAAGAGAAGAAGCCTCACACCTTGAAAGACTACTATGCTCTTCCTGAAGAGCGCAGAGCTGAGCTGATCGACGGCGTCTTTTATGATATGGCGGCTCCTTCACTCAGACATCAGAGCATTCTGCTGAGCCTTGCAATACAATTCCGGGAGCGCATTAAGGAGCACCATCAGGCCTGTGAAGTCTATATCGCCCCCTGTGATGTCAAACTCGACAAAGACGACTATACAATGGTACAGCCTGATCTGTTCGTAATCTGCGGCGAGTATGACAGGAATGCCGTGTGCTACGAGGGAGCACCGGATCTTTCCATTGAGATCCTCTCTCCCGCTACACGTTCCAAGGACATGCTTCTGAAACTGTTCAAGTACCAACAGGCCGGCGTCAGAGAATACTGGATCGTGGATCCAAAATTCAATAAAGTGACAGTGCACTATTTCGATACAGAAGAATACGATCCGAAGCAGTATAGTTTCGAAGATATTGTCCCGATTGAGATTTCTGGTCGTCAGTGCAGCATTGATTTTAAGAAGATATGAAATAAAAGGGAGTCACCCCTGTTTGGTCAACAGGGGTGGCTCTCCTTTTGTGTGTCCGGATTATTATCTGCCTGGTTCGGCATAGAAGCCATTTTTCTGTTTCGGCTGAGAAGCCAACTGCCGGTTTCGGCACAGAAGCCTCTTATTCCTCTACTCTCGTCCCTGCAGGACGGTTTCGATTGATTTGTTCTCGCCGGCCAAGACTCTATCCTCACATTTTTCGGTACAGAAGCATCAATTTCAGAAAAAATCGTCCATGAACACTCTCGAATACTCCCGAATATTAGAGTTTCTTAATCATCTTCTCGAAAATCATGGTTTTCGAGGGACGAGAATATGTTTAAATCAAGCTTCTATACCGAATTCTTCGACGCCCAACCAGCAAATCAAACAACACAAGTCATCCTGAAGATCTTCCATGGACGATAATTTCCCGGAAATACCGTTCTGTACCGTAGTTGTCACGGGGACGGTTCTCCTGACACCTTAAAGGCGCTCCTCTCGGAGCGCCTTATTTCAATTGCTTCTTCACGCCAAACGAAATATACTAGTTGTCAGCGGAACCGTCCCCATAACAATCCCATAAGGAGGAACTTCTCCAAATGAAAAAAATCAGTGAATTTATCGGAAAATACATGGCCTGGATCGTCCTGATCATAGCCGCCCTCGCGCTCTTCCTGCCGGGCACCTGCCTCTGGATTCATACCAAGTGGATCAACTACCTTCTGATGATCGTCATGTTCGGCATGGGCCTGACAATGAAACTGGCTGATTTCACAGTCGTCTTCAAACAGCCCCGCGATGTCATCACCGGCTGCGTGGCGCAGTTTGTGATCATGCCTCTGCTGGCTTTCGGTCTCGGCAAAATCTTCGGCCTCAGCGACGAACTGCTCGTCGGCGTAGTCCTGGTCGGAACCTGCCCCGGAGGCACCGCCAGCAACGTCATCACCTACCTGTCCGGCGGCGACACAGCCCTGTCCGTAGGCATGACCAGCATCAACACCCTGCTCGCGCCCTTCCTGACGCCCGCGCTCACCTACCTCTACCTGCGCACCACCGTCAGCGTAGACGTGAAGTCGATGTTCCTGTCCATCATCCAGGTCGTCCTGATCCCCATCGGCCTCGGCCTCCTGATCAACAAATTCTTCGGCAAATACACCCAGAAGATCACAGACCTCCTGCCCACTGTCTCGGTGACCGCCATCTGCCTCATCGTTGCAGCCGTCGTCTCCCACAACAGTGCCAAAATATTGTCCACCGGCATCGTCATCTTCGCCGTCGTAATCCTGCACAACCTGCTCGGCTATCTGTGCGGCTACCTGGTCGCCGTCCTCTTCAAGATGGACCTCCCCCGCAAAAAAGCAGTCGCCATCGAGATCGGCATGCAGAACTCCGGCCTTGCA
>CACZJD010000163.1 GCA_902781325.1 uncultured Lachnospiraceae bacterium
CTTGTTGTTGTAGGTTTTTTGGGCATTGAAGTCACCTCATAATACTATAACACTTGTTATTATATTTTGGCTCCATACCTTTTTCAAGTCTCATGAACGGCCTCTGAACATGAAAGACCTCTGGGGTGGTTTGTTGACAGTTGTAGAATAATCCACACCTGTCCACAAACTACCCCAGAGGTCGATTTTGACTGTTTTTCCACAAGTGGGGACAAACTACCCCAGAGGTCGATTATCCTCGCGGACCCGGTCGATGAACATCTGCACCGCTGGGGAGAAGACCTGATATTTCTTCCAGATCAGGTATCCGGTGGACTTCATGGCGGGCACGATCGGCCGCATGCACAGCGGGCTGTCCCCGGTCGTGTTGATCAGCTTGTCGAAGCAGATGGCGTATCCGAGTCCGTCCTCCACGAGCAGTGATGCGTTGTAGACCAGGTTGTAAGTCGCGACGATGTTAAGCGACGACAGTTCTTCCGAGCCGGCATAGTGAGACACAGCTCCTCTTGAAATAATGACCGGGAGACCTCTGAGGTCGGATAACCGGATTTCCGACTTTTCTGCGAGTGGGCAATCTTTTGGCATAAGCAGGCCAAAAGAGTCCTCAGCCGGCAGCTTAATGGACTGATATAGAGTGTGGTCTACATTGGTGAAGATCACGGCGAAGTCGATCAGTCCGTTGTTCAGCTCATCCATCAGGTCTTGTGTGTCGCCGCTGGTGATATGAAAGCGGATATCCGGGTGCTCCGAAGCAATACTTGCCGCCGCGCGCGACAGGTAATGGAAGGACCAGGACTCGCCGGCTCCGATCCGCACGGAGCCCGAGATATGGTTCTTGATCTGTGAGATTTCTTCCTCGGTCATCTGCATCAGGCGAACCATTTCTTCCGCCCTTTTGCGGAGTACCATGCCTTCTTCGGTGAGGGTGATCTTCCGATTTCCGCGCACAAAAAGGGACACGCCGAGTTCTTCCTCAAGCTCCTTCATCTGCCGTGACAGAGAGGGCTGGGCGACGTGCAGGGCCTGGGCCGCCGCGGAGATCGTGCCTTCCCGCACCACAGCCAGATAGTATTGCATAGTGCGTATATCCATAAGAAAACTCCTTTCTTGTTGTTCGTATTCATTATTAGCATAGGAAGGCATAGATATCAAGTATTTGATTATAGGAAAATCCGCGGATATAATAGAGCCATAACAGAGACAAACCAATTAAATAAGGAGTATTTTGACATGGCACTTAATGAGATCGCGGAAATTCTACTTGCAGCAGGGTGCGGAGAGTCAGAAACTGAAATGATCGTTTCCAGCATCCAAAAGGGAGACAGTCAAGAAACAGAAAAGCTGATCGCAAAGTGCCGCAGGAAGCAGCTCGACAGGCTTCACGAGTCGCAGGCCTGCATCGACAGACTTGATTATCTGAGTTATCAGCTCAGGAAGGCGTAAACGGTTCGGCGGCAGAGGCTGCCCCGATTGTCATCAATAAGGAGTAAATTATGAGAAAAGGATTTATGGGAATCATATCGTTGGCTTTGATATTTTGCCTTGTTCTTGCCGGGTGCGGCTCGGCTCAGGCCAAAGACAGCGGCAGTGAAGAGGCCGCAGAAAGCAGCGAGGAAACTGCAGAGCAAGACACCCCAGAGGTCACACAGCAAGAGGCCGATCAGCAGGCGGCAGAAGGAGAAGAGGCTATGTCCACAGGAACATATACAACACAGGAAATCTGGGTGCAGAACGGCGATGACAGGATTTACGGCATCGCATATGTGCCTGCAACTGAGGATGGCAAAAAAGTGCCGCTGGTAATCTTCTCCCACGAGCTCGGAAATGATCACACATCCGGCGAGCGGTACGCAGAGAGGCTGGCAGAGGCCGGTTATGCGGCTTATGTCTTTGACTTCCGCGGCGGTACAGTCGGAGGAAACAGAAGTGACGGAAGTAACAGCGAGATGTCCATTCTGACCGAAGCGTCTGACCTGGAATCGGTATTGGCGGCTGCTAAAACCTGGGAATTTGTCGACCCTGACAAGATCGTTCTTCTCGGTGGCAGCATGGGCGGACTTGTCACGACCGTTGTGGGCAGCACGCATCAGGACGAGATCGCGGGCATGATCCTCATGTATCCTGCGCTGTCTGCAAAGGATGACAGCGGAGCAGAGCAGTATCAGTCCGAGGACGATGTTCCGGAAGATGTCAGTCTGTTCGGCGGCTGGATCCACGTTGGCAAAAACTACATCACCGATCTGTGGACGGTGGATTTTGACCAGCTGCTTTCTTCCTATCAGGGGCACATGCTGCTTCTTCACGGGGACAAAGACAACACAGTTCCGCTCTCTTATTCCGAGGCGGCCAGAGAGATCATTCCGGACTGCGAATTCTATGTGATCAAGGACGGCGGGCACGAGTTCTTCGGACAGCCGTTTGAGGATGCGATGAGCTATATTTTGCCCTATCTTGAGGGACAGCTCAGCGGTGACAAAGTGGTTTCAGACAGCGAGGAGGGTGAAGCAATGCTGCAGATGACGATCGGGGGAATCCCTGTAGAAGTGGAGTGGGAAGACAATGAATCCGTGGAGGCGCTCAGGGAACTGTGCCGGAACGGTGCGCTGACTATTCAAATGTCCATGTACGGCGGATTCGAGCAGGTTGGCTCCATCGGACAGAGCCTTCCCAGAAATGACAGCCAGACGACCACACAGTCCGGCGACATCGTTCTGTATTCCGGCGACCAGATTGTCGTGTTCTACGGCTCCAACTCATGGGCCTATACCAGACTCGGCCATGTTGCGGACAAGTCTGATGAGGAGATGGCGCAGCTGCTTGGGAACGGAGATGTGACGATCACCGTCGAAATGAAATGATTTTGGGCTATTTGACCTCTGGGGTAGTTTGTGGACAGGTGTGGAATATTCTACAACTGTCGACAAACTACCCCAGAGGTTGTTTTTGTTGGCGTTTGCCCCAACAAAGTGTTGACACGGTGTCAGAATAGTCCTATAATACAGATGCTGACACGACGTCAGAAAACAATGAATGAGCACGGCGGAGGAATAGATATGAGAAAAGGCACACCGGAACAGATCGCGCAGAGGCGTGAAGAGATCATAAATGCATGTGAGCAGCTTTACCAGACGACGAGCTTCCGGGAGATCACGCTCAAGGAGATTGGCAAGATCACATCTTTTTCCCGGCCCACGATCTACAACTATTTTGAGACGAAGGAAGAGATCTTCCTGGCGCTCTTCAAGAGGGAGTACGACCGTTGGAACGAGCAGTTGACGGCAATTCATGACCAAAATGAGCGGCTCACGAAAGCGCAGCTGGCTGACAAAATAGCGCAGTCCCTGGCAGACAGACCGCAGCTCCTCAAGCTGCTCTCCATGAACAACTTTGACATGGAGGCCAACAGCCGCGAGGAACTTCTGGTATCTTTCAAGCACTCCTACGGCAGGTCGCTGCACCTGATGAGCATGCTGCTCACAAAGTTCTGCCCG
>CACZJD010000164.1 GCA_902781325.1 uncultured Lachnospiraceae bacterium
AGCCGTATCCGATGGAGCACCTGCTCAGAAACACTCAAATTCAATACATCCATTTGCGCTCTCTACTAAATCCGATGGGCCGTAATGCCTGTTCAGCGTAACCCCCCCCATCCCCTCAAGCACAAATCAAAATCCGATGGACCCCCGAAAAGTAACAGCTTCCCGCAGCAACCCTCTCTCTCACCTCTCCTCCATCGCATGCACCAGCCGCAGGATCGTCTCCTGCACAGGCACGCGCAGCCCCTGGGCCTGAGCCGCCCGCACTACAGCGCCGCAGATGAAGTCCGCCTCGGTCTTCCTGCCGTTCTTAATATCTGAATAAATGCTTGTGAAGCCTCCCGGGGCCTTTCTAAGGTGATCCTGAACGCGGAGGATCTGTTCCTCCGGATCAAAGACAGCTCCCTCGCCGGCCGCTGCCGCGCAGATTTCCCTGATCAGGTCCTGGCAGATCGACCAAGCATGAGGGTTGGACTCCACATAGCCCTGGGGCACCTGAAGAACGCCGGAAAGCACACTCGCCGAAGCGTTGATCATAAGCTTGTTCCAGACTTCAAAGCGAACGTTGTCGCTGACAGCGCAGGGGAACCCGGACTTCTCGAATACCAGACGCAGTTCCTCCAGTCTCTCCGGATCCGGTGAAGGCTCGCCCTCCGCTGCGGTCCCTCCGAACACAGTCTCTCCGAGTCCGCTGTTGATGATGACGCAGCCACTCTCTCTGGAACTTCCCTGCTTGGTCGTTCCGACCAGAACATGCGCCGAGTCTGCGAATTCGCGCATCACCCGGTCATGGCCCGCGCCGTTCTGAAGCGTCAGAATAAATGTGTCCGGCCCGATCAGAGCTCGATTCTGCGTGAGAACATCGCGGATCTGGTATGCTTTGGTGAAGAGCATTACCACGTCCACCGGCTCCGTGCAGGTGCCGGCCATATATGCGGGAACCATTCTTGTCACGCTGTCGTCACCTCTTTTGATGGTGACGCCCTCTTTGTTGATCTTCTCAAGATTTGCGGCGTTGCTGCCGACCAGCGAAACGTCCGCGCACGCCGCCAGCTTGCCTCCGAATAAGAGCCCCATTGCGCCGGGTCCTATAACTGTGATTTTCATGCTGTTTTGCCTCCTTATTCTTTACTCTCCACCTTAACTCTTCCCTTATGGATCTGCTCCGAGAAGAATTCCTTGACCGAGCACCCCGCTCGTCCGGAAGACGCGCAAGCACACGCGCATGCGCAGGAAGAAGCGCACGCACAGCTGGAAGCGCAGGAGGATGCGCAGGAAGAAGCGCAGGAGGAACGGGGCCTGGATCCGCTTCTCGTTCCCGAGCCGCGTCCGCCCGAAGACCTGTACGAATGCCTCACCGGTGTATTGATCACGTTTACGAGGATATAGGTGTCCGGGGAATTCCCGTAGCGGTAAGTGCCGGTCTTTGTGTATTTCTCGGGCTTCTCCAGATCCTTCTCTTCCACGATCTCTTTGCTCTTGATCATGGTGTGTCCGCAGTAAGGGCACTCGTCTTTGCCCTCCACGCGGCCCGCGCCGCAGCCGGGGCAGTTCTCATAGTACACGATCTTGGTGCGGGTGATCTTTTTCTCCATTTCGGGAGAATCACTGTCGCTCCCGAATCCCAGTCCACCGGCGATCCAGCGGACGAATTTTATGAAGAATATGATCGGCATTACAAAGATCATGAGGAAGAAGACCAGCCCTAATATAGCGTAAGGAAGGTCCTCCATCGTGAATTCCGAGCCCGAGCTTCCCCCGCCCGAGGAGCCGCCTCCATCGGCCTGACGGTCGACCGAGAAAGCAAACGCGTCGTTGGGATAAGCCACTGTAACGGAATAGCGCTCTCCTGCTGACAGGCTCGCGGAGAAGACCAGATATCCCCCGTCCTGCACGCACTCCGGCTGCCATGCGCCGGCTTTGTCCGCGTTCCAGCGGATGGTCAGGTCCTTGACCTCGATCCCGTCGAACCAGGCCGGCGTGTAGATAAAGGCCGTCTCGCCCTCGGCAAACCGGTCGATCTGGTACATGTGATCCTGGACAAAGGAGAACTCGAAGCTCGCCACATCGTCCGCGTAATAACTCTGGTCAAAATATATAGCCAGCGTATTTCCTTTGTCCTCGATATGGTCGATGTTGTCGCTGATCGCCGTGACGTCGGTGTGGTTCCTGTTGGGAACGCCGATGTCCGCCCAGGTCAGCGGCCCGTACTGCACATCGTCCAGTACCTTCCAGTCTATGTGGTAGGTCATCAGAAGGCTCGCGTCCTCCTGCACGTCCACCGTGATCAGGAAATGCTCGATTTCGTCGGTAGCATCTGCAGCCTTAGCGGTCATCGCCAGAGGCGCGGACATGATCAGGCAAAACACAGCCAGCATGCCCGCCATAAGAAGCGCCAGGCATTTCCTCCAGGACGCAGTCTTCTGTTCAGTGACGCCGATGTTCCGCGCAGCAGCGGTGCCCCGCGCAGTCCGTTTATTCAATGTTTTGGCATCTTGTCTCATCAGCAGTACCTCCTAAGGGGGCATTCGCCGGTCAGCTGGGCGGAGAAATCTCTGCGGGCCTCACAGACTCCGCTGTTCCAGATATCTTCCCATTTATCGGCGAGCATATTTCCGAGCGGCTTATCGTCAAGCCAGCTCTGGCAGGGCACCACATTTCCTCCGGGTGTAATGGCCATGTTGGACAGGCAGGCGCCGCAGGAAGGCGAAGGGATATTGAGTTCCTCGAAAACCTCCTCGTTAAGCCAGCCCGGAGAAGTAAAGGCGATCTCCATACCGTTTTCGTGACAATACTGAGTTGACCTGCGCAGGATCGCCTCCAGTTCCTCGCTGCTAAGCTGCAGTGCCTCCGAAGCGGCTCCCAAGGCACTTCCTGTGGTAATGAGACCGGAACAGGTCACGTAAATGACACCCAGTCCGTGCAGGAATTCCAGCGTCTTTTCGTAGTCGCGGTTGAGCGTACACAGCGGCGTGTTGATACTCACGGAAAGGCCCTGCGCCAGCGCGTTTTTGATCCCTGCCAGAGTTTCTTCGTAGTGATGAGCCCCGACCAGCCGGTTGTGGATCTCCGGATCGCAGCTGTAGAAGGTGACCTGGACGCTGTCGAGTTCCGCATCCCAGAGCTTTTTGCAATATTCCGGAGTGAGCTTAATTCCGTTAGTGTTGAGCCTGGAGATGAACCAACGGGCGTATTTGACCAGCTCGAATAGATCCTCACGCATGGTGGGCTCTCCGCCCGTAAAGGTCACCTGCGGAATCCCGGCGCTGCGGCAGCGGTCCAGGATCTCTTTCCACGCCTCGGTCGGGAGCTCGGGCTCATCGGAAAGAGTCTGCCCGGCCGCGTAACAGTGCACACATTTCTGGTTGCAGTGCCACTTGCCGTTCTTGGTCATCGCGCTGACCATCAGGTCCATGCGGTGCGGCGCCTTCATAAAAGGCGCGTAATCGCCGATGCTCATGAAATGGACGTCCGTAGTCACTTCCTCC
>CACZJD010000165.1 GCA_902781325.1 uncultured Lachnospiraceae bacterium
CTCCGAGGCCCAGACCGACCGTTTCATGATCAAGGAGAAGATCACCTACCCGTCCGCGGACCAGGAGATCATCATCATGAACAAGATCGAGAACGGCACCATCAACAGCAAACTTCCCGCTGTGCTCACTCTCGAGGACGTGGACAAGGTGCAGGATATCGCCGACAAGGTCTATGTGGACCACTCTGTCAAAAAATATATCGCCGATATCGTGACGGCCACCCGCTATCCCGAACAGCACATCGACAAGAAGATCGCTGGTTATATCAGGATCGGCGCAAGCCCCCGCGCGACCATCAACTTCCTCAAGATCGCCAAGGCGAACGCGCTGATGAACGGCCGCACCTATGCGATCCCCGAGGATGTCAAGAACATGCGCCACCAGGTGCTGCGCCACAGGATCGGCCTGAACTACGCTGCCGTTGCCGACAATGTCTCTGTAGAAACAATCATCGACAAGCTTGTCAATTCGGTACCTACGCCATGAGTTTAGATTTAAATTACGATTATCTCGACCGGGTGCGTCGCGTCGCCGCGCTCTACACAAAGCGGAAAACCTCTGATCTTCTCGAAGGAGACTACAGTTCCATGCAGCATGGGCGCAGTCTTGATTTTGATGACCTCAGGGAATACCGCTACGGAGATGATGTCAACTACATAGACTGGAAGTCCTCCTCCCGGGTGGGCAAAACATTGATCCGACGCTATTTTGCCGACAGAAAGCATGACGTGCTGTTCATTGGCGACACTGGGAAGAAAATGACGGGCGACACGCCCGCAGGGGAGTCCAAGGAGCAGATCGCGCTGATGGCTTTCGGCGTGGCGGCTTATCTTCTGGGCAAGCAGGGGGTGAACTACGCCCTTTCCTGCTGCGGCAGCGAGAGTTCCAGGGTCAGTTCCTTCACCTCCGGCCCCATGCACCTCGAGGAGCTGATCACCGAGTACCATAAGGCGCTCGAGTGCGGCGTACCCAAGCAGAGCTTCTACGACACGGTCTCCAGTGCCGCAGGTCTTTTCGAGCGGCACATGGTAATGATCATCATCACAGACGCGGAGGGGCTCGCCGAGATGGACGAGACCCTTGTCAGGCGCCTGATCTACTACAACGATGTCTACATTTTCAAGATCGAGGACGCGCTTCTGACAGCGGACGGCGCGTTCGACCTTGAGGACGACCGCTTTGTAGATCCTTTCCTGGCCATCTGCAGGGACCTCCGGCAGGAGGAACTGAAGATCAGGGAGGATCTGGAGCGCACCGCGGATCATCTTCTCACCCGGAACCGGATCTTCTTTAAGAGCGTTTCCAAAGAGGAAGAGATCGTCGACACCCTCATCGATCTGTTCGGCCGCAGAAAGGAGGTACAATGAAGTATTCCATAGATCTTCAGTCTCCTTTCTCCTTCTCTCCCTATTGGTACGCGGTTGGGATCGCGCTGATCGTCCTGGCACTGCTGCTCCGCTTCGGTTTCAACCGGCTCTTTGCAGTAAAGATGGACTCTCCCTTCAGGATCGACAAGCTTCGCCGGGACTGCCTCCGTCAGGTTGGAAAGATCGAGCAGGCCTATAATAACAAAGAGATCGACTCCCGATCTGCCCACCAGCAGATGAGTCAGGAAGTCCGAAGGTTCGTTCACGATGTCACCGGCCTTGAGACGGGAACCATGGTCCTGGAGGACCTGAGCAGGCTGGGACGGCCCGAACTGGCGGAACTCATCAGAGAATACTATGAGCCTATGTTCGCCCGCGCGTCTTCAGTCGACGCCGGCGCTTCCCTGGAGAAGGGCAAGGCCCTGGTGGACAAGGTCTACGGGCGAGCCATAAAAGAGCAGAAGATCCGCCGCACCGCGGAGCGTCAGTCTTCCGTCAACAGATTCCTCAACAAAGCCACGCGGATAACGCCCCGTTTCCTGCGAAAAATCCTGGTGCTGCCCAAGATAAACCACAATTCTCTCACCTGGATGGAGCGGATCCAGCTTGCTTTCGAGGCGGGAGATCTCGACCCTCACAGTACTATCGAGAATATGAACAGAGCTGTGCGAAGTTTTGTCTATGCCGTGACAGGCGCCGAGGTCGAGGAAGCGGCTTACATGAAAGCCCGCGACGCCGCCCTCCGGAACAGTGCGCCCGGCATCGCGAGAACCATCAGAAAATGCTGCGACCCCGTTTCCCCGGACTGCAATCACGAGGAAGCGCGGCGCGCGATCATAAGAGGTAAGGAGCTGATCAAAGATGAGTGTAAGTTTTCATAATCCCTGGGCACTCATTCTCGCGGCGCTTCTTACCGCCGCGGTATGTTTTGCCGCTTTTAAACTCAAGAAAAAACCCGACAACAAGTCTTTTATAAAAGCTGCCAACACGTCCCGGATCAAGGCGAACCCGCTTTACAAGCGCCGCCTGATCGAAGCCGTGATCTTCCGTGTCCTGACAGCCGCAGGGCTGATCCTGGCGATCGTGGCCGCCTCTTTTCTCGTCGCGCGGCCCTTTAAAAGAGACACGATCAAGGACACTGTCAACCGCAGAGATGTTTTTCTGTGCGTAGACCTGTCCTCCTCCAACTATGAGGGCGTGCAGAATCTCGTACAGGCCTTCCGGGAAACTGTGACGGGCCTCGACGGCGACCGCATCGGGATCTCGCTGTTTAACACTTCCAGTATCCAGTTTGTCCCGATGACAGACGATTATGACTTCGTCCTCCGAAGGCTGGATTCCCTGGAGGGATATCTGGCTGCCCAGGAGGAATTTGAGACTTCCTACGCGCAGAAGTACGACTCTGTATACGATATCCCGGACTCCGAGAGAGCCCGCTACGAGGAACTGAACAAGATCCTTTCCTCTTTTGACGAAGGTCTGACGGCAGGTTACGAAATGAAGGGCACTTCCGCCATCGGCGAAGGCCTGGCCTCCTGTCTCTTCAGCTTCCCGGAGCTCACTGAGGAAGAGCGGACAAGGGTCATCATATTCGTTTCAGACAACCGGCCTGAACTTCTCGGCGACCCGCTTGTGACGCTGAAAGACGCCGCGGGCATGTGCGCCTTTGACAAAGTAACTGTATTCGGCATCGATCCCGCGAACCCGGAGAGCGACGGGGCTATGACCGTTGCCGCCGAGATGCAGGAAGCCGTGGAATCCACAGGCGGCAAGTTCTATGGCCCCGGCACTGCCCTGTCCGCCGAGGAGATCCTCGCGGACATCCAATCCCTCGAGCGCAAGATCACCAGTACAGCCACTGCCACCGAAGACACAGATCTTCCGACAGTGTGGTTCTATGTGCTCGCCGCGGGCTTTGTGCTGATCGTTCTGACGACCGCTTATTTTATCCTGCGCAGAGGCGTCACGAGAGGGAAACTCTCCCGCAAAGTGACAGCCATTGTGATACTCGCATGCATGGCGGGCGGCGTCGTCGGCGTTGGCCTGAGGCCCATGTATCTGAGCCCGGACGCGGAGATCCGCACCACAGAAAGATATTCAGATGATCATGGACGCCCTTCCGGGGAGCAGTTTCTCTGTGATCAGCTTCAGCAACGGAGCGGAGATCCTGACTCCATTCACACAGGATATTGTCTCCGTCAGCGATATTGTATCCGACCTGAATATGCCTTCCTTTACGACCTCTCAGGGCTCGTCCCTGAACACTGCCTTCGAGGCTCTGCGCATCACCGCGGAGTCAGCGGCGGCAAAAAAGGGAAACCGAAGGACCATCGTCTTTCTTTTCAGCGACGGCGAGACCACTGACGGCTCCACTCTCATGAGTTTTGACGAGCTGCACGGACTGGTGGACAACGGCGCGGTCCTCGGCTACGGCACAGCTGCCGGCGGCCGCATGAACTACCCCGGACGGGGCTACATCAAAAATGTGTCGGACGGCACGATCGCCCTCTCCCACATCGATGAGGATGCTCTGCGGCAGGTCTCCGGAGACCTTGGTCTCCTCTATATCAACGAGACAAGCGATCCCGGCAGTGCCCTCTCCACGAGACTGCAGACGATCCGGCTGATGAGCCGCGACGCCTTTTTCGCCGACGGCAACCGGACAGGCTATTTGGAGACCTACCACTACTTTGCGGCCTTCGTAGGTCTGCTGCTTCTGGTCTGGCTCTTTTTGACCATTTACAGAGGGGGGGTGGCGTGATGAATCCGGATTTTGAAAAGATCAAAAACGTGCTCGCCATAATCCGCAGAGTCCTCCTCACCGTCTGCGCTCTTGTGATCGCGGCGGGAGCCCTCATTCTGCTGAGGAGCCTCATCAACGCGGAATTTCTGCGCAGCTACAACAGCGGTCGCTATTCCCCGATCCCCGAGAATATCCTGCCTTATCTCCCCTTCGGCGAGAACTATGTGGCGCCTTACAATCTCGGAAATGTGGAATACCAGCGAGGCAATTACGACAAAGCGATCTATTACTATTCTCTGGCATATCAGAATGGTCCGCCGGAACATCCCGAACACGATGAGGAATGTAAGATCCGCGTGAATCTCGCTCTATCCATGTGCCACACGATCGATTTCGACAACCTGGATTACTCCGACGCGGAGGCAGTCGCAGAGGCGATGACCACGCTGCAGCAGGCGCGCGCTATTTTGACTGAGGCGGAGTGTGCCAGCGAGCCCGTTGGAAGCGACGACGGCCATTACCGCGACGCGGACAAACTCAAGCATGACATCGACAGGATGCTCGAACAGCTTCAGAGCCAGTCCGATTCCAGCGACGACGGCGGAAACGGCGGTGGAGACGGCCAGGACGAGAATCAGGACGGCGGTGAAGGTCAGGATGAAAATCAGGACCAGAGTGACGGCGGCGGCCAGGACGAGAAGGACGCTCAAAGCCAGAAGGAAGAAGAACAGCGCGTCAAAGAAGAGCAGGCCCGCCAGGAGAAGCTCAAGGAAGACCTCCGTCAGCAGAAAGAGGACCTCAGGGACGGCAGCAGCTCATCCTCCTATGATTACGAGTACATCGACGGCGGAGACGCCCAGGGATACGGAGAAGGAACACTATGGTAACCGGAAAGAAAAAACTGATCACAGCAGCCGCGGCAGGCTGTCTTGCACTGGCTTTGGCCGGGATTTCTTCCCTGACAATGGCCGGCAGCCCGGCACTGGCGGCTGAGGACAAGACAGAGGACGTCATGCACGGCCCGGACGTGCCCCCGAAAGGGATGCGCTACGACGAGTGGAAAGGATTTGAATACACCAAAGATACAGAGTTTGACCTCAGGACCTTCTGGACCATTACAATGTATGATCACTCAAATCCGGAGTCACACGACCTGTTCCGGGATCCCGAGAACGTCGAAGACGCGGTCCTTAAGATCGTCGACGCGAAGACGCGAAATCGGAACCTGTGGGCGGCGAGATGAAGCTGCGCTCGGGCGGATTTGTGGACATCACTGTCGAGCTCTACTGGACCGGGACCATGAACGGGGTCGAGAGTACCTACGCCTATGAGCACTACTACAAAGATCCCTTTTACGTCCAGTGGTCTGAAAACGCGGCCTATCCCTGCGACGCCTACACCGGCACTTCCCTTCTGAACTACTTCAGCGCTAATGACGATGCGGCGGACGACAGCATAAGCCCCGGACAAGCCTCGGCTTCTTCCATGGCGGAGTCGGACATCACCTGGAACGGGCGCACCTCTTTGCCCAGTCGGATATCCGCAACGCTTCTTTCTCCGACTGGAATGAGAGACAGGACGGCGACAAATACCGCTTCACCTGTCCTGCCGCTCTGGAGACAACGCTTACATTCCGCGTGCCGGCCGACTACGACGGTCTGGTCCTGGCCATCGACAAAGATATCACCGACGAGCGGGATTACTACCTAACGGAAAACGGCGAATATATCAACTCCTCTGATCTTTATGCGGACATCCTGACGAGGAGCGACGGAACCAAACAGTCGGCAGATGACTTCTACTTCATACGCGTCTCGGATCTGCTGGAATATTTTCAGGATAAACATTGAATCCTAAAGGAGAACGGACGATATGAGCAAATACAAACTCGCCGCTTTCGACATGGACGGCACTTTTCTGGACTCTCGCAAAGAAATCCGGCCTTCCACAGCAGATGCCTGCAAAAGAGCGTCGGACGCAGGCAAGATCCTCGCGATCGACACAGGGCGCGCAGTCTCGGAACTCACCCTCTATCCCTTCGGAGAGATGGGCATCCGCTACGGAGCCTGCACCTGCGGGACCGTGATCTATGACTTTGAACAGGGCCTCGTCCTTGCCAAAAAAGTGATCCCCGCAGAGTTCGTCCCGATCCTGGCGGAGGCCTCCGCGAAGGAGGACCTGATGCTCCAGGTCATGGTGAACGGCATCTCCTATGTGGAAGCCGCTGATGTGGCCAATATGCCCCATTTCCAGATGGCTGTATACCAGCCGCTCTACGAGGCGACCACTTCCCTTGTGGATGATGTGCGGGCCTTCGCCATCGAGCACGCGCACGAGTACCATGCGACCCCTGAGGGGCGCCTGCGGACGCAGGAGCGCCTGGCGCATCTGCCGCTTGACTTCACCTATGCCGAGGAGACCTCCTTCGAGGTCACTCCCCAGGGCGTTTCCAAAGGTACGGGACTTGTCGATCTGTGCAGCATACTGGGCATCCCGATCGAGGAGGCCATCGGCGTTGGAGATGCCTTCAACGATGTCCCCATGCTGAAAATGGCCGGCCTTGGCGTCGCTATGGGCAACTCCAATGAAGCTGCTCTGAAAGCTGCCGATGTGGTGGTCGGCGACAACGATCACGACGGCATCGCTGAGGTGATCGACCGGTATCTGATGGGGTAAATCTATGAAAAGTATAAAAAGCATCTACAAGATCGGTCACGGCCCTTCAAGTTCCCACACAGTCGGCCCTTACCGCGCCGCTAAGATCTTCGCCCGCCGCTATCCCGCTGCCGACAGCTTCCGCGTCACGCTTTACGGCTCCCTTGCCTTCACCGGCGAGGGCCATGGCACCGGCAAAGCGATCCGGTCGGCTATTCCGAACGCCGAAATTCTCTTCAACCGCACCGAGCGCGGTCTGCCGCATCCCAACACGATGCTCTTTGAGGCCCTGGGGGACGGCGAAGTGCTGGGCAGCGCCCGCATCTTCAGTATCGGCGGCGGTTCCATCCGCATCGAAAACGAGGCCTCCGAGGAAGAGATTGAAATCTATCCGCAGGAGAATTTCTCACAAATGCTGGAATCCTGCCGCAGCCAAAACATTGATCTCCCCACCTTCATCTACAAGATGGAAGGCTCCTCACTCCGTCCCTATCTGGAGAGAATCTGGGCGGCCATGAAGGCTTCTGTCGAACGAGGACTTACCGCGGAAGGCATTCTTCCCGGCGGTCTGAATGTGGCCAGAAAAGCCAAACTTCTCTATGAAAAACGCTGCTATAACGAGAGCGCCGACGTAACTATGAACCGCGTGATCGCCGCCTACGCCTATGCAGTCAGCGAAGAAAACGCCGACGAGAACATCGTTGTCACGTCACCGACCTGCGGAAGCTGCGGCGTTCTGCCATCAGTAATGTACTACATGTATAAAGACCGCGGCTTTCCGGAAAACGAGATCCTGGATGCTCTTGCTGTTGCCGGACTTGTCGGCAACGTGATCCGCACTAACGCCAGCATTTCCGGCGCTGAATGCGGATGCCAGGCGGAGATCGGAAGCGCCTGCTCCATGACAGCCGCCGCTGTGGCCGCCCTCTACAAACTCAACATCGACCAGATCGAGTATTCCGCCGAGATCGCAATGGAACACAATCTCGGCCTCACCTGCGACCCCGTAAACGGCCTG
>CACZJD010000166.1 GCA_902781325.1 uncultured Lachnospiraceae bacterium
AGCTTTCATCTGCATGACTTCTACCCACAAAGAAAAAGACGGCACGGTCCGTTCCCGGATCCTGCCGCACTTTAACGGGGAAATCGTGACAAATCCCCGCAGCCAGAGCTATTTTATTGTAACCGAATTCGGCGCTGTGAATTTGACCGGGCGCACCACCTGGGAGCGGGCGGAAATGCTTATCAGCATCGCGCACCCCGATTTCCGGGATGAACTGATCCGCGCCGCGCAGGAGCAAAAAATCTGGATCAGATCAAATAAGCGGTGAAACGGAGAACTCTTATGAACACATATAATGGAAACTCACTGTACGGCAAAAAATGGGCCTGCTGCGGCGACAGCTTCACCGCAGGCGTGACAGGGACGCTGATCACGGAAGGGCGCTTTAAAGGTCAAAACATTGCCTACCCCTACCTGATCGCAGAACGCAACAACATGGAATTATTCAGCTTCTTCCAGGGCGGCAGGACCATTGCATTCCCTGCCGACGGCGCCTTTCACAACAGTCTTACAGATCCCGAAGCCGACTGCTATTACCGGAATATTCCCGAAGATGTCGACTATATCACGATCTATCTCGGGATCAATGATTCCCACCATGAGCACGGAAAAGGCGGCGACGGAGAGGACCCGACAGGGATCATCCCTTTAGGGACCATCGATGACAGGACTACCGCGACCTATTACGGCGCCTTTAACGAGGTGCTCTCATGGCTCCTCGTCAACCGTCCCTTCGCCCACATCGGGATCCTTGTCTCCAACGGATGCGACAGACCTGCTTACCGCACGGCGCAGATCGAGCTCGCCACCAAGTTCGGAATCCCCTACATCGATATGAACGGAGACCGATTCACGCCGGTCATGATCCGCTCCATGAATCCGGACATCCCCGAGGAAGTCAAGCAGGCCGTGAAGATCAAGCAGGCAGCTGACTACCCCGCCAACACACATCCTAATGACAGGGCGCATGAATTTGAGTCCTGGTTCATAGAAGACTTTTTGAGAAGGATCTGACGTTTAAAAATGGCACAGGCCCAATGATATGCAGCATATCATTAGGCCTGTTTTTTATACTCCTATAATCTCCATGATCGTCTTCACAAGGAAAATGGTCAATACCAGCAGCATAACCGGTTTTACAACCGCGCCGCCCTTCTTATCGAAGAAGTTGACGCCGATCCAGTTTCCGGCTATGTTGCAGAGTCCTGCGAGGATACCCAGCGGGATCAGTACAGTTCCATTTATGAGGAATACCACCAGCGACGTAACGTTGGTCGTCATATTGATGGCTTTTGTAAGTCCATTCGCCTCTTTAAGCGTCAGATGTGCCACAGAAGTCAGAAGCAAGATCAAAAAGGTTCCTGTCCCGGGTCCGTAAAATCCATCGTAGACGCCGATCACAAACGCGATCACACAGCTCAGGGCGCAGGTTTTTCTGAAGCTGTAAGGCTCTCTCTCCACATCGAAGTTCTTGGTCCGCAATACGAACCAGGCTGTGACGGGGAGAATGAAGAGCATCAGTATTTTGAATGATTCATTGCTGATGAGAAGGCTGATATGAGCGCCTGTATAAGAGCCCGCCAGCGCAAAGACCACTGCGAACACCGCCATCCTGAAGTTGATATAGCCTTCCCTGGCGAACCTGTATGTTGCCGTCGTCGTTCCCATGCAGGAGCTCATCTTATTGGTTCCGATCGCCTCATGGGGCGGCAGGCCGACCAGCATGTACACAGGCAGGGTGATCAGTCCCCCGCCTCCCGCTATCGCATCCACGATTCCGGCAGCGAAAACGGCCGGGAAAACCGGCCAGTATTTGAGCAGCGTCTCTATAATTGTTGATAAGATCATTTATTTTTCTCCGTTTTTCCTGTTGTCAGATCCTGTTATTCTCTCCCCAGATACATAATTGGTCCAATACCGCCATGAGCGATTTACCACGCTCACTCAGACTATACTCGACTTTGGGTGGAATCTGCGGGTATTCCGTCCTGATGATCAGGCGATCCGCTTCTAATTCTTTCAGGTTGACGCTGAGCGTCTTATCCGAAATATTCTTCAGATATCTCTTCAGCTCATTGAACCTTACTTTTTCAAACTCCATAAGGCAGTACAGGATCACCATTTTATGCTTTCCTGAAATGAGCGAGAGTGTGTAACTGAAACCTGTATCCTCAAAATTGGCGTCTTTTATATACCTGTCTATCATTTACGCTTTCCTCTGAGATAGTATCTTTCAAAATTAACAGTACTTGATTTTGCTATATGGCCGCCTAGAATATTAATCATAACAGAATTCTTTGTCAACCCGAATGTAAAGAAAAAGAAAGAGGTACCCACAATGAGAACTAAGCTGAACATCACGGAAGGAATCTTCCCGATGCCCGTATTAATGATCGCGACCTACAACGAGGACGGCACTGTCAACGTTATGAACGCCGCCTGGGGCACGATGCAGGAGAGAAATACTGTCGCTCTCAACCTCACGGAGAGCCATAAGACTGTGAAGAATATCAAAAATAAAGGCGCTTTTACTGTAAGCATCGCCGATGCAGCTCATGTTGTTGAAGCCGACTATTTCGGCGTCGAATCCGGCAACAAGGTTGGGGACAAATTTGCCCGCAGCGGTCTTACCGCCAGTAAGGCAGAATGTGTGGATGCTCCTGTCATCAACGAATTCCCTCTGTGCCTTGAATGTGAGTTTATCGAATATCAGGACAACGAATACGGCGTCGGCGTGATTGGCAAAGTCGTAAATGTTACCGCAGATGAGAGTGTCATGGTAAATGGAAAGCTCGACATGTCCCTGGTGGGCGCGATCGCTTTTGATCCTTATACACATGGATATTACAAGGTTACTGAGCGCGTCGGCGAAGCCTTCAAGGACGGACTGAAACTCAAGAAATAATCGGAATATAAAAAGCGCACCGGACTAAAGTAAAAAGTCCGGTGCGCTTTTTATTTGCCGCATTTTCGGCAATGGATTGATCTAAATAGAATAGGGATAATAATCGAAAATTCCCTGCACGGCGTCCGAAATATCCTGGACCTGCTCATACGAGATACTGGAGATTTTCCGATAATGTCTGGCCTGCAGGTCAAGGCTCCTGAGATGTTCAAGCAGTGCTGTACCGTTATATGCATCAGAGAAAATCCCAATATGTAAAGCATCCGGTTTCGCATTGTCCCGAAGCGGGCATACAACTGACATTCCCGACTGGTTGAAGAACTCTCTGCTGAGCACCAATATATACTGCCCTTCTTGTTCCAGCCACAGTATATCTCCCTGCTGTGCACAAATCATCACCATACCTCCCGTCCTTTCGGTTCTCCCCAGTCAAATTCTGTATACGGCCCCAATTTTCCGCCGTAAGCACGGGCACGTTCTTCCAGTGATCGATGTTTGAATTTCACTTTTTCAATAATGATCTGCTCACC
>CACZJD010000167.1 GCA_902781325.1 uncultured Lachnospiraceae bacterium
GACTTAAGCAGTTTCATATCAGTTCAATTCCTACGGTTTCTCATTACCCCGTATGTACGGATTCGTAAAGAATGCGATCACAAGATGCAGCGCCATCACACACCAGATCAGCGGCTCGCACAAAATGACAGCCTTGTATCCCATCTTCGGCACAAAGATCCAGGCGAAAAGGCATTTTCCCGCAAGTTCGATAAAGCTCGAGACTAAAGGCGTGAACTTGGCGCCGAGTCCCTGCAGCGCGAGCCTTGTCTGATGCAGCACGCCGAGCACACCCGAAAACACCGCTGCAAACCGCACATACGCAACCACATTTCCGATCAGCTCCGGATTCGTCGATCCCGAGATCAACACCGCCAGCTCGTCCGCAAACAGGAACAGTACCGCGATCGTGAACAGACCGCATACCAGATCGTAAACATAGGATTCCTTGACGCCGCGGATGATCCGCTCTCTCTGCCCCGCTCCCTTATTCTGCGAGACGAAAGTCGAGATTGCCATTCCCATCGAAATATTGGGCAGCGCGCACAGCATGAACAATTTCCTTGCAGTCGTGTGCCCTGCGATCACTGTCGCTCCGAGGCCGTTGATCCCATACTGCAGGATCACGGACCCGAGATTGACGACCGATCCCATGAAGGCCATCGCATATCCCTGCCCTGCCAGTTCCAGGAAGAGCTCCCTTCCGCAGTCAAAATCTTCCCTATGCGGAATGAGAATCCGCTCTTTTTTCAAAATATAGCCCGCACACAGCACTGCGCTGATGCCCTGCGCTATGACAGTCGCAGTCGCAGCGCCCTGAACTCCCATTCCTGCGCCAGCCACCAAAGCAATATCAAGAAATATATTCAGGATGGAAGAAATGATCAGAAAGACCAGCGACATCGTGGAATTCCCGATTGCCCGCAGCAGAGACGACAAAAGGTTATAGGCAAACATAACCGCGATCCCGCCGCCAATGATCCGAATGTACGCCAGCGCTTCTCCAAAAATCGCTTCCGGCGTTCCCAGGATCCGCAGGAGCGGTCCCAGCCCAAACAGCGACAATACCGTCATCACCGCAACCGTGCCCGCTCCGATCACAAGCGAGCCTGCCACAGACTTGCGCAGCTTACTATCATCTCCTGCCCCGTACGCTCTGGACACAACGATACAGAGGCCGTTTCCCAGCGACTGCGCAAACATGACCATCAGGTCAAAAATCGCGACATTCGCCCCGACAGCAGCCAGCGACTGCTCTCCCAGAAAGTGCCCCACAATCGCGGTGTCCACCGCATTATACAGTTGCTGAAATACATACGAGATCAGAATCGGCAGCATGAAGATCAGAAGATTCTTCATGATCGGACCGTTTATCAGGTCGACCGCGGTTCCTTGGCTTTTTGTTTTGTTCATATCAGGCTTCATGTGAAACAGCCTCTCTTTTGCCGTAAACTACTGCTCGAGGGGTCAGACCCCTCCGCCGGAAGGATCCTATATCTCCTGCTGTCTTCTCTGTCACAAGTTGACCGAGAAAATCTCAGTATACACCCTCTTTCCATCCTTCTGCTCAGACTTCATGAGGGACACTTTTTTGACCGTCATGTCGCCTTTGGGCGGAGACACCTTCTTCCAGGGACCGCCCATGTTGCGGATGATCGTGATGTGCGGGACAAATTTCTTTCGGTCGTAAGGAATCTGCGCCGCATCGAGCGCCGTTGTAACGTATTTTGCCAGCTTGTTCAGGCCCTGATTGCCCTTGATCCCGACCCACAGGAGATTATCAAAGACTCCCATATCCGCGAAAGCCATGCGGAAAGGCTTGCAGGAAATTGTCTGCATCGCTTCTTTGATCGCTGCGGCGTCCTTGGTCTCGCCGATAAAAGCCAGCGTGACATGCAGATTCTGCGCCGGCACATAACTGCCTCTCACGTCGGCCTTCTTCAGATCGTGCATTGTGCCGATCACAGATTTCTTCATTTTATCAGAAAGCATTATTGCAATAAAAAGTCTCATATGAGTTCCTCCAGTCGTCCTTCTCCTTGACGGAGCAGCCTGCTTCACCACTGTTCTTATATCCCAGCATATCCGGATCATCGTGCACATTGAAACGAACAACCGCATTGCTGGTAATCATTACAGACTCCTGGTGGAAAGCCGTGCACACTTCTTTGGCAATTTTATAGACCACTATCTGAGGCGTGCCTATGAGTGTGATCAGAAGCGTGTTTTCGTCCACCCAACTGCCGTCATTGTGGAAATATCCGCCCTCGATCACCTGCAGCGAAAAAGGCGACTTATGATTCCTGCAGATATTCTTCAGCGCCTCTTTGTAGGTTTCCGTATCGTGAATCTGTTCATGACTGTCCCTGTCACACAATCCAACATAAATCCTTGATTCGATCATCTGTCATTCTCCCGTCAAAAAAGCGGCCACACTATCTTGAAACTCCCTGTAGCAATTCTTCTCGTACAAAACAATGTGCGACCCGCCCGGGATCACCTCCAGCTCTGATCCATCGGGCAGCAGGTCCAGCGATGTTTTGACCCGGTCCATATTCAGGTAAGGATCCTTGTCACCGCATATGACCAGCGTCGGCACTGTGATCTTTGTGAGATCGATCAAAACATTGTCCTCACTAACAAGCGCATCCTTCCTCCATGCGTTCGGGCTCGAATCCCCGTCATAGTGCCAGCAGCTCGAGCAAAACATCTCAATGAGCACCGGATCAGTCACCTCTGGGTCGAAACTTCCGTCCGCCTTGGTCTGGAAATCCTCCGCCGCATACGCCGTATCCGGCATCAGGCCGTCTTCAACCTTGCCCGACTGCCCATAACCTGCGACGTCCAGCCTCCAGACCGCATACCCTTCGCGCGCCAGCCGCCTCACCAGACTATAATCCTCGTAGTCGATGTCAAACTCATGTGAAGAGTAAGTTGAACCGTGCATCAGAAAATTGTCTTCCGACGTTTCAACGCCGGTTTAACACCTATACCGGCGACGTAACGTCTCCGCAACGGATTTGATTTGTCTTCCGACGTTTCAACGCCGGTTTAACACCTATACCGGCGACGTAACGGCGCCACACCTACATCAATATTAACACGCTCACAATCCATTACAACAAAAAGAAGCACTCCCCTATCGGGAGTGCAAGAACCACACAAATTCAGCAATTCTTCCGAATGAGAGCCCTGAACGGGAGTCGAACCCGCACACCAGGTTTGGAAGACCTGTATGCTGCCTTTGCATCACCAGAGCATTTATAAATACTAATGGGCATGACAGGACTTGAACCTGCATCTGACGGGTTAAAAGCCCGCTGCATAACCGTTTTGCTACATACCCGGATGTCTCATACAGGATTCGAACCCGTATTGGAGGATTAGAAGTCCTCTGTC
>CACZJD010000168.1 GCA_902781325.1 uncultured Lachnospiraceae bacterium
CGGCTGGGTCCTTGCGAGTTCGATTATTTCCCTGGTCTTTGGACTGATACTGACTACTTCGCCGATGCTCCAAATGTCTGTCGGTGTATTTGTTGTTCTACTGACAGGTTGGTGGATCCTGGCTCTGGGTATTATTCGTATCGTCCACGCATTTCATCTGTTGAAAATCAAAAGAGAATCTCCGGATTTTGTATTCGGTGAAATGATTGGTTCAAACTGGTGGGTAGCGCTTATACTTGGGCTTTTGCTTGGTGTTCTGGGTATGATCGTAATTCTTAACCCATTGCTAGGCCTTGGTGTAATCGGCGTGGTTGTCGGTTGCGGTATGATCACAGCAGGTATCAACTTGATCTTCCTTAGCACGAGTGTATGGCTGTTGTAGAAGGGCCATAGCAAACCACGGCAACGAGAAATGCACCCTGCTTTCCCAAAATGCACCCTGTTTTTCAGAAATGCACCCGACTCTCGGGAAAATGCACCCTGCTTTTTTGGAAATGCACCCTGAAAAATCTAAAATGCACCCGAGTCTTTTTCTTGGGTGCATTTTTCTATCAAAATATGAGTACTAAGCCATAAAAGAAGCTACTTTTGTTCGGTAGACAAAAGTGGCTTCTTGTTGTTATCACTGCCGGCGTATGGTATACTCAGCTCGATAGATCGGGTTTTGAGAGGACGAAAGGAATGAAGCTGGTCGCCGTTAAACCTCAAGACAGGGAGCTCTTGTGGAATATCAATCAAAAGTATCTGTATGAGATGACAAACTTCTATGATGACGAGATGGATACGCTGGGCAACCTGAATTATGGATATTTTGATGCCTACTTCACGGACCCGAAGCGCAAAGCGTTCTTTTTGTTTGACGAGAAGCAAGTACTTGTGGGTTTTGCCATGATCCACCCATATTCCAATCTGAACGAGAAGCCGGATTATGTGCTGGCAGAATTTACAGTTTTTCCAGTGTATCGGAGAAAACATCTTGCGGAAAAAGCAGCGGAAATGATATTTGAACGGTTCAAAGGCTGTTGGGAAATCAAATACAATGAAAAGAACATCGCTGCAAAAACGCTGTGGAACAAGGCAACTGAACAATACTTCCCCAAAGTGACCCGCTTAAACGACACTGAGACCGTGCTTTCATTCTGCACAACATGACAGATTCCCGTTTGTCGCTTGGAACGTACCCTTTTCTTTGTGTTTTTTTATGGTTTTTAGGCTTTGTTTAACCGCACGGAAGATTTTAACTTGCAGAAGCGGACACCGTTTGGCACAGCGCAGGCAGCAATTCTACACAATGGGATAGATTTCAGATTTGATAGAAATATCCGAAAGGCAGGTCAACAACATGCGAATCATCACAGTCAGCAGACAGTTTGGCAGCGGAGGGCGTGAACTCGGCAAAAGGCTCGCGGACCTTCTCGGCTGGGACTATTATGATAAAGAGATCATTGAGGCCCTCGCGGAGGATCAGGGAATGAGTCCGGAACATGTGCGGGAGACCCTGAGCCACCACGGCTGGCACAACGTGCAGCTGACATACCGCAACAGCTTCGCGCAATTGGGCTTCGACCACGGTATGCGCACCCGGCTCCTCCTGCGGCAGCGTGAAATCATTCAGAATATCGCGGAAGCCGGCAATGACTGCATCATAGTCGGCCGGGATGCAGACGTCATTCTGCAGGAGCATCACCCTTTCCGCGTATATGTCTGCGCCGATCTTCAGGCCAGGCTGAAACGATGCATGGTCTATGAGCTGAAGCGCCCCCGCTCCGAACGACTGACGGAAAAGGAGATCCTTCGCAACATCCGCCAGATCGACAAAAGCAGAAGCCGGACCAGAGAAGTCCTGACCGGAAAACGCCGCAGTGACAGCAGCATGTTCGACCTTACCGTAAACGCCACCGGCTGGGACATCAAGCCGCTGACATCCGCCGTAGCAGATTTTGCCATGTGCTGGTTTGAGGCGCGGGATGAGAAAACCGCTGCCGCCATCGCGCCCGAGGATGAGAAAGCATGAAAACACAGAGCGAACATAAAGATCTTACCTCCGGCGTCGTCTGGAAGCGCCTTGTGGTGTTTTTCCTCCCCATTGCCGCCGGCACCTGCATCCAACAGCTGTATAACGCGGTCGACGGACTGATCGTTGGCCGCTTTGTCGGAACGATCGCCCTCGCAGCCGTAGGCGGCAGTTCCGCTATGATCATCAATGTTCTCATCGGTTTCTTTGTCGCTGTCACAGCCGGCGCCTCCGTCGTGATAGCCCAGATCTACGGCGCGGGACGCAGGGAAGATGTGCGGATCGCGGCTGGAAACGCAGTCGCGGTCTTTGCACTGATGGGCGTTTTCCTGATGGCTCTGGGCCTCATCACCGCCCCCGCGATGCTTCGTCTGCTCCGGACCCCGGAAGATACGCTGCGTTTCTCGGCGCTGTATCTCCGAATCTATTTTCTCGGCGTACCTTTTGTTTTGGTTCTGAATATTGAGTCGAACATGCTCCGCTCTGTCGGCGATTCCTTCAGTCCTTTCGTCTTTATGGTGATCGGCTGTGTGACAAACATTATCCTTGACGTTGTGTTTGTCGTCTTATTCCGCTGGGGCGTCGCGGGAGTTGCCGTCGCTACGGTTATCGCTCAAGTGGTCAATATGTTCCTGCTCACGCGGAAGCTGATGCGAACCAGCGAGCCCTACCGGCTGAGTTTCCGGGAGATGAAGCTCAGGGGCGTCTATCTCTCCAACATGTTCCGGCTCGGGATCCCTTCCGGTCTGCAGAACACCATGTATGGCATCTCCAATGTGATCGTGCAGATCGGTGTCAACTCTCTCGGCACGGTCGTCGTCGCCTCCTGGGCTATGACCTCGAAGATCGACGGCATCTTTTGGGCGGTGAGCAATGCTTTGGGTGCTGCGATCACCAGCTTTGTCGGCCAGAATCTGGGCGCAAAGAAAGAAGACCGGGTCAAGCTCTGTGTGAAACAGGGTCTCTTCCTTCACTTCGGCATCACCATTGGGCTCAGCGGACTTATCCTGCTCGCGGCAAACCCCCTCCTGCACCTGTTGACGGAGGACCCGGCCGTTATCTCCACCACATGGGAGATGATTCTGTACTTCGTCCCCTTTTACTTTACCTGGACGCTGATCGAGGTCCTGTCCGCGGTCTTGCGCGGCTCCGGTGATGCGGTTCGCCCGGTCGTTATCATCGGTCTGGGCATTTGCGCCTTTCGTGTTCTGTGGGTCGTCACGATTTTCCAGATCCTCCACACGCTCCCTGTGCTCTGCTTGACCTATGTATGCTCCTGGACACTCACCAGCATCAT
>CACZJD010000169.1 GCA_902781325.1 uncultured Lachnospiraceae bacterium
CTGCCTCAAGAGCGGCCATTCTTATAAGAATGACTGGCGCTTTGCAGGCGCATGCTTCGCAGCGGAGCTGCCCGATGACCTCAGCGCATTTAACGACGGTCATCTCCTCGAGCTCTCCCTGGTACAGGACGGCATGCTCAGAAACCACGGTTTCTCCAGAGCAGTATGGGGCGGACACGAAGCGGCCGTGATCGGATGCGAACAGGGCACCTTCCTTATGGAGCCCCCCAGAGTCCGCGGCGCTCAGTGGACCGTTACAAACATTCTTCCGGTTCCCTCCAGTGATGCGGTCCTCATCGACTTCGACGGCGATGGCAAGCTCGAACTGGGCCTGATCAGCCCCTTCCACGGCAACTCCCTCACCATCTGGCATCTCAACGAGTTCGGATATTATGTTCCCCAGTGGAAATACGGCGCTCCCGAGAAGGAGACCGAGATGCTTCACGCTACATGGGCGGACATGATCCTCGGCAAACCCACCTGGATCGTAGGCTGGCGCAAGGGAACCAAGTGCTCCATCGCGATCACATGGGACGCGGAAGCCGGCGACTATCGCGCGGAGACCTTTGATTCCAATACCGGTATGGCAAATGCTATGCACTTCGTCAGAAGTGACGGCAAGGAGATCGTTGTAGGTACGAACCGCGAGATCGACGAAGTTGCTTACTATGAATTTGAAGAGTAATCAGATCCGCCTGATCGCGTTCGATCTTGACGGAACGCTTCTGAATGCAGCCAAAATATTGACGCCCCGCAACAAATTGGCACTGGAACGCGCCGCTGAGAAGGGAATCCTGATCGTACCGACCACAGGAAGGCTCTTTGATGCTATACACCTGAAGAGATACGTGAGTTTCCTTTTCTGCGCTACGCGATCACGATCAATGGCGCCGCTGTGTTCGACACAGAGACCGGCGGCAATATCTACCGAGCTGAGATCCCCTTAGAGCAAGCCATTGAGATCATGACCTATCTCGACAGGTTTCCGATCATCTATGATTGTTACAAGGACAACACCGACTGGATGACGAGGTCAATGTGGGATCAGGCAGAAGTCTTCGCTCCCAACACTTACTATGTCTCCTCGATCCGGACCAGACGCAAACCGGTTCCGGAACTCAAGGAATATCTGAAGCAGCAGGGAGGGTCAGTTCAGAAGATTCAGCTTTTTTCAACGGATCCTGCGCTCCGCACAGCTCTTCTTAAGGAACTGCCCACACGCTTTTCTCATCTCGCCGTCTCATCCTCGGTCGAACGCAACGTGGAGATCAATCATGAGGACGCCAACAAGGGGGCCGCGCTCACAGCGCTGGCTTGCCGTCTCGGACTAGATCGCAGTCAGGTGATGGCCTTTGGCGACGGACTCAATGATATCAGCATGATCCGCGAGGCAGGGATCGGTGTTGCAATGCAAAACGCCGTAGATGAAGTCAAGGCCGCTGCCGACCTGATCACAGGAAGCTGTGAGGAGAGCGGCGTGGCTGAGGTCATCGAACAGATCCTGTAGCAGCAGTTTTTCTGCATATAAAAGGACTTCCGCGCCGATCCCTCGGCACGAAAGTCCTTTGTCTCATTTATTGGTCATCAAGCCCGGCGGGCCGCTTTTAAGGTCAGGTTCAATCCCCGAACATCACCTCTCCGTCCGCGTCCACATAGAAAGCGACCGGATCTGTCATGTAATAGTCTCCATAGACGTCATCAATGCAGAACGAATACAGATACTCGCCCTCAAACAGCGGCGAATAGTCAACCCTGAGCTTTCCTTCCACATCATATTCCTCTCCGTAATACACGTCCTCCTCGTCATCCCAGTCGTAGCTGTAATACATGGGGACGATCGTGTCTCCGGTTCCTATTTTGACAATGTTTCTGGAAGAGATGCCGTTGTTGCCGATGCCGTCCCAGGCGCCTTCCACCGTCGTCGCTCCGTCATATGTCTGGCGGATCCTCAGGTTCGTCTCCTCGTCGTTGAGGAGGATCGGCGAACTGTAGATGATGTAGTCGTCCGTCGTATCGACGATGTAGGTCGCCAGGTTCTGTCCGTCCGGAAGGGACAGCCAGTAACCGTCAAACGCGTCGGCAAAATATCCCTCGTCCCAGTCCGCCTCCAGGTCGTAGGTCTCTCCGATCTCTATGTAACCTTCGCCATCCTCAGTCAGTGTATACACATAAGCGATCACATCCGCAGTGTTCTCATATCCCTCGTCATCCAGGATAAAATAGTATATCCCGTCCTCATCGACCTGCGGCTCCTCGTAGAACGTGATGTACGGGCTCTGCCCCGTCTCTCCGCTGTCTCCCAGATAGGACCAGTACTCTCCGTCGTCCTCCTCGTACTCGTAATCGCCCTCTTCGTCCTCATCGTAGTCCGTCAGCCAGGACCAGAATCCGCCGGGGAACCACGTGTCATCATCGTATTCGTAGTCCTCGCCCGCGCTGACAAAGCCCTGCGTTCTTTTGTCCACGTAAGAGAGGTAGTAAGGACTCAGGCAGACGCTCTCAAAGGTCTTCAGTTCCGCCTGGGTCTGCACTTCCAAAGGATAATAGATAGCCAGCCCCGACGCATTCGGGTGATCCGAGCCGTGCACGGAATAGATCACGCAGTCTCTCAGAGCAGCCAGCGCCTCCGCGCTGCCCGTCGTGTAATCCGCGCAGGCTGTCAAAAGACCGCCGTAATCCACCATATTGGTATAGCCTTCAGACTTGTTGTTGCCTCCGAAGTTATCGATTTTGGTGATCTTTTTGGACATCGCGGAAAATGTCACGGAGTTTGCCGCCGAGTCGTACATACTCTTAGCGAAGGCGTTGAAGCTCTCCACCATTTTGTCCACTTTGCCCAGGTCAATGACGGACATTGTCGCGATTTCGCCGTCGCCTTGCTTCTTGCAGCTCGCAAGGTAACTGTCGGACACTATTTTGCCAAGCTCCGCGCCGTCTGCGTTCGGATTGCGCGCCAGATAGTTTCCGATCTCGGTATAATCCCAGCCGCCTCCGGGCTCCATCTCCTCGGAGCCATACATATATCTTGCGTAAGAGGCCGCGATGTTGGCCATTTCGGCGGTTCCCATCAGGCACGCGTCCATCCCTACAAACTCAAACTTGTCGGTCATGGTCTTGTATACGCTAAGGAGCGCCGCGTCGATCTCGCGCAGCGTCAGGCAGTCCTCATCATACTCATCCCAGCAGACTCCCTCGATGCTGCCGCCGCCGTGATCCCACAGGACGACGCCCATCTTCTCAGCCGCGAAGTTCTTGACGCCCCACTTGAGAAACTCT
>CACZJD010000170.1 GCA_902781325.1 uncultured Lachnospiraceae bacterium
GCGGATTGTGTATTTGCCTCTTCCGTTTACAGTAAGATAAACGGGCGATCCATAAGAGACCTTTTCCAATACTGTATTATAATTACGGAGATCTGATACTGGATTTATTGTAGCCATAAGTTAACCTCCCTGATCGTGCTTTTTTATAATCGTAGCATTACGATGAATTTTAAGCAATATTTTACGATAAATTATCATAAAGTAAAACAGATATGCACGGCAAAAAAAAAGTTCTTAATCAACCTATTGACATACTATGTCAATGGTGCTACTATCCAAATCAGATCATCTGAGCAGTCCCATAGGGACGAAGAAGCCTGATCCGAAAGGAGTCAGGACAAAGCGGAAGGAGAAAGCCATGTTCAGGACCGGAAGAGCAAACAACTGCATGATGTGTATGCGAATGCTGAACTCCCGGGCTTATAATATGGCCAGGCGTATTGATATGCTTTCATGTAGTTGATCAGTCCGCCTGATAAAGGATCGAAGTGCATTGAATGAAGTGAGAAGCGATTCGCCAGACGCCCGGGAGTTTATAAAAGCTTCCGGGCTTTTGTATTTGCTCAGATTCGGTCGATTTCCCGAGGCTCCGGATAATGAAGAGACGGAGCAGAAGACCACAGTTCCCAACCCCGAGGGAAAAGAGCAGGACAAGGGACCTCCGGGGTAATTTATATACAAGGAGGAAGTTATGAGAAAGAATTGGTTTAAAAAGGCAGGCGCTGCAGTATTAGGACTGATACTTACAGGGTCATTGCTGGCCGGATGCGGTTCCGGATCGACGCAGACGGCGCAGAGCGCAGATGAGCCACAGGCGCAGGAGACAGAAACTGCGGAAAAAGATAGCGCGGGATACAGAACTCTGGAGGAGATTCAGGCGAGCGGAAAGGTCACGATCGGTGTATTCTCCGACAAGAGCCCCTTCGGCTATGTGGATGAGAACGGCGAATATCAGGGATATGATGTATATTTTGGCAACAGGATCGCACAGGACCTGGGCGTGGAACTTGAATATGTATCGACCGAGGCGGCCAGCAGGATTGAATATCTGCAGACAGGAAAGGTCGACATCATCCTGGCAAACTTCACAGTGACGCCCGAGAGAGCGGAAGAAGTTGATTTCGCACTGCCTTACATGAATGTGGCACTGGGCGTTGTCTCCCACAACGACAGAGTGATCACGGATCTTTCGCAGGTGGGAGCGGACGATCAGGTCATTGTCATCTCCGGAACGACGGCGGAGACTTATCTGACCAAGAATAACCCGGAGATCAAGCTGCAGAAGTTTGACACCTATGCGGCTGCAAAGAGTGCTTTTGAAAACGGGACCGGCGTCGCGTGGGCTAATGATAACACTGAAGTCATCGCATTTGCGGCGGAAAACGAAGGATACACGGTAGGAATCGACTCCCTGGGCAGCGCGGACACCATAGCTCCGGCGGTTACCAAGGGAAATGAGAGCCTTCTCAACTGGCTCAACGAAGAGATCATAGGGCTCGGGGAAGAGAAGTTCTTCCATGCGGACTATGAGGCTACACTTGTAGATACATACGGTATTGAATTTGAGGATACCCTTGTCATTGAGGGAGGCGGCCAGGCGGCGGCACCCGCGAAGACAGAGGAAAAAGGTACGATCAAAGTGGCGGCTTCTCCCATTCCTCATGCGGAGATCCTCGAAGAAGCGGGCAAAATATTGGCGGCGGAAGGATGGAAGCTGGAGGTTGTCGTATTTGAAGATTATGTGCAGCCTAATCTTGTAGTCGAGAGCGGAGAACTGGACGCGAACTATTTCCAGCATATTCCTTATCTGGAGAGTTTCAACGAAGAGAACAAGACGCACCTTGTCAACGCGGGAGGCATCCATTACGAGCCTTTCGGCATCTATGCCGGAACCAGGGCTTCCCTTGAGGAACTTCAGGAGGGAGACGCGATCGCGATCCCCAATGACACGACAAATGAAGCCAGAGCACTGCTTCTTCTGCAGGACAACGGAGTGATCAAACTCAAAGAAGGCGCCGGCCTCACCGCAACGGTTCTGGATATAGAATCCAATCCGCTGAATCTCGACATCGTTGAGCTGGAAGCCGCGCAGGTCTCCAGAGTCCGCCAGGAAGTCGCCGCAGTAGTTCTCAACGGCAACTACGCGCTGGAAGCGGGACTTACAGCCGGAAGGGACGCGATCACCTATGAGGCCTCCGATTCTGAAGCGGCAAAGACCTATGTCAACATAGTCGCCGTCAAGGAAGGAAACGAGAACAATGAAGGCATTCAGGCACTGGTGAAGGTCCTGAAATCCGATGAGATCAAAAAATTTATCAATGATAAATATGACGGTGCGGTCATTCCGTTTGAGGACTGACTCCCGACCCGGTAATTCAAGACTGACTTGAAACCTGTGACAGAAATAAGGGCAATTTCACACACAGAGAAGGTATCCTCAGGCACTTCCCCGCCTGAGGATACTCTGCGTAATAAGGAGTAAAGAACAACTATGGAACTACTGCGCTGGGATGTCATATTATCTTACCTGCCGCTCTACCGGGACGCGATGTTTCTGACGCTGCGGATCGGCTGGGCGGGCATTTTTGCCGCTGTCGGGCTGGGCTTTATGTGTGCGCTGATCCGGCATTTCAGGGTCCCGATCCTGCAAAATATCGTCGGCATCTACATCGAACTGTTCAGGAACACACCGCTGCTTGTGCAGCTGTTCTTTCTGTATTTTGGCCTGCCCAAGATAGGATTGGAGATCCCGGCGGAGCCCTGCGGGGTATTGGGCCTGGCCCTTCTGGGCGGCTCCTATATGGCTGAGACCTTTCGGAGCGGGCTGGAAGCGGTGGAGCCAATCCAGATGGAGAGCGCACTGTCGCTGGGAATGACCAGGCAGCAGGCTGTTCTGCACGTTATACTGCCTCAGGCAGTCTCGATCAGTGTGCCCGCATTTGTGGCCAACGTGATCTTCCTGCTCAAGGAGACCAGCGTCTTCTCGGCAATCAGCCTGATGGACCTGATGTTCACTGCCAAGGATCTGATCGGCCTTTACTACAAGACACTGGAATGCCTGACGCTTCTTGTGGTTTTCTATCTCATCATTCTGCTTCCGGTCTCCGCGCTCGGAAGTTTCTTGGAAAGGAGGCTTCGGTATGCAGGCTTTGGGGATTGACGTGCTCTTCAAGGGTATAAATATGCAGCGCCTTCTGGGCGGTCTGTGGATCTCGCTGCGGATCAGTCTGATCGCGGTGGCATTCAGCATTGTGCTGGGGCTGATCGTCGGCGTT
>CACZJD010000171.1 GCA_902781325.1 uncultured Lachnospiraceae bacterium
GCCAAAATATAGGATGTTATATGCATGCCTGCGCGATGCTCTTTTTTGACAATATCGCGCTCACGGCACACCACCTGGATCGAGTTGAAGAAACCGTTCCAGACACAAACGCAGGTTAGGGCGAAGGTGCCCATGGTCGTCCCCTCCTGCGTGACGAACATGTTGTTGCCCACGACAAAGGTCACGAGAGCCGCTATGACAGCGCCGATCGGAAGAACGACCCAGTCGCTCTGATAGACGAACATGCGCAGGAATTTGCGGAAATAGATCCCGAACTGATAGAAGCGTCCGGTATACTGCAGTTTTTCGGTTGAAATCTCTGTCATGACGCCTGTCCTCCTTTCTGCGAAGAGGCAAGGGCCATATACTTCTCTACCAGTTCATCTGCCCGTCCTTCGCCGCCTTCTTCCTTGCTGTTGACACTCATGACAATCTGTTCCATGGTCTGTTTCCCGAAGAATTCCTTAGCTTCCTGCGGCGTTCCGTAGAAAGCGAGACGCCCGGTCTTGTCGGAATCCTTGGCGAGCACGATGACTTTGTCGAACAGGTCGATCACGCGGTCCGGCGTATGCGTGATCACGATCACGATCCTGCCGTCATCGGCAATCTGCCTGAGCTTGGTGAAGATTTCCCTTGAAATTACGCCGTCCAGACCGGAGTCCGGTTCATCCAGGATAAAGAGGGCCGGATCCGTCACCAGTTCCATGGCGATACAGATTCTTCTCAGCTGTCCGCCCGACTTCTTGGATACAAGGCCGTCCTGCCCGGAGGTCAGGCCGAGAAGGTCCATGTCCTCCTTGATGATCTGTTCCCGCTTCTCTTTGGAGACCGAAATGGGAAGGCGCATCTCCGCTGCGTCTCCGACCGTGTTGATCACCGTATCATTCCCTCTGATCAGGTTCTTCTGCGGGACAAAACCGATCTTATGCTTGACGCTGTCGTAGTCCTCATAGACGTCCACGCCGTTTAAGAGGATCTTCGCGTCCGCCTGCTCGTATCCGATCACCGCGTTGATCAGCGTTGTCTTTCCCGCGCCGGATCCGCCCAGAAGCAGAACCAGCGACTTGGGAGGAATATTCATGGCGACGTCCTTTAAGAGGCGGTGCTCCTTGCCGAAGTCGGTGACGACGCGCTCCTTAAGGTGTATGCTCAGGCCTTCGGTGGTCTCAGGGACGGACACATTTAAGGGAATCGGTCCCTGCGCCGCCTGTCCGTCAGCGCCCGGCCCTTCCGCGTCGCCTTCCATAAGGCGCTCTCTCTGCGGCTGGTATTTGCTTCCCAGTCCGATAATCATAAGCGGCAGCCAGTTGGCGACAAGCCACAGGATGACCCATTTTTTGCTCAGCCCGAACAGTTTGAGGATCTGCATGTAGATCCTGAGCCGGTAGATGAACAGGAAGACGTACATGACCAGGTGGACCAGGGAAGCCAGTGTCCCGATCGCCTCTTTCTCCTTGACCGCATAATCCGTGACAACGGAGATGACGAACAGAAAGTCCATGACACCGCAGTACATGCCTTCTCTGCTCAGCCCGACGCTGTCGCCCAGACAGTAAATACGATACCCAGGAACCCAGGCCGGCCACTTCTTTTTCCAGCCCAGCTTGCCCGAGATCACGAACAGGGCGATTGACAGGAGCAGCCAGTCAAACAGCCCGCTTATGGCAACAAACCATTGATAATTCATAATTGAGCCCCTCTTTTTGCTGTTTTGCTTGACGCTTTGCAGGCTTTCGGCCCGCGCGCGGTACGTGAATGGTTATATTGACAGTCCTTAATATATGATATACCAAACATAGTGTGCGTGACATCACTATAAGCATAATATTTACGTTATTCCTCATTTATCGAGGTAAAAATTCCGATCCACCAGGCTGACGCCCTTCCCTTCCAGGACCGCTTTAAAAAGCCCCTCGGAATCAATGAATTCCGAGGGGCCGCGCCGTCACATATAGACTCTCCTGCGAGGCTCAAGGCCTTCCTCAGGATTTCCGAGATAGTCGCTCGAACCGAATCCGAGGATCATCGTAAAGACAGGTGTCAGGAAGGTGAGACCAAGGCCGAACAGAATGCCGTGGCCGAATTTCTCCGACAGTTTGATGTTCATGAGCAGGTTGATGATCATGACCACAAGTCCCAGAATCGTGGATAGGGCGTTCAGGATCGCAGGGACCGTATCGCCGTTATCCGCGTAACCGGAAATCCGGCTGCTGACGATTCCCGAGACGATCGTAGCTGCCATCAGGATCCAGTAAAACTTTGTCTGCCAGGAGATCTTGTAGGTGCAGTAATCACTGTATAGCGGGATCAGAGATTTCCAGCCCTCAATGCCTGCTTTGTCAAAAACTTTCCATCTGGCGACGAGTGTCAGGAAGTACCAGACCGCCCATCCCATCATAAAACTCATTACGAGACCGAGAAGTCCCATTGCTGCTACTGTTTCATACATAGTTATTTCCTCCCCGGCGCGCTCTCGCGCCGTTTTCTTATAATCCTTTGTACTGCTCACGGCCCTTTTCGCGGGCCGCCGCGCCGGCTGTTTTTTCGCTTTCCGGCCGGCTCATCTTTACTTACGCAGGTCGGGGAGATAATCCATGCTGAATAGTTACGTTATTTTTTATTCGGCAGGCTGCATCTGTCACTTAAAATCTTTTCCCAGAAGCTCTTTAAATTTATTCTCGTAAGCCGCAAGGCCCTGATTTCCCGTTATGCTGCCGAGCACCTTGCCGTCTGAATCTACAAAGTAGGTAAGCGGAAAGATATTAGTTTCCAAATCCTTTCTCATCTGTTCCGTCGCAGGTATGTTGATGTACTTAGCCCCGTGCTGTTCCAGCTTCGCTCTGCACTTTTCAACCGCGTCATCCATATCGGTATCCATGATCAGACCGATCACGCAGCCGCCGACAGGGTTCACTCTGTCGTTGAGGTCAGACAGCTCTCCCAGCTCGTCTTCACATCCCTGGCAGGTGCTGCTCCACAGATTGACCATCGTGACATCATGGCTTCCAAAGAGTTCCTCGCTGTTTACTACATTTCCGTTCAAATCCTTCCCTTCAAAAGAAATGGCCTGTCCTTCATCCACAGACCCTCCGCAGGCCGCCAGAACAAAGGCAAGCGTAAAGACTGCTGCTACGATTGTTACCATGCGTTTTACATACCCGTTCATTCTGTACCTCCTTACTATTGTCAATTTCCTTTGTCTGATAGGCATCCGTCTTACAGGATTGGCTTCTCGCGCATTCCTGATAACCTTCTAATGTCTGTCACCTTCTCGTCTGTCACCTTCTCGATTATATTCCTGATTGCCGGAAAAATCGACCTCTGGGGTAGTTTGTCCACAGCTGTGGACAAACTACCCCAGAGGTCGCCCCCACCAGAGATCGCTCCGGCTAAAAACATCAGAGTCCCATCTTGCTCATGATCTGCTCGGGTGTCACGCCCGGATGGGTAACATAAAGCCGCACGATCTGTTCTGCAAGTTCTCTACTTACATTTCTGCGCGCCGCGATGTCCGCCACAGTTCTGTGCCTCTCCAGATCAGTTCCAATCTTGCGGATCAGATCTGCCGTGACCTGATTGGGGGAACAAACTACCCCAGAGGTCTCTTTTGCACCAGAACAAACTACCCCAGAGGTCGAGGCTGCTGAGGCTGCTTTCGCATGAGGAATATCTATCCTCTCCACTGTGATGCCATAGGACTTCTTCCCGGAACCACCTTCTGGCAAAACATTGTCGGACAGATCGGTATCCGGCACCGTCAGCACTGCCATCGTGATAGCCTGGTTGAAACGGCGCGGTCCGCAGCTGCCCGGGTTAAGGTAGAGCGTCTCATTTATGTAATCCTGAGCATACCTGTGGCTGTGTCCGTAGATCACAACGTCCGCTTCCACATCAGAGGGAATGTCTTTCTTCTTATGAGTCATGAAGAACTTGCGGCCGTAGAGCTCTACCTCCAGGGTATATGGAATACCCGACGCCCAGTCTCGGTCATTATTGCCGCGGACGACATAAAAGTTTCCGCACAGATTCCTAACCTTCTCAAGTGTCTCCGGTCCGCTTATATCGCCGCCGTGAAGGACTATTTCACAGGTCCTTACAACATCCGCCACCTCAGGCCTCAGCAGATTATGAGTATCGGAAATCACTGCGATCCTGTGACCAGGCGTGATAGCATTGCTCAACTTGGTATCCTCCTAATTTATTAGTGCCCTCGACCTCTGGGGGCATTTGTAGACAGGTGGGAATAAAATGTGGACAAGTGGGGACAAACTACCCCAGAGGTCATGAGAGGTCCGCCAGCTCCAGCAACCCCTTTCCGGCTGCACGATAAACCGTCCACTCGTCCATGGGTACGGCGCCCAGGGACTTATAGAAGTCGATGCTCGGCTGGTTCCAGTCAAGGCACGCCCACTCGAGCCTGCCGCAGCCGCGGATCACGGCGATGTGCGCCAGTTCTTTAAGCAAGGCTTTTCCATAACCCTTGCCGCGGTATGAGGGCCGCACGTACAAATCTTCCAGGTAGATGCCCGCACGTCCGAGAAACGTCGAGAGATTGTGGAAGAACAGGGCAAAGCCCACTTCCTCTTCCCCATCCATGGCAAAGATCACCTCTGCTTTCTTCTTCTCAAACAGCCACTCGCGCAGCAGTTCTTCCGTGGCGACGACTTCATCTTCCATCTTTTCATATTTTGCCAAAGATCTGATAAACTTCAGGATCAGGCGGCAATCACTTTCATTCGCAAATCTGAATCTGCACTCTGCCATTTCAGGCCTCCTTTACTCCTACAAAAAATCGACGATCATCTTCTTCTCTTCATCCGTCAGGAAATGCATATGCCCCCGGCCGCGAAGAAGGTAAGTTCTGCCAAAAGATGTATCTACATATATATCCTTATACGGCTGTCCCAGCCTCGCCAGCTGCGCGTCATACAAATCGAGGATTTCCTTTTTTCATTTTTCTGAACGGTATATTGTTTTCATTTTCTTACCATGGGGCTTTCTTCTGAGTATATCACAGGATAAGCGACCTCTGGATAAGCGACCTCTGGGGTAGTTTGTCCACAGGTGGGGATTATTTATGGACAAGTGGGGACAAACTACCCCAGAGGTCGATTGAGGTCGATTTTCGATTTTTCTATGTATTCCTGCGTGGATTATAATTCCCATCACGTATATT
>CACZJD010000172.1 GCA_902781325.1 uncultured Lachnospiraceae bacterium
CCGTCGTTAAATGCGCTGAGGTCATCGGGCAGCTCCGCTGCGAAGCATGCGCCTGCAAAGCGCCAGTCATTCTTATAAGAATGGCCGCTCTTGAGGCAGCAGACGAGCAGATAGTTCACTCCGGCTCTCCTGAAGATGCCGAAGCGGTGAACAAAAGGAGCCTCGCAGAGGGTCCTGACTTCCCAGTCGCCCTTGCCCTTGCGGGTCACGATGACGATCTTCGCGTCTGCGGAGTCGTTGGGAGAGTAGAACTTGTGAATTGCGAGGAACTGTCCGTCCGCACCGGGAACCGGAGCCATGGTCATAACGCCGCCGGGCTCGTCCCAGACCTTCTCGAGGAGTTCGCCTTCTTCGGAGAAGAGATAGCAGGGATCGTGCTTCTCTGCTGCTACGACAAAACAGCGCTTGCCCTCAACGGTGACTTCGGACATGGCGTAGCATTTGTTCAAGTTGGAAATAACTTTCTTTGTAACGTGCATATCTTTTGTCCTTTCATATCTGAATCAGACGTTCCGTTCAAAACGATCACAAAAACAATCGCTCAAACAAACATATACCTACAAAAACAATCAAAAGCAAGAAGTAAAAAGAACAAAAACTGTGTTTTTAAAAACAATCCCGGCAAGGTCGTAACCGCTGAAGAGCACAACATCATCGGCGGCCTGGGCGGCGCAGTAGCGGAGTGCCTTGCTGAGAAGTGCCCGACAAAGATGTACCGCATCGGCGTGCGCGACAAGTTCGGCGAGTCCGGATCCGCGGCGGGGGTTCTTATATGAAGAAGTACCCATTATAGGGTATAATATAGGCATGTGTGATGTACTTGCGATTTACTGCATGGAGGGGACACAATGGATCTATTGAAAAAAACAGTGGAGCAGCCGATTCTCAGGACCAGGATCAAGAGCGACGAGGTCAAAATACCGGAGATCGCGCTGGGCTATTTTTTGGCACCGTTCTGCGCGATGCTGGCCAATATGATCTTCGGCGCCTATCTGACCAGATATTATGCGGATGTTCTGGGATGGACCAAATTCGGGGCAGGTGCGTTTGCGGCTCTCCTTCCGATCGTTTCCGTTATTTTTGTTGTGCTGGGAAATCTGTCGGTAGGAAAGTGGATCGATAACACCAGGACAACAGCCGGCAAAGCCCGCCCGTATCTGTTTGCGGCGATCCCGCTCCTGACATTGGCTATAATCATGATGTTCACATCTCCCAATAACGGTTCGATTCTGCAGATGATATGGATCGCGGTCAGCTATAACCTGTACTATTCGATTGCGTACCCCTGTTACTACACAGCGCACAGCTCGATGGTCTCCCTGTCTACACGCGATACGGACAAGAGAGGCCTCCTGGCTACCATGTCCAATGCGTCCATGGTGGCAGCGGCCGGCGTCGGTGCCAGTATAGTGGTTCCGATCCTGCTGCAGAGCTATATGTTTTCTTACAACGGCACTTCTCTGGATGTCGCGGCGTCATACGCCCATTGGAGAGTGCTCTCGATCGGCTTTACTTTGGTCACAGTGCTCGGCATCATTCTTGAGTACTACTTCACCAGAGAACGCATCTCCGAGGAGACTATGGACCTTCAGCGGACAGCCGAAGATATTCCTATGAAGACGCATGTTGATGCGTGTACAAAGGATAAATATTGGTGGATGGTCATTCTCTATGTTCTCTTCTTCATGATGGGCCAGCTGGTAAAGAATACATCTATGAGCTTCTATGCGCGCTGGATGTTCGACAGTGTCCTTTCTGCCGCAGATCCGGAGAGCGCATCCGGCGCTATGATGAGCACGCTGGGCCTGATCGGCGGCCTTCCCTCCGCTGTCGGCATGGTCATTGCGTGGCCTCTTGCCAATAAGCTGGGCAAACAGCGCGCAATCGTCATAGGACTGATCTTCTCAGTACTGGGAGGCGCCGTCGCTTTCATGGGAGTCCACAATTTCAAGATGGTCTGTGCAGGTGTTGTACTCAAGGCAGTCGGGATCATCCCCTCGCAGTATGTCATGCTTGCAGTCATCTCGGATGTTCTTGATCACCTCGAAGCCAAAAACGGCTTTAGAAGCGACGGCTTCACAATGTCGATCTATGGTTCCATTATGGTCGGCCTTCTGGGACTGGCAGTTGGAATCGTCAGCGGACTGCTCGGCCTGACCGGCTATGACGCGACCCTTGTCAAACAGCCCGTCGCGGCAGAGAATGTACTGATCTTTGTCTATCTGGGAATGGATATACTGACCTTTATTGTATCGATCTTCCTTCTGTGGAGGATGGACGTTGAGAAGTACGCTGCTGAGGATCAGCAGAAGATCAGGGAAAATCAGGGGAGATGACAAGGGGGACGGTTCTGCTGACAACTTTTGCGAACAAAAGTTGTCAGCAGAACCGTCCCCTTGACATCACTGAATATACACGACAGCCGTCCTTTTGAACACGGAGTAGATCCGGAGCGCTGCGGAGTAGATCATGCCCGCGCAGTAGCAATAGACGAGCAGGGTCTCGTTGTGGGAGAAGATCATGCATATCAGGACGGTCAGTATGCTCGCAACGCCCTGGGCCATGTTGATCCTCCAGGAAGTTGATTTGTACCGCTTTGCCTCCAGCGCGCGCAAAACATTGACCAGGCCCGCAAAAGCATGGAAGCCGAGAAGATAGGCCAGAACGAACAATTTCGACTCGTCGGAAAGAGTCAGCGTAAAGAAGCCGAAATCAAAGAATACGGCGCCGATGAACAGGATCAGCTTCCCTCCCACCATGTATCTTGCCATGGTGAAGTAATAGATCAGTTCTGAGATTCCACGAAGGATCAGGGAGGCCGCCAAAAAGAGCATGATATAGAGGCAGCCGCCTTCCGGCAGCAAAATGAGGATTGCCGCGCTGATCAGCATGCTCAGTCCGATCACTATGTTTTGAAAGCGCTGGAACTTACTCATGCGTTCTCCTTTTTCCTTTTATGCTCAACGTAGTGTATAAAGTCACGGATTCCCAGGAAACGGCTCTCGCTGTACTCCACCGAGTAGCCGGCCAGAAGATTGTCCGATTGAAAGATCTGGTTCGTGACCATGGTCTTCTGAGCAAGGGCAGCGTCAATATAACTGCCCAGGAACGTATCGTCCTTATCGTCTTCAGACGCCTGTTTATACTCGGCACAGTACCGGTTCGCGTCAAAATCCGGGATCTCACAGCCTGAGAGTTTCTCTCCGAAGGCTTTCCAGTCGGCGCAGGGGATTTCTTTGATCTCAGTCTCATAAGGAGATACTTTCTCCGTGTCATAGCGGCCCGTCTCAAAGGCCGAGTAATCCCCGCGCAGATATCTCATCGCGTATACCATCTGGCAGAATGCTTTATAGTAATCAGACGGATTGTCCTTGATGACCTCCTCGTATTTACCCCAAGCGGGCAGGTATTTGTAGCGCATGAAACTGTAATCCGGCAAGTGGCCCGCGCGGCCGTGGCCGAGGCTCATCACAGAGTTCTCCTCAAGCTGGTAGACCGTGCCTGTATAGATGCCTTTGTCCAGGTCGTCCTTCCCTGTCGGATTGTGGCGGAACGTGATCCTTCGCTCTGTGAAGGATTTTTTCGCGTCCCCGTTTTCTTTACTGTCTCCGCTGTCAGCGCTGTCGCCGGAGGCCTCCGCCGGGAGCAGTTCGAAAAACCAGTAGTCCGTGTTGTTGATGACCTGGGACGGCGTCCCGGCAAAATACTGATGCGCCCAAGTGTCCGCCAGAACATGCATGGCAATGCCGGCGGCCTGGAGGCTTTTGTCTTTGGCCAGATTTACAGTCTTCACCAGAAGGTCGCCGTTGGGACCGCAGATCAGACGATACTTGGCCTTATAGATGCGCGATCCCTTCCCGGGATCCGCCTTGAGGTCTCTGGGCAGAAAATGGAAGGAAGCCCAGATCCTCGTGATGTCCTGAAGGCCGAGAATGTCCGTGCGGGCGTCCATCATCTCCAGCTGCAGCTGCGTGGTGGCAGCCTCAGCCGGCCCGCCGATCGTGGAGAGCAGCGTTCTCGTGCAGCAGTCCGTAAACTGGGCGCTGTAACAGATCGCGAGACAATCCTCGTGAGAATATCCTGCCAGATAGGCTGAGCAATATGTAGCATAATAGTGAAAGTCAATTTGCATTTCTATTTCTCTCTCTGAATCTGTCCAAGCAGGTTCGTCTATGCGGCGTCAGAACTGGGCTGCGCAGTGTTTTGCCCCTCAGAAATCGCCTTCGTGAGTTTCCTGATCATAACCGCCGCGTAGATCATTTCGATCAGCATCACAACAGAAGTGAAGTCTACGAGCAGAGTCGAGATCTGGTCAGTCAGATCCCCGTCGGATGCCATGAACCCCGTTATCGATAGAACGCCCATTACTAATTCTGCCAGGTCCATGAGCATGAGGATGGCGGAGAGGATAAAGAAGACGACTCCCGGCTCCCTTTCGCCCCTTGAGATCGCCATGGCCTTCCTGCCTACTTTCCATCGGAACAGCATATCGATCATGACGAATAGGCCGACAATCAATATTGATATGGCGAGGGCAGCCAATGCCTCGAGATTAGAATCAATCATACTATCAAGACTTGTTTTTATAATATCGTTGAGTGGCTCTACCAGCACAAAATACAGAATGGATTTGATCAAACTCCAGATCCCGAACGCGATGGCGCCCAGCCCCACGACTGCGAGCGTGTGCCGGTGTTTTATTAATTCAGTTTGCATGCTGGCTTGTGTTGTATCCATTTTCCAAACTCTTTCCCATGATGAAGCTGAGGCCGCTATTCTTTATAGTGAATAGGATACAACCATTTTCGGGAATCATAAATAGGCAAAACGGTAAATCGACCTCTGGGGTAGTTTGTCCCCATGTGTGGACAAACTACCCCAGAGGTCGACCAATCCTGTATAATAAGATTGTCTTCAAGGTAAAGGAATCAGGAGTATTTGTATATTCTGAAAACACAGATCATAAAGAGCATGACCTACGAGTTCAACGTCTACGGGAACATCATCATGCAGACGATCATCATGATCACCTCGGCTTATTTCTGGCGGGCGCTGTATAAGGGGCGGGGAATGGTCGGCGGCGTTGACGCGGACAGCATGCTGACGTATGTCGTAATTTCGTCTGCCCTGTCAGTGCTTCTGATCACGAACGTTGAGAGAAGGATCCAGATGAGCGTGATAAAGGGCACGGTAGCCACGGACATGATGAAGCCGATCAATATATTCGGCTCCTATTTTGCCGAGGATATCGGAAATATCACTGCGCTGGTCTTTCAAAATATGGTCCCGATCCTGATCATCGGATCGCTGATGACAGGGATCCCGCGGATGGCGGACATTCGGGACCTGCCGCTCTTTATTCTGTCGGTATTAGAATCATTTCTGATCAACTGGCTGATCGCCGCGCTGTTCGGCATGATCGCTTTTACGGCGGTCAATATTGACGCCCTGATCCAGGTCAAGAAGCATCTGCTCAGACTTCTCTCGGGGAGCATCATTCCGATCTGGTTCTTCCCGACGGGGGTATCACGTGTGCTGGAATCGCTCCCCTTCGTGTATATTTACCAGCTGCCTCTGAGCATTTACATCGGGAGAGGAGACCGCGCGCAGCATCTTGCCCAGATGCGGATCCAGCTGTTATGGCTTGTGATACTCGCGGGCGTGTTCTATTTTGTCCAAAACAGAGTCACAAGGAAAGTCATGGTGCAGGGAGGCTGAAGATGGGAAAAGTATTCAGGGAACTGATCCATTACATGGATGTGACGGCTCAGGTCATCAAAATGGCAGTCATGACGATCATAGAATATCCGTCCAACATTGTCGGGTGGATGATCTCGAATCCGCTCCAGTTTATCATGGGATTCGCGATCATCAAGTTTGTCGTGGAGTCTTTCGGGGAGATAAACGGGTGGAACTACGGGCAGCTGGCTTTTCTGTACGGACTTTCGGTGATCTCCCATGCGCTCTCCATGATCTTTTTCGTGCAGGGCTGGTTTATGGGATATTACGTGATCGATGGGGATTTTGACAGGTACCTGACGAGGCCGCTGGGAGTACTGTATCAGTTCTTCTTCACTAATATCAATATCTTCGGGGTGACGGATCTGATTCCGGGCATTCTAGTCTTTATCTACGGGTGCGTCAAGTGCGAGGTGACGGTGAACCTGCTCTTTATCGTGCAGGTGGTTGTTATCCTGATCGGGGCGACACTGATACGGGGCGGGATCTATATTTTGCTGGGGAGCACTTCCTTTCACACGCGCAGTGCCGTGGACTTCGGGCAGTACACGCAGGAGATCATGGACAAAACAACGATGTACCCTTTGTCCATGTACCCCGAGAGTATGCAGTTTATCCTGACCTATCTGATCCCGGTCGGATGGATCTCTTTCTACCCTGTGTCGGCGCTCCTGGGGATCGACAGCGCCTATAACGCTGTGCTGGTGCCTTTTATCACGTTGGGCGTGGGGATTCTGGTGATGATCGTTGCAGGGGTATATTTTGACGTTGGCCTCAGAAAGTATGAAAGTGCGGGGAACTGACTATGATAGATGTTCAAGATCTTAGCAAAGATTATGTGCAAAAGCGCAAAGACCCCGGCCTGAGGGGAGCGCTGAAAGGGCTTGTGAAGCCGGAGCGCAAGCTTGTGCATGCGGTGCGCGATCTGTCTTTTCTAATCAGGGAAGGGGAGATCGTCGGATTCATCGGGCCCAACGGAGCGGGGAAGAGCACGACGATCAAGATGATGTCGGGGATCCTCACGCCCACAAAGGGGCGCGTGCTGATCGACGGACGGGACATCACGAGATACAGGAAAGAAGTGGTGCGGAACATCGGCGTCGTGTTCGGGCAGAGGACGCAGCTCAACTGGGACCTGCGCCTCGGCGAGAGCTTCGAGCTGCTCAAGCACATTTATCAGATTGATCAGTCGGATTACGACCGGACGCTGGACGAGCTGGATCAGATCCTGGGGATCAAAGAAATCATCGACAAGCCTGTGAGACAGATGTCCCTCGGGCAGCGGGTGAAGGGAGATCTTGTGGCGTCCATGCTCCACTCGCCTAAAGTGCTCTTTCTCGACGAGCCGACGATCGGCCTGGATGTATCTGCCAAATTCGCGCTCCGCAAATTCATTAAGGAGATCAACCGTGTCAGAAAGACTACGGTCATCCTGACCACACACGACCTCGGCGATATCCAGGAACTGTGCGAGCGGATCATCATTATCAACCACGGCGTCATGATGGAGGACGGCAACCTCTCTCAGATCGTCGACCGGATTGCGCCGTACAAGACCCTTGTCGTCGAGTACTACGATGAAGCCGCGCCGGAACACCCCCGGTGCGAGATGATCCTTCACGACGGGAATGTGGCAAAATACAGATTCCTGAAGAATGACATCACTGCCGCGGACATCATCGCGGACCTCTCGAAGACTGCGTCTATTAAGGACGTCTCCATCGAGGAAGCGGGGATCGACGATATTATTAAGATTGCGTATGGGGCGTAAGTCGACCTCTGGGGGCGTAAGTCGACCTCTGGGGTAGTTTGTCCCCACTTGTCCATAAATAATCCACACCTGTGGACAAACTACCCCAGAGGTCTCTTTCTTCCGTGGACAAACTGCCAATAGAGCTGAAGCCCTATTGACAGGGGTTATTTTTTAATAGTTCTGATTAATCTAATTCAGTGTAGGCTTTAAAAATATAGCCGTTGCACTCGCCGCCCTCGGGATCATACATCCAGAATCTGTACCACTTGCCGTCGGTTGTGATTCCATCGACTTTGAGCCTGTCGCCTCTCTTATAAGTCTTGGCAATCCTGCCGTTGGGCCAATATCTGGCGTTGAGCTCGGAAGCCGTAATTCTTATCCAGCGGGGAGTGATATCGTATGCGCTGAAAGTGCCTTCGCCTCTGCCGTCGTTTCCGCCTGCCACATTATCAAGCTGCTGTTCATTGATCTTGTTGTTTTCCATCTCGCTCATTATTAACCTCCTGTTTTGGGAAAGCCCTTGTTCAAAAGGCCGGTATATCCGGGTCACTGTTTTGACCCAGTCCCTATGAATTGTGACTGAATTATCTGCTGCTGATCACTTGTCAGCTTACACCTATTATAAGCGTTTTAAACGCGTTAATCCAATTCTGTATAATCTTTGTAAATGTAGCCGTTGCACTCGCCGCCCTGGGGGTTGTAGATCCAGAGCCTGTACCACTTGCCGTCAGTTGTGATTCCGTCGACTTTAAGCCTGTGGCCTCTCTCATAGACCTTGGCGATATCGCCGTTGGGCCAATATCTGCAGTTGAGGCTGGATGCCGTAACTCTTACCCAGCGGGGAGTAATGTCACGCACGCTGAAGGTGCCGTCGCCTCTGCCGTCGTTTCCGCCTGCTACATTATTAAGCTGCTCGTCACTAATCTTGTTGTTCATCATTTCGCTCATTATTAACCTCCTGTATTGGGAATTCCGGTGTTCAAAAGACCGATGCATTCGGGCCAAAATTCTGATCCCCGTTCTTGAACCGCGTTCCCTGTAAATTGTGATTGAATTTTATGCCGCTGATCATTTGTCAGCTTCCATAGTCAATATACGTGATGGGAATTATAATCCACGCAGGAATACATAGAAAAATCGAAAATCGACCTCAATCGACCTCTGGGGTAGTTTGTCCCCACTTGTCCAT
>CACZJD010000173.1 GCA_902781325.1 uncultured Lachnospiraceae bacterium
CCTCAGCGCAATCGGAAACCTGCTCAACAGCCAGTTCGGCCTGAACTATTGGGTAGGCGTAGGTGCCGTTATCGTCTGCGCAGGTCTTCTTTGCGCATACGGTGCAAAGCTTGTTGCACGCGCATCTTCTTACATGATGTATCTTGTTATCGCTGTTCTCGCAGTCATCATCATCATGAGCGCGTCCACAGGCAAGCTTCATCTTGGCCAGGCGCTCGCGAACGTCAGCGCCGGAACAGTTGAAGGAATCAACCCGAGCTTCCTTGGAGCACTTTGGAGCGGCATCATCTATGCTTCCTTCCAGGCTAACGTAATCGGCAACATTTCTTCCATCGCTCCGACTCTTCCCGATCGCAAGACCACAAGACTCGGCGCTATCATCGGTATCTGCGGAAACGCTCTCATGCTCGTCGTACTGAGCCTGTTCTTCCTTTCCGCTACCACACTTGAGAACTACAATGTTCTCGACACAGCAACCAACCCGCTTCCTTTCTACGGCACACTGACAGCGCTGGGATTCTCCGGCCTGAAGCTGGTGTATGTTATCACAGTTTTCATCGCTGTTCTTTCCACTGCTGTAGGATTCAGCTTCGGTGCCGTTGCAAGATACTCCAAGCTCTATCGCAAGCCTACGGAAGAAGCTCCTCTTAAGGACGGCCTTCTTGTAGTCGTACTGCTGCTGGCATGCGCAGCTGCTTCCAAGATCGGTATCGTGAAGCTTGTATCCACAGGTTACACCATCCTCGGATACCTCAACCTGCCTCTGCTGATCTTCCCTGCTATTGTTCTCGCAAACAGAAAGATCCAGAAGAGCTACCTGAAAGAGAACAACATCGAAGCTACAGGTATCGACGAGTAATTGTTAAAGCAAACCATTTCTATTTTCCCTATATCCTGGGGAGTGCCGCATTTAAGCGGTCTCCCCGGGAACTTTTAAACAGAACAGGAGATTAGTCTGATGAGAAAAAGCACACTGCCCCAGTGGGGGATTCGTGTCCTGTTTTACTGTATCGCTTTGTTCTTCATGGCGCTGGGAGTGGCATTTTCTGCCAATTCCGACCTGGGAATCTCACCCGTCAACTCTCTCCCGTATGTCATCAGTGATATCGTAAAAATGAAGCCCGGAACCTGCGTTACGATCGTATTCTGCTTCTATATCCTTGTGCAGATCCTGCTTTTGGGTAAAGAGTTCAATCCGGTCAACCTGTTCCAGATCGTCTTTTCCACGATCTTTGGATATTTTGTCAACTTCACGAAATGGATGGTAGGAGATTTCCTCTTTCCCGGAGGGTACATCGGACGTCTGGGAATGCAGTGCGTCGGCATTGTGTTGGTAGCATTCGGCGTCTTCCTGTATCTGGATGTGGACCTCGTTCCGATGCCCATGGAAGGCATGACAATGGCTATCGCCAAGAAAGTTGGTCAGCCCTTCACAAAAGTCAAGACTATCGTGGATTGCGCAGTTGTCCTGCTCGGCGTGATTCTTACGGTCGCATTCCTTCACCTGATCCCCTTCCGTGATCCGGGAGTCCGTATCAGAGAGGGCACGATCCTCGCGGCACTCGTCACGGGCAAGGTAATTGCGATCATAAGAAAGCCTCTGTCACCGATCGTGCAGAAGATCTGTTTCGGAGAGAGCAAAGAATAATGAAAATCTGAGAATCTGCCTCATTCTTTTCGGATCCTCCTCTGTGCGCGTGACAGCGCCGGAGGAGGTTTTTGCGCATTTTCAGATGATATCTGTATCGTTCTGGTATAAAATAGATGTATAAGATTTCTGTTTTCATAAGTGCTGATAATACTCTCATATACAAACCGGGGGTGGCGACTACAGGAGGGGAGCGTATGTTTGAAGGAGTGACAAAATATATACCGGATCTGGAAGAGAAGAAAGACCCGCACCGGACCATCAGCAAAATAGAGGACGCGGTCTACAGTTTTGTGCACAATAATCCGAAGTGGGGCTTGAAATATTACAGGGATATTTTAAAGAGCAGAGGGGTGGACCCGGATAAGACGCCGCTGTCTGAAGTTGATGCAGCCAGCCTGGGCTGGCTTGGCGTCATGGCGCTTCTGGCCGCCGCGGTACACGGTGAGCGCCACAACTGCGGAACACTGAGCGCGATCTGCGAGGACGGAAGCCTGCTGAAATGGCTGCTGCTGCTCAGGAAGTTTGATGAACAGATGTAAAAAAGAAACTGCCGCTCTGGGAATTAGTTTCCCAGGGCGGCAGTTCCTTTTTGGTTCAAGGATGATGGGACTATTTGGGCGCTTATTAGCGTTTCGATGCTACACTTCCTATGAATTACTTGTTCTCCATCGGATTTGGCTAAAGGCCATATGTGGATGTAGCCCTTTGGGGTGATTCTTGCGAGGGACTCCATCGGATTCAGCGAAAGGCTATATATGGATGTAGCCTATCTTTGCGTTTATAGCTTTGCTCTCCATCGGCTTTAGCCAAGGCCTCGATTTGGATGTAGAGTTCACTTTTCGAAATCCATCGGATATGGCGAAAAACTGAGATGGATGTAGAGATTTAGTTGGACTGGACTTTTCGCGTGCCATCGGAATTGGTCGCAGCCGAAAATGGATGTATGATTTGTGCCAAGCAAGCTTTTCGAGCACCATCGGATTTAGTCAAAACCGTCAGTGGATGTAAGCTTGTGCGTAGACAAGCTTTCGAGCTACATCCGATTTGACGACAAGCCGAATAGGATGGGATTCAACGTAATTTAAAAGGGGCATGCCGCCAAAGCGACAGCCCCTTCTTAATTTACACTATGAATGCAACAGAATAATTACAGCGGCATAATTCCGAATGCAACTGCAACAAGCATGCAGAGAATGGAGAATGCCCATACATACAGGAAGCTTGCCTTGATGTGATCCTTGATATCGACCTCCGCGAGACCTGTACCAAGCAGGGTAGCAGGAACCATGGGGCTGATGAAGGTAGCGCAGTTACGGCAGACAACCATAGCGACAGCGATCGGCAGAGCGTCGACGCCGAATGCCTGGCCGATTCCGATAACGACGGGAAGCATGCCATAGAAGTAGGAGTCTGTATCGAATGCCAGTGCCAGCGGAACGGA
>CACZJD010000174.1 GCA_902781325.1 uncultured Lachnospiraceae bacterium
TCGCGCATCCACAATGTGATCGTTGTGGCGGGAACGGGTATTTTTTGACCTTCCGGAAGATATTCTTCAAGCTGCTTCAGGAAGTAGGAGATCTGTTGGTCCTGCAGATACCGGTATTGCGTCAATGTCTCGTAAGGAAAGATCTCGGAGACAGACTGTTTGGGGGTGCGCTGCGAGACCATGCCGACGGTTCCGCCGCTTTTGTGGACATCGGTCAGCACTTCGTCGATGAATTTCAGGCAGCGGTGGACGTTCATGTTGTTCAGGACTTCGTTTTCCGGGGCGGGCCTGTTGGTGACGGGATTTTTGCCGTCTGACATGCGCCGGATGTATTGGATGGCGACTTCAAGTCGCTTTAAATCATAGGTACTCATTCGGACATCTCCCTTGATCCATTTGGCAATGGCCGATATAACGGGCATTTAACATATCTTTTTCTGTAAGCGATCAAGAACCTCTTCCGGAACTGCCTCGGGGTTTGAAACCAAAGAATTGTAAATTGGCTTGATTGAATCCTCTGTTTCTTCCAGTTCAGAGGCAATCACAGAAAGACTCTTTCCTTTAAGGACTTTTTTTGCAACAATTTGAATCAGTTTAAGCTGTTCACCTTCCGCACGACCTTCCGCACGACCTTCCGCACGACCTTCCGCACGACCTTCCGCACGACCTTCCGCACGTCCTTCCGCACGACCTTCCGCGAGCCCTTCTTTTCTTGCCATTTTCCTCTCGTATCTCATTTCCATCTCGTAATTCATAAACTCACGCCTCCATACAGAAATTCATCATCAGGTGCATCAATTCCATTAACATAATTTAGAAATGCCAGAACATCTTTTGACACATCGTTTGCAGTCCCTTTCGTGTTGAGGAATATTTTGGCAGAACCATCTCCAAGCGGAAGGGAGAGATCCTCTTTACAGAAATTCATGAAAGTATAGCGATGAAATCCTTTCCCGAACAAGTCAAAGGGACAGATGAAGATGACGTAAGCCGGCATGATCTCGTCGTAATCCTGCCCGGTACCGAGCAGGTTTTCATCCATCATTGAGCCGTAGTAACGGCTTCGCATAGGAAGATTCCCTTTGTCATATACTTGCATTTCCAGCGTAAAAGCGCGCTGGTCAGAATCTTTCACGTAAACATCGAGACGGACTGCTTTGGAGTCAATGGATCCCTCCACAGTCTTTTCTGTTTCGACGTAGCGGATATCTGTAATCTGGAGTTCGGGGAAAAGCCTTTGCAGAAGGGGAAGACAGTTTTCCTTCTGTCCCATCACCTTGGCAAAAAGAAAGCGGTCCTTAATCGTCAGGTTTTCCCACTTGTAAAGGGAAGAACTCCTGTTAGAAGAACCATCGACGGTGTCAAAATACTGATTGTTGAAACTCATGCCGTACCTCCTGACTTGGATGTGTGACAGACAGGGAGTCGACATGTCAAATACATGCAAATCCGGTATTCCCTGCCTGATGTGAATGGTTGTTGTCAGCAGGAAATATCAGATAGGATGTAAGAAGTGAATTTTCTGCTGTGGAGCAAAGAAACTGCTCCGATAAAAATAACATAGTCTCGGAACAGACAAAAGTCAAGGCGCTCATGACGAATGCTTAAAGGCAGTCCCTCAGTGCGTCTGTGCCCCTCCCCTTGCAGCCCTCCCATCGTTTTGTTACTATTGATTTGCACTCGATTAGTAGGTAATTACAGGCGAAAAGAGCCGCACAGAGAGATTAAAGGAGGTACCAATGCGCATAATCAATCTTGTCGAAAACACAGAAGGCGCCTCGGGCTGCGGAGTCGAGCACGGATTGTGCTTTTATATTGAGACAGAGAAACATAAGCTTCTTATGGACACCGGACAGACAGGTCTGCTGCTTGAGAACGCGGAGAAACTTGGGATCGACCTGACTCAGGTGGACACTGTCGTGCTCAGCCACGGGCATTACGATCACGGCGGCGGAATCCTTCCGTTTGCAAAGATCAATCTGACTGCGAAGATTTATGTTCCGGAAGCGGCCTTTGGAGAGTATTATTCTATGAATAAGGCCGGCGAGCCGCATTTTATCGGGCTTGCGAAGGAGATTCAGGAGCTGCCGCAGGTAGTGACAGTAAGTACGAAAGAAGAGATCTACCGCATCGACGACGAACTCTCCCTCTTCTCCGGGATCGGCAGCGAGCATGCCGTTCCGTCCACTAATCAGCGTCTGAAGAAGAAAACGGAAGAGGGCTATGTTCAGGATGACTTCACCCACGAGCAGTGCCTCGTGATCAGCGAGGGTGTCAAAAAAGTGCTGCTCTCAGGCTGTGCCCATCACGGGATTCTCAATATCATGGACAGATATTGTGAGTTGTTTGGAGAAGAACCTGATTTTGTGATCAGCGGCTTCCATATGATGAAGAAGCACAACTACACAGATGAAGACATCAACATGATCATCGACACAGCGCTGGCACTGCGTCAGTATAAAACGGTGTTTTATACCGGACACTGCACAGGCGTCGAGCCCTACAATGCCATGAAGAAGCTGATGGGCAACCAGCTGCACTATGTGCACAGCGGAGACGAGATCAGGATTCGGACGGGAATTGAGAGAATTGCGTGGAATGTTCGCGAGGAAATGAAGCCTGCACAGGATAAAGAGCCGACAAAAAATACAGCAGCCTCAGAAGCAGCAACAATGAAGAGCACAGAAACCGCCAAAGCGGCACAAAAGAAGAGGAGAGACTACATGAAATGGCATAAATTTTTTGCATGGGGAACGGTGGCATGCTTTGTCATGACGATGATAACGGGATATAAGAGGAAATAATGAACAGTACATGTAAAGACTGCATGCTGAACAAGCATCTGGACAACTATCCGGAGGGGGCTCCGGAGGAACTGGTCAGGGAATACCGGGAGACGCTGGTCAGACTTACGGACCAGACGGGAGCGGTGCCTACCGGGCCGGAGGTTTTCTACGAGGTCAAGGCGCTGAGGAAGCGCCTGTTTGGCGAGGGAGAGATGGATTACGCGCAGATCAAACGTCATTTTAACGCGCTGATGCTGGAGATCGAACCGGAGCTGGAGAGCCGCGTAAAGGCCGCGGAGGATCCGCTCAAGAGCGCTGTGCAGTACGCAATGATGGGGAATTTCATCGATTTTGCCGCGTTGGACAAGGTAGAGGAGAGCAAGCTCATGGAGCTGATCGACCGTGCCCCGGACATCACCGTGGACGAGGACACCTTAGAGCAGCTGAGGGACCGCGCATCGAAAGCCCGCACGCTGGTCCTCATCACCGACAACTGCGGCGAAATTGTTATGGACAAAATATTGCTCCGCCAGTTTCTCCGCATGAACCCGGATCTGTCGATTACCGTGATCGTAAGAGGGGCGCCGGTCGCCAACGACGCGACACTGGAGGACGCGGAGCAGGTCGGCCTCACAAAACTGGGGCGTTGTATAGGTAACGGTACGGCGACTGACGGGACGGTGCTCCGTATTTTGTCACGGGAGGCGCGGGAGACAATCGCCCACGCCGATGTGGTCATTGCCAAGGGGCAGGCCAACTACGAGACGCTTTACGGCTGCGGGTATAACATTTTCTTCATCTTCATGTGCAAGTGCATGCTGTTCATGGACCGCTTCAAGGTGCCGCAGTTCACGGGGATTCTGGCCTATGAGGATCCGGAGATCCTGTTTAATGTATATGCGGATGAGGC
>CACZJD010000175.1 GCA_902781325.1 uncultured Lachnospiraceae bacterium
CTATGTTTTTTCCAGCGATCTGCCGCTGGGTCCTTTGTCGTGCCTGTATCTTGTCGCGGACGGCATGGGAGGGCACAGAGCCGGAGATCTCGCCTCGAAACTGACGGTGGAGACCGTGGTAAACCGGGTGTCCTCATCTGCGGGAGAGGAGCCTGAGCAGCTCTTGCGGAACGCGTTTGAACTGGCGAACACAAAGATCCGCCAGACGGCCGCAGCGCACAGGGAGTACTACGGCATGGGCACCACGCTCGTGAGCTGTACGATCTGCGGGGAGGAGCTGCTCGTCGGCAATGTCGGGGACAGCCGGCTCTACAATTATACGGAGAAAGGCTTCAGTCAGATCACGGTGGACCACTCCCTTGTGGAGGAGATGGTCAGAGCGGGCACGCTGGACAGAAGAGCCGCGCGGATCCATCCGGAGAGAAATGTGATCACAAGGGCGATCGGAGCGGAAGACAGCATGAAAGTGGACTTCTTCAGGGTTCCCCTTTCGGAATGCGGCCTGATCCTCATGTGCTCGGACGGCCTTACTTCCATGATCGACGACATGGAGATCGAGAGCGTGCTCTCGGGCAGCAAATCTCTCGAAGAAAAGGCCGGGATCCTGATCGCATTGGCAAACAGAGCCGGCGGAAAGGACAATATCTCGGTGATACTGATTGACACTTCCAGGGACACAGACGGTAAAGGCGCCCGTTTATAACGGGGTGTGTCGCTTTGAACGGGCAGTTTTCCGGGGAAGTGGAGGAAGAACATGATTAAGATCGGTATGTTGATCGCAGACCGCTATGAGATCCTTGAAAAAGTCGGGACCGGCGGTATGGCAGATGTATATAAATCCAAGGATCATACTTTGAACCGCTATGTCGCGGTCAAGGTTCTCAAGCAGGAGTTTTCAGAGAACGCCAATTTCGTATCGAAATTCCGTGTAGAGGCGCAGGCGGCCGCCGGCCTGATGCACCCCAATATCGTCAATGTTTACGACGTAGGCGAGGAAAAGGGCATCTACTACATCGTAATGGAACTGGTGGACGGGATCACTCTCAAGAATTATATCGCGAAGAGGGGCCGGCTCGGATACAAAGAAGCCGTTACGATCGCTCTGCAGGTCTCCATGGGCCTTGAAGTCGCGCACAGGAACCATATCATACACAGGGATATCAAGCCTCAGAACATCATTATTTCCAGGGACGGAAAGGTGAAGGTCACTGATTTCGGAATCGCTAAGGCGGCGACCAGCGACACGATCACCTCAAATGTCATGGGATCCGTCCACTACACTTCTCCCGAACAGGCCAGGGGCGGCTTCAGCGATGAGAAGAGTGATGTCTACTCGCTTGGTGTGACTCTCTATGAGATGCTGACGGGTGAAGTGCCGTTCGACGGCGAGACGACGGTAGCGATCGCGATCCGCCACATCCAGAAGCCCATGCCCTCTCCGAGAAAGATCAACCCGGATATTCCGTACAGCGTGGACCAGATCGTTCTAAAATGCTGTGAGAAGAGCCCGGACAGACGATATCAGAACATGCAGGAGCTCGCCGCGGACCTCAAGATGTCGATCAGCAATCCGGAAGGAGATTTTGTAAAGCGCTACGATCCCAACGACATGGGAAGCACCCGCATGCTCACGGAAGAAGAGAAGGAACAGATCAAGCAGGGCGTTAAGAACAGACAGGAGAGCGCCGCTGCCTCGGAGGAACCCGAGGAAGATGTGATCCGAAGACCCACTAAGGTCGTAAGAAGGGTCAGAGAAGATGTTGACTTTGACGATGATGAAGATGAGGTGGAGGAGCAGGAGCACTCCATGGACAGGATCGCCGCGATCCTTGCGATCCTTGCGGTGGCCATTATAGGCGTGATCCTTGTCATGATCATCGGTGGAAGAACAGGGATCCTGCCGGGAAGCGGAAATAAAGACGGAAAGACGGCCATGACCGAGGAGATGGTCATCATGCCCAATGTAGTGGGCATTGACGCCTCGGCGGCGAGATCCGCGCTGGTTAAGGAAGGACTGATCCCGGAACTCACCTATGAGGAATCCGACAAGTTTACAGTTGGCATCGTAATGCGGACCAGTGTCGAGGAAGGCACGCAGGTCCCTGTAGGGACAACGGTGGTCCTGACAGTATGCGGCAACAGCGGGTCGAAGATCCCCTCCGTAGTGGGACTTACTAAAGACGAGGCTGTCGATCTTTTGACAGAAGCGGGCTTCAATGTAAATGTCATGGAAGCCAGCAGCGAGGAAGTCGAGGCGGGATACGTGATCAGCCAGGATCCGGAAGGCGGCGTGCAGGCGGACGGAGGCTCCTATGTGACGATCAGGGTCAGCGTGGGACCGGATATGACCGGCAAGGTGGAAATGCCCAGACTCCTCGGAATGACGGAGCAGGAGGCGAGAAATACGCTCAACGCGTTTGGCCTCAAGGCGGGCAATGTCAGGACGATCATTGATTCAAACCCGGACAACAGAGGACTCGTGATCTCCCAGGATGTGGAGCCCGGTACGACGATCGAAGAGGGCACAGCCGTCAATTTCGATATTGCGGGGCAGCAGACATACAGCTATTCCGCCGATATCTCCGCGCCTACCAACAGCGAGGATCCGGACTATAAGGCGGGCACATCCGTGCATATCGTGATCGTGACAGAGGACGGCCAGAAGCTGCTGGACACGACAACATCCGCCTTCCCTTACAGAATGGGATGTACAGGCATTACTTCCGAATACGGGACACTGACAATGGACTATCAGGTCACGATCACAGAGACCATAGAGGAAGAAGTGCCGGTTTCAGAAGGAGAGATTCCACAGGAAGGAAATTCGGGCGCTGCCCCGGCGGAGAATAACGAAAGCCAGAGCGGTACCAAAAAAGTGACAAGAACGGTCGAGAGGACCGAGGACCGAACGATAACCAGAGAACTGACATTTACACCGGAGAACTGATCGCGAAGAGATTATTATGAAGGGCAAGATCATTAAAAGTATTGCCGGTTTTTACGAAGTCCATACGGGAGACAACATTTACCGGTGCCGGGCGAGAGGCGTATTTCGCGC
>CACZJD010000176.1 GCA_902781325.1 uncultured Lachnospiraceae bacterium
TTTTATTCACTTGATAAGTGAAACGCAATATTCAGTTAAAAAGCAGTAACTACGTGGCTTTCAGCCACATTCACGGCATCGCCGTGAATAATCTAGGATTAACGATTTGAGGAGGATTTTGCATTATGAAAGGTTGGGAATTTACAGGAACACATCAGCCCTTGAGAATTGTCGAGAAACCCGATCCGAAAGCAAAGCCGGGATATGTTGTTCTGAAGACGCTTGCCGGCGGTCTTTGCCATTCGGACGTATCAGCGCTGGATATCGAATCCTGGATGCCGCAGTTCAATGTGCCGGTCATCATGGGACACGAGGTATGCGGCAGAATCGTTGAGATCGGCGAAGGCGTTGAAGGATATAACATCGGGGACGTTGTCGCTGTGTGCCCCCTGTACGCAAAAGACGGAACGACGCCCGGATATACGAGAGACGGCGGGTACGGGACCATGACAACAGCGCCTGTAGAGCAGCTGGTAAAAGTCCCGGCGGATATTCCTCCGTATAAGGCGGCAGCAGCTACAGATGCAGGTGCAACCTCCTATCATGCCCTTTGTTCCGTAGGCGGTGCAAAGGAAGGCATGAAGGTCGGCATTATCGGGGTAGGCGGCCTTGGAATGTTTGCAGTTAGTGTTGCCGTAGCGAAGGGATGCGAAGTTTATGTCGCCACCCGGAAACCGTCCGCACAGGAATTGTCCCTCAAATTGGGCGCAAAGGAAGTCAGGTCAAATATCATGGAGTTTGCAGACAAGAACCTGGACCTCATCGTCGACTTCGCAGGGGCAGGAAAAACGACGGACGATGCCCTTAAAGCAGTCCGGCCGCACGGCAAGGTTGTACTCGTAGGCATGGCCAGTGATACCGCGACAATCTATTCTTATTCCATGATTTTCAAAGAGCTCACCTTCGAAGGCTCCATGGGAAGCACAACAGACGATCTTCGTGACTGCATTGAACTCATGCAGAGCGGAAAGCTGGATCCGGAGATTCATCTGTGCAAATTTGAAGAGATCGCCGACGGCATCGATCAGCTTCGCGAAGGAAAGGTCAGCGGCCGTCTGGTTTGCGTATACGATGACTGATGTTTGAACGGTGATATCGTCAGCAGAAAATATGAAAAGCACAGGCTCCATCGCAAAACGATGGAGCCTGTGCTGTATGGAAGCATAGGAAGCGGAGGCATTGCCGCATGATGATAAACACAAAAACGGAAGATAGAGCGGGCGGAGCAGACGAGATAAAGCCCGCGAAAAGTTCGATTGATACACGGCTTGTGTACGGATTTCTGGGCGCGGGCAAGACAGTGTATATTCAGGAAAACATTATGAGCGATGTTTTCTGGAAATACGGATCCACCCTGGTCCTGTGTTTTGAACAGGGTGAAGAAGCGTATGATACCGCGGCCCTGAAAGAGAAAAGAGCCGCCGTTGTCTGTTATGACGGCGGAGAGATCGGCAGTTTCTGTACGGAATGTATCAGGCAATACAGCCCGGACCGGATATACATCGAAATGAACGCCATGATGGGGGATCTTAAGGCCGCGCTCCCTGCATGCCTTCGAAAGACGTTTGCCATTACACTGATCGAATGGAAGACAATGCCTCTGTATTATCGCAATTTTGCGCAGATGATCCGTTTGATGACTGCCGATTCTGCACAGGTCATCTTTCGCGGATGTCCGTCCGCCGACCTTTTGGCGCCATATGCGCAGGGGTTCAGGCTGATGAACCCCAGGGCGTCCTATCTCCGGCAGGATCCGATGGGATATCATGAGAAGGCATTCGGGATGTTTCTGCCGTATTCCCTGCCTGATGACCCGATTGTGATCCGTGAAGAAAGCTTCCTTCCCCTCTGGCTGGACGCGCTGGACCATCCGGAGCATTATGACGGAAAACAGCTGCTGTTTTCAGACCCTGTGGAGCTTAAGCGAACCGGCAGCGGATGCCGGTGGTCCTGCGGCAGAACTGTGCTGACGTGCTGCATGCAGGATCTGCAGTTCATGTCTTTTGAGGTCGAAACCGGCGCAGAACGGGAAAGCGACGGCCATGAGGGCTGGATAACAGGAAGGGCACTGGCTTTTGCCGCGGCGGGAGAATATGGGCAGAGAAAACTGCGGCTTCGCTTCAACGCGAAACAAACAGCCGCGCCGCCGGAGGTTCTGATTTTGGACGGCAGGTACAGGCAGGAATAGACAGGAGATCAGATATACGCTATTTCATTTCAGGACCTGTTTTTTTGTTTCCCCGGCCTGAAACCGGATGCATGGAAAACAGATCTGCCGCTGTGATATCCAGGGCATCCGCGATATTGAAAAGTGTATTCAGGGAAATGGATTTTAAGGAATTCGGAGCTTCAATGTTGCTCAGATGTGTGCGGCTGATGTGCGCTCTACTGGCAAGCTCCTCCTGAGTCAGGTTCCTGATGGACCTGTAGTAAGCAATGGCGCGGCCAAGCTGTTTAAGCTCTTCTTCATGATCGGTCATTTTTATCCCTCCACTTTGTTAAGTAAAGGATATGATGTTAACTATTGTCGGTCCACAATCTGAAATCATGCAATTGCAATATATAATATTGCAATTATAAACAAAAATTATCCAATTGCAAAATTTTTGATTTTACAATTTTACATTATCTTTGCGGCTGTATCCGCCGGGACGTAAGGAAGTTATTTTTGAAATTCCTGGCCCTTCATCAGCATATCCAGAGAAATATCGAAGATTTCAGCCATTGCACTCAGGGTTCCCGGGGAAGGCTGCCGCTTGTTGCATTCATAGTTACTGACAGCCTGTCTGGTTACGTGAAGCGCCATGGCCAGATCCTCCTGTGACATGGTGTGAATGATTCGAAAATGGGCAATTCTTTCGCCGAGGGAACATTCTTCTATTTTTTTCATAACTCTCCTCCTGTCAGATGAAAAGGTGCCAAAAGCCTCCTGACACCAAGTGATGCAACGAATTGCTCCGTTTCTTCGAAACTCATGCAATTCTCATCATAATTATATATATATGATTACAGTGTCAAAAGTCCGCCGCCACGCATGC
>CACZJD010000177.1 GCA_902781325.1 uncultured Lachnospiraceae bacterium
GCCGCAGAGTGGGTGTATGATCACGTGTTCCTGAACAAGGGCTATGAGAAGAATCTCAAGTTTACGTATTATCCGTCGGGGCACATGATCTATATGCACAAGCCGTCTTTGGTGGAATTTAGGGAGCAGGCGGAGCGGTGGTATGTGTCATGGGGACAGTCCCTCTGACACACCCCACAGGTGCCAGTGGTTGTCAGGGGGACTGTCCCCCTGGCACACTTGACATTTTTTGTGCGAAAATCACAAGAATGGCCACTTTCGTATTTTAGTTCTTCCCGAGCATTTTCTAATGCCTCAACTGGTGCTAGAATCACGTTATCTTGAGAAAGGAAGACAGCGCGATGAACATTACTATTCAAGACAGTTTGCAGCAGTTGAAAGAAGCAGTTGAGGAACTTGAGGCACTTCGGACCGTTATCGCGATGGCAGAGGATCACCCGGTCTATTCCTGTGACCGCGAGACTCTTATCGTTACACGGACAGCGCTGGAGCCGATCCTCAAGATCTTCGGGAAGTCACTGAAGCTATCCGCGAAGAACTCAAAATTGAATAGTAAAAGTCCTTCCTTAAGGCATTTTTATATCAATCTCATCAGTTTCATACAGCTCATCAAAATCATGTTTACCGCGGACAAGAGAAATCCTGACATAACACGTGTCTCCCTCGTTCACATAATTAGAAATCGTGTACTCCACATGCGGGGGGACTATGTTATAACCGGCGGTGGTACGTCCATCCTCGCGGCTCAGTATCGGCTCGATCAACAGCGTGTTGTCGGTGCTGTTTTGTACCAGGATCAGGGACTCGGTGTCTCCGAACTCGTCATGGTGGGCTTTGGATTCAAGCCATACGACGACGCCATCCTTGTTATACAGTTCCTGAAACAGGCTCATATCACGTTCCGCGACTTCGCTTTCTGTATCTGTGACAACAGAAACTGTATCGGTTGAAAGGGGAGAGTCACTCAAACCATCGCCTCTGATCTCCAATCTCATGGACAGATCATGGATGGAGATGATTCCCGCCTTTTTGAGATCACTGTCGCTCAGAGTGTACTTTTCTGATACGGTCGCGCCGACCGGTACAACAATGCTCCCCTGCCCTATAACGAAGCGCCCGTCTGCGATCATCTCGATCCCATAAGCCTCGATTTCGGAAGGAGTATCATTAGTCATAGTGACGGTCATATTTCTCTCACCGTATTCGTCGAGATCAAAGCCTTTGACAGTCACCTTGATGCCGTCCTGATCCATAAGAATTGTTTCCGGAAAAACTTCCACTTTAGCGGCAACGGTTTCTGCTTCCTTGGCATCTGATTCCTGCCCGCCGCCTTCTGCTTCTGCCGCTGCAACGCTGCCTTCTGTGTCTGCCGCCGCATCGCTGCCTTCTGCCTCTTCCGCCGCATCGCCGCCTTTCGCCTCTGCCTCTTCAGCTCCCGCATCAACACTTTCTTCCTCAGCAGTGGGAGATTGTGCCTCCTTTGGGGCTGTATCAGCCTTGCCGCATCCTGCCGCAAGCCCGGCCGCCAGAACAATCGCCCCAAGTGTTCCCAACAGTTTTCTCAAAGCCATCTTGATCATCCTCCTGAATTACCGGTATGTAATTGCGTTGATAATCTGATTCTAGCATTCGGTTCTGAAGGCTTCAACTCACTCACATAATTAAAAAGACTGCAATCTTGTGGCTGCAGCCTCTGTGTCATATTACAACTCTATTTGGTATAATAATTTTGATACAGTTATTTTTGCATCGCAAAGCCCAAGCATTACTAATAAGTCATTTCAGGTTTAGTATGAAAGGAGAGATGCCGCTATGAGTTCGATTAAGGATTTTAAAGATCAGAACGGGTATGTCCTGGCGCACGCTGCCATACCGGACGGGTATCAGATCGGCGGATCGTTGGTGAACGGTTTCCAGCATGAATCCGTTCCGTTTTTTGTCACTGTCCACGCGGTCAACCCCGAAACAAAAGCGATCATATACGGCCTGACTGACGAGAAATATACCACATATAAGAATCAGATGATCAAGATGACGCTGAAGGCCATGAGCGACGTAAAGTGGAATTCCATCAGAGACTTCATTGAGCCGGAGGTGTACCTGGATACATTTGCCGCGGCTTTATCCGGAATGCCGTCGATCAAAGCCGTCGGGAAGGCGGACCTGCCCAGTATCTGCGGCAAAAATCAGCAGCAGGCCTTCAATGACTTCATGGCCCTCTATCAGGATTCTTTTGACAGGGACGCATCCCTCGGCACGCCGACCAGGGCTAACAATATTTTGGTAAAATCCTTCATGCGCAAATATGACGGAGTCGCGAAGAGCGGCGCTGCCTGCACAGTAGTCGCAGGAATGGACTACAACGGGATCGAATACTATTCGGAAGCGTCCATGCTGGGCGCGATCAACCCTCTGGCAGGCCTTCTGGGCGCGGCGGTAAAGAACAAACAGGCCGCCGGCAGCTCAAAGAAATTCGGACAGGGAAGCCCCTGCGACGCGATCGATTGGGGCGCCAAAAACAAGTTCCTTATGGTTTGTCCCAAAGAACATGAAAGAGCAGCCTTAGTTGATTTTATGGAATTTGTCCAGACCTTCCACATGGATCCCCATCTCAGGAATCAGTTTTATCAGCAGATTTCTCAGAGAATCCAGATGCGCATGCAGGAGACGGCGCGCTTCCAGAGCATGGCGCGAGCCAATATGCAGAGCCTGCAGATGAACCAGCAGCGGCTGGCACAGACGCTGGCGCAGAATTCACAGGCTATGTCGAACATGATCATGGACTCCTGGAATCAGAAACAGGCTTCCGACGCCAGAATCTCCCAGGCCCGTTCCGAGGCGATCCGGGGCGTCAACAGTTACCAGACCACCTATGGGCAGAACGTCGATGTGAGCGTGACGGCAGATCACGTCTACCAGGACCGTTACGGAGATGTTTACGGCGTCTCCGGTACAGCGCCGGATCAGGAGTTTTTGAACCGGAATGACTGGACGGAACTGCACAAAAATAATGAAT
>CACZJD010000178.1 GCA_902781325.1 uncultured Lachnospiraceae bacterium
CTTCACGGTCCCGCTCTCCGCCACCTGATATTCAGCGTTGTCCGCCCCCACCCAGGTCTCCGACCAGTTGTTTTCCGCCGACAGCGTGTACGTCTTGTCAGTGTGCCAGTCCCCGAAGGATCCGCTGCTTTGCAGATCTCTGCGGGATACCGTCACATCTATACTCGCCGGTCTCCCCGTGCCGTCATCATTCTGCCAGTACTTCGTCACCGTGTATTTGTGCTTCTGCGGCGCGGAAGGCAGTGTGACGGCATCATATTTCGCCTCTGCCGACACATCATAGTTCCAGTCGATCCCGTCCTTCGATGTCGGTACAGAAATCAGATTCGGAGAAAATGTATATTTCTTCCCGTCGACGACGCGGCTCTCTCCGAGCACCATGTAAACACCCAGTTTCAGATCCTGAAACTTTGCAATCCCGTTTCCGTCTGTCACTGCCGCCTCAGCAGCTTCTGTCAGGTATGGCGCATGTGTATAATTTGCAAGTGTCGCCGCATAAGCGTCCCATTTTCCGGATCCAAGATCAATTCGATCGGAGTCCCCGAGATCCGCGTTCAGCTTTTTCAGCTCCTCCGTCGGCTCGAAAACAGCCCCGCCCTTTCCGAAGGTTCCGATCTGATAGATGCGGAAGGTAAAGCCCGCCCCGCCTTCCATGGAAACACTGAGTGTTCCGCTTCTGCTCTGATCCACATCCGTGTATGCAAAAACCCGTTTTGCCGGCGTCAATACGCACATCAGAAGCACTGTTAAAAACGCTGGCAGAAGCAATGCCACACGCATTTTTTTGTTGTGAGATCCATTCATATCAATCATTCTGCACTCCTGACACCGCCCCTGTATCCTTCCTGCCAGGCGCGTTCTGCCACACCTTGTTTTCTGCTGCATTTGTCTGCCACCGTCTGCTGCACACGATCCATTCCGCTCATCTGCCACGATCTTCCTTATTCCCAGCGCGGCGACTGCGACCGGAAAAGAAAAGAATCCAAAGCGCGATCAGCACAAGGATCGGCAGCGCGATAAACGGTATCACATACCGAGGTTCAATCAGAACTGCGTCCGCGCTAACCACAAAATCCGTCTGCTCCTCCTTAATCCGGTGTCCCCGGACCAGAAGACGGTGCGTATTGACACCGTAGGGTGTGCAGGTTACGAGCGTACAGTAATCTTTGTCCGGATCGATCGCAAGATCCTCCAGCTGATCAGGCAGGACAATCCGAATCTGATCCACCTCGTAGGTGAGCGTACGGTTCAGCACCTGAAGCTGAAACGTATCTCCTTCCTTCAGCCGATCAATGTCTGTAAAAAGCTTTGCCGACGGAAGACCCCGGTGTCCGGAGATCACACAGTGCGTCCCCTTCCCGCCGACCGGCAGAGAGGAGCCCTCTATATGTCCCACGGCGATCTCGAGAACCGCCGGGTCCGTGCCGTGATAAATCGGCAGCGAAACGGCAATCTTCGGGATGTTCACGTATCCCATGATGCCCGTTCCTGTGACATCGAGGACTTTGTTGTACGCTTCCTTCTCCTCGTAGGTGAGCGCAAAGCGATCTCCCGATTTTGCAAGAAGCTTTTTGTTGTACGCCTGCGCTGCCTCCCACATCGCACGATTCTTCTCGTCCGACATGTCCGAAACCTTCTCGACATACCCCGCGATCGCTCTCGACTGGTGAAGATCATTCCACCAGTCCGAAAATGTCGGATACACAAGAAGCCCAACCCCTGCGAGAAATATCAGAATCAATACCGCATTGCCAAGGCGAGAACCGCGTTTTTTCCGACGGGCAGACGCCCCGTGCCGCCTTCCTTTCCCGGCATACTCTTTATTCAGTTGCTTTGGCGATGTATTCTGATTCACGATTATGCGGCAGAGAGAACCCTTCATCGCCCAGAAGAATCAGTACACATAGATTTCAACATCGCAATTGATGTGTTCCAAATTCTGCTCGGAGATGACGAATGCTCTGCATCCTTTACTCTTTCGTTTCGCGACTGTGATCTCTGCCGCCACATATACGACGGCGGCCACCTGTCTGTTTTGGTAAATGTCTCGGCCTTCCTGCCCTTCGGGCTGGCGGTGCACATTCGTGCACCGCTTCAGTCCCGTTTTCGTCACTTTCGCAGATCAAGACTCCTGAAGCAGCGAACATTACGCCGCCGCTGCCTGCCTTGATGCTGTCAGGATTCCTTGCTGTTCATCTTCTTTCTCATCGCCAGCACAACACCTGCCATGATAACCAACGCCGCACCGATGATATAGATCATCGTTGTCCCGCGACCACCGGTGGAAGGAAGACTGGAGCCCTTTTTATTGACGATATCTGTCGTCAGAGAGCCGGCGTCCATATCAGCTGTGAACGTTGCCTCACCCGTTTTCTTGTCGCCGGACAGTGTCAGGAGCGTCGGCTCATCCGCTGCCTCATCATGAGTTGCGGAGATCGTGAACTCAACCGGCGTGATCGTGTTGTAGCCGGCCGGCGTCGTGGTCTCTGTCAGCTTGTAGTCGCCGTCATCAAGGCCTGTGAATTCGAATGTCGTCTTCTTATCCTCTACTGTAAAGGACTTAACTACCTCATAGTCCCCCTTGGAATTTTTCTTCGCCAGTTCGAAAGCAGCACCTGCCAGGGGCTTCTGGGCCTCGTCGACCTTTTCCACGACAACTTTGTACGTGAAGACGATGTTCTTGTCCTTCGGAGTCGTGCCGGTCTCACCCTCGCCGCCATTGTTCGGGTTGTTGGAGTAAGTGAGGGTAACCTCATTCGGGTTGCCGGCAGCGCCAATTGCAGCTTTATCGTTGAGTGTTGCAGAATAGGTCACAACGACCTTTGTGTCTTTGGTCAGCGTAACGCCCTTGATGTCCTTCAGATTTTCACAAGTCTTACGCAAGTTAGTATACAGACATCTCTCTTCTCTGTCAATACGAAAGTTGCGGCAATTACGAAACTCAGAGTTCACAAACGATTCGCTACCTTAGAAGAATGATCTGGCAAAAGCGACCGGTATCTCTCTGCGGACGATTCAGAACTACGAATCCGGTGCTCGGATGCCTAAGAGCCGGGATACCTACACCAAGCTGTCAGAGACCCTCGGAGTCGATGAGAAAGTCCTGATGGATGAGAACGCTGACTTCGTTCTCCGGGCCAACGAACAGTACGGCGGTCGCGGCGCACGGCAGGCGTGGGATCTGGTTGCAGATTTCAAAGTGCTCGCTGCCGGGGGAGAAATTGAAGAGGAAGACATGGACGAGATCATGCGTGCCATGCAGGAGGCATACTGGGAGGCGAAGAAAAATAACCGTAAGTATGTCAATAAGCGTTACAGGAAAGAGGATTCCTCTGACCAGTAACATACGGGGGATCATGAATGGACGAGAGAATTTTTCGTATACCCGAGCGTTTGATTGAGCGGCACGATACCAGAGATCCGTTCCAGCTGGCAAGGCTTCTCGGGTACTATGTGAAGTTCATTAACACGAAAAAGCAGAAGGGATTCTGTAAGATTTACCTGAACAATTACTTCATCTTCATGGATGACCTGCGCCCACGAACTCGGTCATCTCCTGCTCCACAAGGATGCTCTGACAAAACGGGATTATCTTGTTGAAATGGAAATCTTTGATATCACCGATCAGCGAGAGCTCGAAGCAAACCAGTTTGCTGCGAACATCCTGATCGACGATGAAGAACTGCTGGCTCTGCTTAGGGAGGGATATGATGTTGTCCAGATCGCTTCGATGCTGAACGTCAACGTCAACATGCTGATGGTGAAGTTCCTGACCATGAATAAATCCGGTTACGATTTCAATGTTCCCTTTGAGCCCAAGGCCGCGTTTATGGGAACCATAGAGGATCGGGCTGACTCGATCTGATGCCTGTCAGCCTCCCCTCTTTTCTTTTTCCTTCGTGAAAGAACAAATGTTTGGGAGACCCTATGGACAGGACTTATATCTGTATCGATTTAAAATCTTACTACGCCTCGGTGGAAGCTGTGTCCCGTGGATACGATCCTTTGAAATGCAACTTGCTGGTGGCGGATAACAGCCGGACTGACAAGACCATCGTGCTTGCGGTCTCCCCTGCCCTCAAGGCGATCGGTGTCCCGGGAAGACCCCGGCTGTTTGAGGCGAAACAGAAAATCAAGGAATATGAGAT
>CACZJD010000179.1 GCA_902781325.1 uncultured Lachnospiraceae bacterium
TCATCTTTCTCTCCACGTCTTCACACGCTGTCGGATTCCTTCCACGCTGCACGAATCCGGAGTGACGGCTTTCTTCCCGGTCAGCCGCTCCAGCTCCGCCGCCGTGAGCACGCCGATACACAGGGGCTGCATGTCTTCCAGCTCGTTATTCTCCAAATAGGCGCGCACGCCTCCGGCGCTGCCAAATATGATCAGGTCTGCGTCCTGCGTTTCGGACGGTATGTACTGCGTCCGGTAAACTGCGCAGTCCTTATATAGAATTTTCTCATTTTCCAGTTTATTTGTCAGTAGCGGATTTCCTTCTGCCGCCCGCAAAATCAAAACATTTTCGTCCTTTCGGACGTTTCGGGTCAGCGCGCCGGCAAGCGCCTCGGTGGTATATTCTTCCGGTACCAGGTCCGCGTACAGGCGGGCCTCTTCGAGCGCCGCTGCCGTGCCCGGCCCGATACAGGCGATCTTCAGTTGTGCAAGGGCCCGAATGTCCATCCTTCTGCGATCGATCTCCTCCAAAAAAATCCTGACGCCGTTAGCGCTGGTAAAGACAAGCCAATCGTACTCCTTCAGTTCCTTTTCTTCCGGGATCTCCTCTGTCTGCGGGATAACTTCCACGCAGGGAAACTCTATTGCTGCGGCTCCGTCCTCCCGAAGGGCCGCTGCCACTTTTCGTGTGAAGGAGCGGGTGCCGACGATGAGGGCTGTGGGTTGCGCGTTCTTGCTGAAATAATCGCCTGCAGACGTTTCCTCTCCTGTGATCTCCGGCGACTTCAGGTGCATCGAAGCCGTCTTTCCGATCACGATCACGGCCGGCGCCTGCACTTTTTCCGCAATATCGCCGAGGTTTCCGAGCGCTCCGTCCACCCGCTTCTCATCCGGCATATAGACGCGCGAGAGCACGCTCGCCGGCGTTTCCAGGTCCTTCCCCGCCTTCACGAGGCCCTCCGCGATCTCCCCTGCTTTGCTGTGTCCCATTAAGAAGATGAGCGTACCCCGAATCCCTGCCAAAGTATTGAAGGATTCCGCTGTTTTGCCGGCCCCGTGTCCCGTCACTACGGTAAAAGAAGAAGCCAGCCCTCTGTGCGTCACCGGAATTCCGAAGTGCTCAGGCGCGGAAATGCAGGTGCTGATGCCGGGGACCATCTCATAGGAAAGGCCGGCCTCCTCAAGAGCCAGCGCCTCTTCGCCGCCTCTGCCAAAGACCGTCGGATCACCCCCCTTGAGGCGCACGACCCGGAGACCTCTTCGCGCGCGGTCAATCAGGAGTTCGTGGATCTCTTCCTGCTCCTTCTTGTGGGAATTCTTGCGCTTGCCCACGCAGATCAGCTCACAGCCGGCGGGTGCTTCCTCAAGCAGGGCCCGGTCCAAAAGATCATCATAAATGATGACCTGCGCGCCGCGCACAGCCTCAAGCCCCCTCACTGTGATCAGCCCCGCCTCGCTCCCCGCGCCGACGATCCACACTTTTCCGTTCATAATACCCCTCGTTTATATCATTACTCGTGTTTGAATTTGCAACGGCGCAACGTCATTCTTCGTACATGAGCAGCAGGTTTGCGCTGTTTTGACTGATCCGAGCGTATATTCCGACCGCCGAACGGCAGTCGCACCGGAACCGGCAGAAGATCCCTCTCTCGATCTCATAGCGCAGGTAGTTCTCCGGCGGCGTGATCCGGTCCAGAAGCGCCCTCATCTCCGCGTCCGATTCTCTGCACTCGCAGGCCAGCATCCCCTGGCCTACTGCCGGGATCATCTCCTCCGGCTCGAGGATCCTGACTTCAAGCCCGCTCAGGTCTGCTCCGATGCGGTCCAGGCCTGAGCGGGCAAGCACGATCCCGTCGTACTCGCCGCGGCGCAGTTTGTCGAGCCTCGTTGTGATGTTGCCGCGGATATCTTTGAACTCCACCTGCATGCCTGGCTTGCCGCTCAAAGCCCTTAGCTGGCTGATACGGCGTGGGCTGCCTGTGCCGATGGTAAGAGGGTTATCTGCAGCCTTCCCGGCTGAACCCGGCCTCAGGATCAGGCAGTCCCTGGGGTCTGCCGCGTCCGGCATTCCCGCGATGCACAATCCCGGCGCCATCTCGTAAGGCAGGTCTTTGACACAGTGGACCGCAATGTCCGCCTCTTTCGACAGCAGCGCTTTCTCAACGTCCCGCACAAAGGGCCCGTTGCCGCCCAGCGCCGTTACGCTGCTCTTTCTGTCCCGATCGCCCTTCGTACTGACGGTCAAAATATTGACTTTATATCCTTCCTTCTCAAGCAGTTTTTTAACAAGCTCGTTCTGGGCCATAGCCAGCCGGCTTCCTCTGCCTGCAATGCATAGTTCTCTCATTTTTGTTCTTCTGTATTTTGACCGATTGTTCGCAGTTCTTCTGTGTTTCGTCTTATTATACGGCTGATTTCTTCGTCGCTCAGACTATTATCGCTCGCGATCAGTTCTGCGAGAAGCTGTCTGTACGCGGCTGCCCGCGCTTTCTGGTCCGGGATCCGCGCGCTGACTTCGCCGCGGAGGCCGCCCATCCGGGTCAGGATCGGCCCGATCCGGCCGGGAAGAATCTGCTCGATCTCTTTGCGCAGCTGCATCGCATAGGCGGGGCTTGTGCCGGAGGTGGAAATTGCTATGGTGAGGCTCTCTTTTTTGACAATGCTCGGGAAAATAAAGTCGCAATACTCCTGATCGTCCACCACGTTGACCGGGACCCCGCGCCTGCGGCAGTCCGTGGCGACCTTGCGGTCCACTTCCCGGACTCCGGTCGCTGCCACCACAAAATTGCCCAGCGTCAGATCCTCTTCGCGGTACTCCCTGCACAAAATCTGTACCTCGCCGGCTCCGCGGCGGGGCTGCGCGGTGCGGGTGCCCTCAATCTGCGTCTGCGGCGCGATCACAATTATATCTTCCGTAAAACGGCGGAGCCGGCTCACCTTCTCCAGTGCGACCGGGCCTCCGCCGATGATCAGAAATGTCTTATTGGTTATA
>CACZJD010000180.1 GCA_902781325.1 uncultured Lachnospiraceae bacterium
TCCCAGCAGACTCCCTCGATGCTGCCGCCGCCGTGATCCCACAGGACGACGCCCATCTTCTCAGCCGCGAAGTTCTTGACGCCCCACTTGAGAAACTCTGCCAGTGTCGAGGTCTTGCCCATGCTGACGCGATCTTCCTCGCCGACCTTGATCAACTTGCCTCCCTCAATGACGAAGCGCTGGTTCAAGTCCTCGTCCATGTCGCCGTTATGCCAGAACGTCGTCCCGCCGGTCTGAATGACAAAGCGGATCCGGTCATCGGCGGTGGCCGCCTTCATCTCCTTGATGTCATCGGTGGCGCTTCCTCCCTTGAACACCGGAGATTCCAGGTCCGTTCCGCACAGATAGACAAAGATCGTCCAGCTTCCTTTCTCGCCCATAGTGGCGGAAGTCTCCTGCTCCGGCCTGCGGATCAGCATCTTGCCGGTGGCCTTGTCGACCTGCATAAAGAGGCCTTTGGATTCTTTCGACTCCTTGGAATTACCGGCAGTAGTTCCGTTATCTGCGTCATCGTTTTCGCCCGGCACGGACTCGCTGACTTCCTGCCCGTCATCGGAGCAGCCGGTCAGACCGATTGTGCCGACAAGCAGTGTGGCGATCATCAACCATATCATTAAACGTCTCATAAGTGGGTCCTTTTCTGACTTCAGGCGCCTGCCCTTTCGAACAGAATGAATATATACCTTACTTAAATACTGTACACTTCCCCTGCTCCGCAAATCCTCCGGATCTTCCCGTCAGCGATCCGATAAGCTTCTCCGCGGATTTCCTTCCTGTCTTTGGTCTGCAGCACATAACTGCCGTCCACGATCGCATAGAAAACCCTGCCGGTGCTGTCCGGATAAGTGATCTCCTCAAAGAGCCGCAGCCCATCAACATAGTCATCCTTCACCGCCTGATAGTGCGGCAAAACATTGACGTCCGTAAGCCCCAGCCCCCGAATGAACTTCTGATAAGACGGCTCTGTCGCTTCACCGGGCATCTCAGGCTGCGCATAGACCACATCCGCGCAGTTCATGCTTCCCGCGCTGATCCCCATCACAATTCCGTCCCAGCCCTGCAAGGCTTCCCGCAATCCGATCTCATCGAAAAACTTCTTCTGCGTAGGCACATGCCCGCCTCCGAGGATCACCATGTTGTAATGGGAAAGCCGGGATATCACTGTTTTGCCGCCGCGGCGGTCACAGATGTCCATGCATTTTACTGAAAGGCCGGTCTCTCTGAATATTCTCTCAAAATCCGCCCTCATCCGGTCATTTATGTCATATTCATCCGGAAAGGCAGAGACGAGAAGGCAGCGGGAATCCGGCCTCCAGTAAGACTGCAGTTCCTCCACCATACCGTTGGCCGGATTGAGCCCCTTGAAATCAGGTGCTGCCGTACTTCTGTATGCGCCCATCGGGCTGCTTGTCATAAAGAGTTTAATATCTGTCAGCATCCTTTTCTTCCGCTTTTGTGGTCCTCAATGGAGCAGGCCTCCGGAGAGCCGTACTCAATCAGCCCCGCGTCCGCCGGATCAATGGATACCCGGCCGTCTTCAAACACAAACGCAGGGATTCCGACATCTCCGATCGCTTTCATGCGGTCAAAGACGGGATTTGTGTCGCGGAGTCTGGTAAAAGCGCTCATGTTCCGAATATTCTCGCCGATATCGATGTACTCAAACTCATTTTCTCTTCCAATAATCTGCTGGTGTACATACGCACAGTAAGGGCATGAAGGCATACCGTAAATCTTGATCATTTTGCAGCTCCTTTCTTTAATTCAGATTTATTTCCAATTTTAGTGTATCACAGAACGGATTCTTTTACCCGATCACATACTCCATCCAGGGCATCTTCTCCGCGCGGATCTCTTTCCAGGGTTCCGCGAGCGCTTCTTCCATGAGGATCCTGAAATACGCGTCCTCCAGCGCCTCGCTGAATGGATAGACCTCTTTCCCTGTTTCCAGGAACTCTTTCATATCATAAAGCATTGTCGCGATAGCGAACTCATCCTGCAGATTGTCCATAGACAACATCCTTTTCGGTACTCGCCTGGCATCCCGAAGAAACGTCGTATCCAGTTCCCTGTATCGATCCGGTATGACTGGTGCCAGTTCTTCCCGCACAGGCTGCCCCTCGTCATCGAGGCTGTACAGAATCGTGTCGCACCACTCTCCTCGGTCACCGCGGACTACGACATGCCGCGACCGGATAAATGAGTGATATTGAACTCCCGAGAAGTCATACAGCGCAGTTTTCCCTGAGTCAAAAGATACCCACACCACATCTCTTGCCTTCTCTCTCACAGGATTTCCCGGAATGGGACCCGTTCTGAAATCTGTCTCCGTAACAAGGTGCATTGTCCGCTCTCCGCGAATCGTATAAGACTCCCCTTCTGCCATGAGCATCCTTCTTATCAGGCTCATTCCGTGATAATCATGTGCCAATGACAGATATGCTGTCCCGGGAGTTCCGATCCTGCCCTCTTCTACTGCCTTTAGCCCCGCGATCATGTCCGGATATCGATGGTACTGTTCAGCAACTGCGATGCGGGCTCCTTGCTTCCGGAGGTCCCACAGCTGTAGCAGATGTTCTCTTGTCATTCCGGCAGGTGTCTCCATAAGGACCGGATATCCCCGCTTCACCCACTCGATACAGACATCGGTAATAGAAGTCTTATTTACGGCTATAACAACAAAGTCAGGATGAAACGCCTCCGCTTCTTCCACTGTCCACACCGCCGGTACGCCTGTTTCCCGCAGCATCAGCCGCGCTTTTTCTTCCGAACGGCACAGGTACATGGCAGAGAACAGTTCCGGGTATGTCCGGGCGATTCTTGCATAAAACCCGGCTCTGTAACCGGACCCGACAATTAAATACTTCAAGCTCATAATCTCAATACTCCAATAAATCTTCCATCGAACAGTGAAGCGCCCTGGCCAGCATCC
>CACZJD010000181.1 GCA_902781325.1 uncultured Lachnospiraceae bacterium
TTGTGACTATGTCATCACAGGCTGCGGCACAGGCGAGGGCGCTATGCTGGCACTCAACAGCTTCCCCGGCGTGATCTGCGGACACGTCGCAACACCTCTGGATGCCTATACTTTCGCACAGATCAATGACGGCAACGCGATCTCCCTTCCTTTCGCGCTCGGCTTTGGTTGGGGCGGAGACCTCAACCTCGAGTACATCTTCGAGAAGCTTTTCTGCGAGCCCTCCGGCGGCGGATATCCCAAGGAGAGAGCAGTTCCGGAGCAGAGAAATAAGAAGATCCTCGACCAGGTCAAGCTTGTCACCTACAAGACCATGGAAGAGATCCTTCCCACTCTGGATCAGGAACTGGTCAAGGGCGCTTTCGCGGGCAAGAACTTCAAGGAGTATTTCTTCGCAGATGCAACCAATGAGAGCCTTAAGGCTGTCGTTAAGGACATCATCGGCTGATAACACGCCGACAGGAGAGTTTACAGTATTAAATTCCCGGACACCAGGTTAACAGGTGCCCGGGAATTTTTCGCCCTGCAGGTCATGAATTAATGTTGACTAACAGGGGAGTTTTGTGTTGCCATAGGTAGGTAACGAAAAGAAACTGTTCTTGTAAAACAGAGGTAAACATGAATCTATTTTTTGTCGCGACCAGTGCCGCGCTCGGTGTCGGTCTGGCCATGGACGCGTTCTCCGTTTCTCTCGCGAACGGACTTCACGAGCCTTACATGAAGAGAAACAGGATCTGCGCCATCGCGGGCGTATACGCCTTCTTCCAATATATTATGCCCATGATCGGATGGATCTGCGTCCATACGATCGTTGAGGCCTTTTCACAATTCAGACAGTTTATCCCCTGGATCGCCCTGCTCCTCCTTCTCTATATCGGGGGGAAGATGATTCTTGAGGGATTGGAAGAAAGAAAAGCGGATGAAGAAGAGCTCGCCGCTCAGGACCGCAGCGCGTCGGGAAAGGATCTGCTCATCCAGGGCATCGCCACATCTATCGACGCATTGTCTGTAGGCTTTACGATCGCGGAGTATGATTTTCTCATGGCGAACACCGCAGGCCTGATCATTGCCGCGGTCACCTTCGTGATCTGCGTCGGCGGCCTTCTGATCGGCCGGAAAGCAGGCACAAGGCTCTCCTGGAAAGCGTCCATACTGGGTGGATGTATCCTGATCGCGATTGGGATCGAGATCTTTGTAAAAGGAATATTTGGGTTATAAAAAGAAAGGCTGCCGCATCAGGATATTATTCCCGGTGCGGCAGCCATTTTCATTTACAGAAGAACACTCATATCGCTGTCGGAGAGGGTCTCTATGCCGCTGCGGGCAAGGACTGCCTCAGCTTCTTCGATGTCGTTTACTCTGAGTACTACATAAGCGGAGCCGGCAACAGAAGAGGTGAAAGCGTAGACATATTCAATATTGACGCCTGTATCCTGTATAACTTTGAGGATCTTCTTCAGGGCGGATGACGACATTGTCGGAAAGGACTTCTTTAGTCTTTTCGACGTCAGAGACAATGAGCCTGAGAATTCCGAAATCTCTGGTATCCGCGACGGACAGGGCGCGAATGTTGACGCCCGCGTCGGAGATAGCGCTTACTGCATCGTAAAGGGTTCCGGGTCTGTTTTCAAGAAATGCGGACAACTGTGTGATCGCCATGGTTTTTCCTCCTTTGTCAAAATACTGTAATCAGTGAAGTTTGCGCTTATCGATGACGCGCACAGCCTTGCCTTCGGATCTTGTGATGGTCTTAGGAGCCACCAGGTGGATCTTGGGACCGATGCCGAGCATGGAGCGCATTGCGCCGTTCAATGCTTTCTCACGGGCCTGTACGTCCGCGATCTTGTCGGAGAACTGCTCGGGGGAGAACTCGACGTAAATGTCGAAAGTATCTGTGTTGTTCGCGCGGTCCACGACGATCTGGTAGTTCGGCGGATAGCCTTCCTTGAGGAGAACCGCTTCGATCTGGCTCGGGAATACGTTGACGCCGCGGATGATCATCATGTCGTCGCTTCTGCCAAGGGGCTTGGTCATCTTGACATGGGTGCGGCCGCATGAGCAGGGCTTCCTGGAGAGGATGCAGATATCCTTGGTGCGGTAGCGCAGGAGAGGGAAGCCTTCCTTGTCGAGGGATGTGAAGACGAGCTCGCCCTTGGTACCTTCGGGGAGCACTTCACCGGTCTTGGGGTCGATGACCTCTGCGTAGAAGTGGTCCTCATTGATATGCATGCCGGTCTGCTCCTCGCACTCGAAGGAGACGCCGGGGCCGGAAGTCTCTGTTAGACCGTAGATATCATAAGCCTTGATCCCGAGGCTCTTCTGGATGCTCTGGCGCATCTCCTCGGTCCAGGGCTCTGCGCCGAAAATACCTGCCTTGAGTTTGTTGTCTTCGGGCTTATAGCCGCGCTCTGCCAGGGACTCGCCCAGATATGCGGCGTAAGAAGGAGTGCAGCAGAGGATCGTCGCGTTCAGGTCCATCATGAACTGGAGCTGACGATCGGTATTGCCGGAGGACATGGGAAGTGTCAGGCAGCCGACCTTGTGGGATCCGCCATTGAGGCCGGGGCCGCCGGTGAAGAGGCCGTAGCCGTATGCAACCTGCACGACGTCTTCGTCAGTGCCGCCGGCAGCTACGATCGCTCTGGCGCAGCATTCCTCCCAGATATCGACGTCTTTCTGTGTATAGAAAGCGACCACGCGCTTTCCGGTCGTGCCGGAAGTAGACTGGATGCGGACACAGTTCTTGAGATCTGTGCCGAGAAGGCCGTAGGGATAGGCTTCGCGGAGATCATCTTTGCTCAGGAAAGGGAGCTTCTTGATATCATCAACACTCTGAATGTCTTCAGGCTTTACTCCTTTTTGGTCCATCAGATTGCGGTAGTAGGGGACATTGTCATAGACATGCTTCACCTGCTTGACGATCTTTTCGTTCTGGATCTTGAGAATCTCCTCGCGCGACGCGGTCTCGATCTCTTTCTGGTAATAGTTTTTCATGGGGGCTCCTTTCCTTGGAAAAAGTGTTTGGTCATCATCCGGCAACTCAAGTCAGAAATGCGACGCATTTCTGACTTGAGGCGTCCGGAGGCGCTTCGCGCCTTGGCCGCCCCGGAGAAAGAATTGAATCTTTCCCGGTGAATGCATTCCCCGGAAAGATTCAATTCTTTCTCCGGGTTGCCGGATGATAACAAAAAAATGAGGCGCGGCACTTTGTTGAAGTGCCACGCCCTAAGTTAACTGACTCTGAATTCCGCGATCAATCCTTAGCATAGCAAATCAACCTTACTGCCTCTGTCAGTAAAGTTAAAGCTAAAGCTAAAGAAGAAGTTGTTGATGTAAAGATCGCGCTTCATAGTAAAATCCTCGGTTAACTGTTTCTGTAATGATTTCAGGCTGCTAAAGCCTGAAAGAATGATAGCACCGGCAGAATTTGTGCGTCAATGAACAATTTTAATCAAAAAAATGATAATTCTTAAGCTATACTTAAGAAAATGGGGAAAAGAGCGCTGCCGGACGGCCGTTTAGCCGAGCATTTCGTCAATAGCCTGAAGCAATGCGCGCGAACTCTCTGAGGACGCGTCACCGCCTGCAGGCTCCTCCTGAGTGGTCTCTTCCTTGTTCGAACCGGGGATGACCGGGATCCCGAAGATGTAGAGCGAATCGTCCCCGCTCATAAAACGGTATATTACGCCGTAGAGCAACATCAGAATTACGAGACCGAGCAGTATATAATTGCTGCGCTGGATCCTGTCATTGTTATTATTCATAAAAAATACCCCCTTACAGTAGATACAGTCTTCACAGGAAAGACCCGTGAAACTGTCTACTCCATAATATCATGTTCCGCGACAGAAAGCAGAGACTTTTTCAGTTTACTGTTTTGGTGACGATCACGTCGTAAAGATTTTCCATAAATGCTCCTCAACTTTTTTAAGTTCATAAGCTGTTGTATTAAGTATAACAAAAATACGTTTTTAGTATGTATAATAATACATGGCAGTGAACGACTGACAGCAGGAGAGACTAATGACTGACAAACAGAAAATGGACAAAATATTGCGGGATCTCGCGTCCGACCAACATGTCCAGCAGATGAAGAATTATACACAGCATGGAAAAGTAAGCACGTATGAGCACTGTGAACGAGTCGCGAGACTCAGTTTCGAGCTAGCTCAACAGGAAGCTACACCTGCACGCCAAGGTGCCGACGCTGATCAAGGGCGCCATGCTGCATGACTTCTACCTTTATGACTGGCATCACGAAGACAACGGAGAACACAATCTTCACGGATATATACACGCCGAGAGGGCAAGAGAGAACGCCGAGAGATATTTTGACGCGGATGAAGAAGTGCAGCACATCATCTACAGCCACATGTGGCCGCTGAACCTGACGCACCTGCCCAGGAGCCGCGAGGCCTGGATCGTGTGTCTTGCGGACAAATACGTGTCGCTGAAGGAGACGATCCTGGAGCGCTGAGA
>CACZJD010000182.1 GCA_902781325.1 uncultured Lachnospiraceae bacterium
TTCATTTTGTTTTTCTTCAAATACATCAGATTATTTGATAAGGTTTTATAGGTAGCATGACAAATGTAATGTTTTTGGTTTGGGGGAACACATGGAATTTACACCCAGAATTTCACAAATCCTGAAGATATTGCTGGCCAACGGAACGCCGATCGGCAAGCAGGAGATCGCTGAGGAGCTGGGCGTCAGCAAGCGGACAGTGCAGAGAGAGTTCGAGTATCTTGAACTCTGCATTAGAAAATACAATCTGAAGCTTGTGAATTACAAAGGCAAGGGCGTAGTACTGGAAGGGAACGTCGAGGACCTCGTCAAACTGGAGGAAAATTTAAGAGAAGAGCAGTATCCGGACGCGGCGGACCGCGACGGCAGGAGAAGAAGACTTCTCTTTGAACTTCTCAGGGACAGGACGCCGCGCAAGCTCTTTTACTACAGCCAGATGCTCGGAGTCAGTGAGGCAACGGCCGGAAGCGACATGGACGCGCTCTGTGACTGGCTGGAAGAGAGCCATCTGGGCATTGTCAGAAGGCCGGGTTACGGCGTTATCCTCGAAGGCGATGAGCGGGATTACCGCGAGGCGATGCGCCGCTTTATCGAGGAGACAGCGGGTCATTCAGACGCATACAGCAGCGGCGATATCACCGGAGAGATTTTCGCGGAGGCACTTCTTGACGCGGCGGACAGCGGAATTTATTCCCTGCTCGAGGGCGACACAGTGCGCAGAGTTGATAAAGTCCTGCGCCAGCTCAACGAGCCCAAGATCCTGCAGCTTGCCGACAGCGCTTACGCGGGCCTTGTCATCCATATATCCATTGTCATTGAAAGACTGCAGCAGGGCGCAGCCCTGAACAGTGTTCCGCCGGAGATGGGAAATCTCGAAAATCTCGAATTCTGGGATGACTACGACCTGGCGGTCCGCATACTGGAAGCGATGGAGAAGGAGTTTGAGATCGAGATACCCAGAGGAGAGCTCTCCTACGTGCTCCTGCACATCCGCGGCGCCAAGATGGCTTACACCGGAGAGGAGAAAGAGCTTCCAGGCGATCTGGGCGACGACCAGGTACTCTCGATGATCGACAGGATGATCGACGTCTATAACAGCGACATCGCCGATGAACTCAAGGAGGACGAGGAATTCCTCAGAGGTCTTCTGGTCCACCTCTACCGGTCTTCGGATCCACAACCCGATCCTTGACGATATCAAAGAGGAGTACGGAGAGATCTTCGAGGCCTGCCGCAGGGCGGCCGCCGTGATCACGGAGGAGACCGGATACGAGGTCAACGAGGCGGAAGTCGGATTCCTGGCCATGCACTTCGGCGCGGCGCAGGAGAGAGTCAAAGAGAACAAACAGTACACCCGCAAAGTCAGCATCGGCATTGTCTGTGCCAGCGGATTCGGCGTGGCGAGACTGATGATGACAAGACTCAAGGATAAGCTGGGAAACAAGGCGATCCTCAAGGCTTACGGCAAGGGCGAGATCAACAAATACATCATCTCGAATACGGACTTCTTTGTATCCACGATGAACCTGGATCAGCTCCCTGTGGACTACCTGCAGGTGAGCCCCCTGATCCCTCCCAAGGATCTGGTCAAAATAGAGTACAAACTGGAAGATTACTCCCACATCCGCAGGGATACGACCGAGACGCCTTTCAACAGAAGGCTGGACGAAGCCTACTTCCTGATCAGGGAGATCAAGAGCATCATCCGGCGCTACCGCAGGATGGAGACCTCGGAGAATATCCGTTTCCGCGAACTGCTGCAGTTCATGACCATGCAGGTAACGGACAGCCTGCACGCGGCAGCGGCGCTAAGGGACGGGATCGAGGAGAGAGAACGCCTCAACTCGCAGATCTTCCCGGAACTGGGGATCGCGCTCCTGCACTGCCGGTCCGGCGCGGTCAGGGAACCTGTTTTTATCAGCTGCACGCCCAGAGGCGACGCCAAGTTCAAGGACCCTTACTTTAAGGGGATCCGGGCGGCACTGCTCATGGTCATGCCGATCGACGACGACAGGAACATGCACGCGGAAGTCCTTGGCAGTATCAGCGGAGCCATGGTCACAAATGAGTACTTCCTCCGGATGATCAAGACCGGAAGAGAGGACCAGATCCGCGCGGAACTGGCCAGGGAACTCAAGTGCTTCTTCTTCGACCATCTGGACAGAAGTTAACAAAATATCGTTAATATTAGTATGGAAAAGGCTGCAATAACGCAGCCTTTTTATATTGGGAGAAAACAGTATTTTGACCGAAAAGCGACGCTATAATCCTCAAATCTTGTCACTTTTGATGGTGACAAAGTCCATTTTGTATTTGTGGAATTGTCATATTGCCTATGCTTATAATTGAATCATCGAAACAAAGTTCACTTTTATGAAAGGGGAAAAAACATGAAAGAAAGAGTTCAATCCTTCGGTCGGTTCCTCAGCGGAATGGTCATGCCGAACATCGGCGCATTCATCGCCTGGGGACTAATCACAGCACTGTTCATTGCAACCGGTTGGCTTCCCAATGAGCAGCTTTCCACAATGGTCAGCCCGATGCTTTCCTACGTGCTCCCGATCCTGATCGCTTACACAGGCGGTAAAATGGTCGGCGGCGCAAGAGGCGCGGTCATGGGCGCGATCGCCTGCGTCGGCGTTATCTGCGGCGCTCCCGATTATCCCATGCTGATGGGCGCTATGCTCGCAGGCCCTCTGGGCGGCTGGGTGATCAAGAAGTTCGATCAGGCAGTCGAAGGCAAGATCCCTGCAGGCTTCGAGATGCTGGTCAACAACTTCTCTGTTGGTATCCTGGGCATGCTCCTCGCGATCGTAGGCTTCTACCTGATCGGCCCTCTTATGGCAGGCGTTCTGGTAGTCCTGTCCGGCGGTGTTGACATCCTGGTCAAGGCAGGTCTCCTTCCTCTGGTCTCCATCTTCGTAGAGCCCGCTAAGGTCCTGTTCCTGAACAACGCGATCAACCACGGTATCTTCACTCCTCTCGGAGCACAGCAGGTTGAGCAGCTCGGCAAATCCGTATTCTATCTCATTGAGACCAACCCCGGCGCAGGCGCAGGCGTCCTGCTCGCTTACTGGATGTTCTCCAATGACAAGGCAACCAAGGATTCCGCTCCCGGCGCTCTGATCGTGCACGTACTCGGCGGTATCCACGAGATCTACTTCCCTTATGTTCTGATGAACCCCCTGCTGCTCCTCGCTACCATCGGCGGCTCCGTTGCGGCAATGTTCTTCAACACCATCTTCAACGTTGGTCTTGTAAGCCCTGCATCTCCCGGTTCCATCCTGGCACTGCTGGCAGTTGCTCCCAGAGGCGGACAGCTCATGGTCATCATCAGCTTCCTGATCGGTACCGCTGTTTCCTTCCTGATCGCTTCTCCGATCGTGAAGATGTCCAACTCCACTGCGAGCCTTGAGGACGCGCAGAGCCAGATGAGCGACATGAAGGCAGCTTCCAAGGGCGGCGCTTACGCTGCAACCGCTGACGGCGGCGAAGTTGACCTCAGAACTCTTGACAGAATCGTATTTGCTTGCGACGCAGGCATGGGCTCCTCCGCTATGGGCGCTGCAGTCCTTCAGAAGAAGCTCGAGGCAGCAGGCCTTGGAAACATCAAGGTTTCCCACTACTCCGTTTCTGAAGTTCCCGCAGGCGTTAAGTTTGTAGTCTGCCACCAGGATCTGGTTGAGCGCGCAAGAAAGTCCGCTCCCAGTGCAAGGATCGTCACGATCAGCAACTTCATGAACGCTCCTCAGTATGACCAGATCGTACAGGAGATCCTGGACGCCAAGTCCAACAAGAACGTTGCAAACGCAGGCGGCCATGACTTCCACGGCGGCGTGCTCCTGAAGAAGAACATCATTCTGAAC
>CACZJD010000183.1 GCA_902781325.1 uncultured Lachnospiraceae bacterium
GCCGCGCTCCAGGGTGCGGACGGGCTCGCCTTCGATCTCATAGCTCATCTGGTTGGGTCTCTCGTCATCCCACTCGATGGAAGCCTTGGAGCCGACGATGCGGACCTTGTGGCCGTGGCGTGCGCCGCAGTTGATGGAGCTGGACCAGCAGTAGACCTGCGCGCCGTCCTGGACACACTCGGTTCCTTCCAGATCCATGATCGTGAAGGCGTTGTCCTCAAGCTGGCGTCCCTCGATGAATGCCTGCTTGGTGCAGAGGACCTTGCGGATCTTCATATCCGGGATCATTGCCTCGATGAGGTAGAGGGGATGTGTGCCGACATCTGCCATTGCGAAGGAGATGCCTGCCTTGGAGGGATCAAAGCGCCATTTTGCGGCGGGGTTGGTCTCTTCCAGTTTGACGTTGTAGGCGCCGAAGGCGAAGCTCATGTTGATGACGCGGATCTGTCCAAGGTCGCCGTTCTTGATCATCTGGCGGGCCTGCTGGATCATCTGGTGTCCGGAGTAGCCGTAGGTAACGCCGACAACGCGGTTCTTTGCCTTTGCAAGAGCGACCAGCTCTTCAGCCTCTGCATATGTGAAGCAGACGGGCTTTTCGCAGACTACGTGGAGGCCTGCTTCCAGAGCAGCTTTTGTGATGGCGTAGTGTGTGCCGTTGGGAGTAGCAATGGAAACTGCCTCGATACCGTCCTCGCGCTTGGCTTCCTCTGCGAACATGGTCTGATAATCGGGATAGCAGCGATCGGGATCAACGCCCAGTTCCTGGCCGAAAGCGATGCCGCGCTCGGGATTGATGTCAAATGCGCCTGCGACGAGCTTGAAGTTATTGTCGCGCTGTGCGGAAGAACGATGAATATAGCCGATCTGGCTGCCCTTGCCGCCGCCTACCATTGCCCAGCGAATACTGTGATCGAGAACCTTGGAACCGTTAATCATTGCTTTTTCCTCCTTGTTTTTTTACTTTTTAATCCTTTGATTTGTTTTTGTGGTTTTGTGCTTTTTTATTTTGTTGGTTGACTTTTGTGTTTGTTTTTTGGTTTGGTTTTTTGATTTATTTTAGAAAGATCTGTCTCTTTGGATTTTTATCTGCCGGAGGGGCAGGTCTTTCTTGTTCACTTGGCAATTGTTTCCATCAGGCTTCTTATTCCATCAGGTTGAAGGATTTGCGGAAGGCTGCAGGGGTCTGTCCTGTCTTCTCTCTGAAAAACCTCGTAAAGTGTGAGGTGTTGGCAAATCCGCATCGCTCCGCAATCTCCGAGACCGTGAGGATCTTTTCGATCAGCATCTCTCTTGCGAAGTTGATCCGGACCTCTGCCAGGTATTCGTTGGGGCTCCGTCCCGTCTCTTTTCGGAAGAGCCTTGTGAAGTAGAACCTGCTCAGTGAAACACGATCCGCGATCTCTCCGATCTGCACCTGTTCGCCGTAATGGCTGTAGATGTAGTCCATCGCCTCTTTAATGGGCGGTGAAACGGAGACTTCGTTCTGACTGATCATGTTGCAGAACATGGCGTGGATCCGCATGGAGATGTTGTGATCCTGGGGGAAGGAGGAATCAAGTTCCTGGCGGAGCTTTTTGATCGTCTCCCTCAGCTTGCCGGTCATCTGAAATTTGTTTCCCCACTTTTCTGTGATCAGATTGTAGTAGGCTTCCGACTCGTTTCCCTTGAAGACCATCTCCCACTTAAACAGGCGGTCCGATGTGCATTTGTAAGAGTGGGGCTTGCGGAAATCCAGCAGGATGATCTCATCTTTCTTTACGAGAATCTTTTTTCCTTCGTAGAGAACTTCCAGCTGACCGTCCGCGACCCAGATCACCGAGTAGAAATCCAGGAATTCCCTCTTGACCGAATAAAGTCTGCTGCATTCGTAGCAGCCGCTCCAGGCGACGTAGAAGAGGTGTTCCGCCGCAAATTCCGTCGGCGTGTGAAAACCCGCTCCGCTGATGTTCAGGATTCCTTTTTCATTTAAGATTTTGATCCGTTCTCTGGCGTCGTGATCCATCTGTCACTCCTGCCTTTCTTCTTGTTGGGATGATCTGTTCTCTCTTTGTTTTATTCCCTTTTTTGCTTTACTTTTTTTGCGCTGCGTTTTTCCTTTGTGTCTCTTCTTTTTCCGCGGCACTATATTGGTTATTTGCGCCTGCGGCCTTGTTTGTTTTTGTTTACAATACGATAATAATAAATTATTGCTCCATTGTGAAGCTATATCTTTGCTTGAAAATGTTCTATTTTTGCTCTGCTTTTTATTTTGCTCTTTACACAGCTTTTTACCCTTTTTCGCCCCTCTTTTTACCCTTCTTTTCGCCCCTCTTTTTGCCCTTCTTTTTGCATCCCGGCATCCCCTGGGTCATGGTCAATCCTGATTATGAAGAGATCCACGCCCGGGCAGCCCTTGCAGACCCGGAGTATCGCTAATTGCTCTATGTATTGATTTGTCTGTTCATGACGCATTGCTTACGGACAGAGCTGAAAGAGGCTGCCGCATTTTTCTCTGAATGCGACAGCCTCACTTTGATCAAAAAATATACTCAGTACAATTATAACAGGGCCGGAGGGTCTCTTTTCGTCAATCGGCTCACTTCACTTCCTGTATGGTCCGCTCCACCGTGCTCTGCATCATCTCGACGCGGGCAGCCGATTCCTCCCTTTGAGGAGAAACCGCATAGTAGTAGAACTTGATCTTAGGTTCCGTGCCGGACGGACGCACGGCAAACCAGCTTCCGTCATCC
>CACZJD010000184.1 GCA_902781325.1 uncultured Lachnospiraceae bacterium
CGGATTTGAGGTGGAGGAACTCTACCAGGTCGGAAAGGATATATCCGGCATTGTGGTCGGCCTGGTTGAGACCTGCGAGCCGATCGAGGGCACGCACCTCCACCTGACGACGGTCAACGCAGGGGAGAAGGGAACCTTCCAGGTCTGCTGCGGCGCGGACAACGTCGAGGCAGGAAAAAAATTCCCGCTGGCGCTTGTCGGCGCAACGGTTTATGAGACCGAGAAGGATCATGTGACGATCAAGGGAACGGCGACCATCAAGAAGGGAAAGCTGCGCGGCTACGAGTCAGACGGAATGCTCTGTTCCGGGACCGAGCTTGGCATCGGGGAAGACTTCTTCCCGGGCGCGGGCTACAACGGGCTGCTGGTTCTGCCGGACGATGCAGAGCCGGGCGCGGACGTGAAGCCGATCCTTGGCCTGGACGACTGGATCTTCGACATCTCGATCACCGCAAACCGCCCGGACTGCCAGAGTATCTTCGGGATCGCCCGTGAGGTCGCGGCGGTCCTGAACAAGCCGCTGAAAAAGCCGGACATCAACTATCATGAGACAGACGTGAAGAAGGACGGCTTCAAGGTCACGGTCGAGGCACCGGATTTGTGTCCGAGATATGTGTCGCACTACATCTACGATGTGAAGATCGGCCCGTCCCCGGCCTGGATGCGCCGCAGGCTGGCACTGTGCGGGATGAACGCCATATCCAATATCGTGGCTTCTGGAAATGGGACAGCCGATGCATGCCTTTGACGAGGATTTCCTTCGCGGAAACGAGATTGTCGTCCGCCGTGCGCATGCGGGCGAGCACATCGTGACGCTCGATGAGCAGGACTATGAGATGAATGAGAACAACCTCTGCATCTGCGATGGAGAGGGACCGGTCGCGCTGGCTGGTGTCATGGGCGGACTGAATTCCGAGATCCGCGACACGACGAAGGGCGTTGTGTTCGAGTCGGCGAAGTTCATGCGCGACAACATCCGCAAGACTTCCAGAGCGCTCGGAAAGCGCACGGATGCTTCTGCAAAGTACGAAAAGGGCGTCGATGAGTATACGACGGAAATGGCGATGCGCCGGGCGCTCCACCTGGTGGAGGAGCTTGGCTGCGGCAAGGTATCATCCACCCATCTGGATGTCAATACCGGCAACCCGATCACACCGCGTGAGATGACCGTCTCCATCCAGAAGGTGAATGGAGTCCTTGGCATCCAGGTGCCGGATGAGGAGATTCTCCGGATCATGAAGAATCTCGACTTTGCGCCTGAAATCGACGGTGACAGCCTGAAGCTCCAGGTTCCGGCATACCGCACGGACATAGAGAACTACCCGGACATTTCCGAGGAAGTGATCCGGATGTATGGCTACGACCACATCAGGCCGACCCTGCTTTCGTCGGCGAAGGTTACGGCAGGCGGGCTGACGGTGAAGCAGAAGACTGAGCTTTCCCTCAAGAGAAGACTCTGCGCCGAGGGCATGTACGAGGCGATGCACTACTCATTCTTCTCGCCGGCTGATCTTGATCTGCTGAGACTGCCTGCGGACGACCCGTGGCGGCAGGCGATTTCGATCCTGAATCCGATCAACGAGGATCTTTCGATCATGCGGACCACCCTTGCGGCATCCATGCTGCGCGCCGTCTCACGCAACCAGAAGGCAGGAAACACAGAAGGACGGCTGTTCGAGGTCGCAAAACGCTTTATCCCGAAGAGCCTGCCGCTGACAGACTACCCGGATGAGCGCGACACCCTCTGCGCCTGCGTCTGGGGCGACGGCGAATCCTTCTTCACGATCAAGGGCATCGCGGACGTCGTTGCGGAAAACCTGCAGCTTCATTTTGACTATGTGCCCGGCAGAAAGCCGTTCCTTCATCCGTACCAGTGCGCGGACATCCGCCTTGGCGAGGAGACGGTCGGATACCTCGGGACCGTCAGCTATGAGGTGGCCGGCGAGCTGAACTTCCAGAAGAAGGCCTACATCCTGGAAATGGATCTCCAGTCGCTCGAGCAGTCCTATGGAAGGAAACCGAGGTTTGTGCCGCTTTCGAAGTTCCCGGATGAGAAGCGCGACCTTGCGCTCGTCATGGACAAGAAGGTGACCTGCGCCGAGGTGGAGGACTGCATCAAGGGCTCCGTGAAGAATATCGCGGATGTGAAGCTGTTCGATGTCTATGAAGGCGCGCAGATTGCGGCAGACAAGAAGAGCATGGCCTTCACGATCACCTTCCGACCGACGGACGCAGAGCTGACCGACAAGATGGTCGACAGCTGGGTGAACAAGATCCTCAGAAAACTGAAATTCATGCTGGATGTTGACCTGAGAGCCTGACACGCTTCATCCTATTGGATCATATGGAAGACCGCTTCTCCTGAACAGAGGGGAAGCGGTCTTTTTTGCAGGGGACCACTCATCATCGAATGCCGAGAATGAGATGGTGGGGGAGATGATGTGAGATGACGGCAGAGTCGCCAAAGTCGCCAATGTAGTCTCGAAAGTGATAGAAACTTGAAGAACATTCAATATTCTGTTAAGATAAATTTCTGTTTGACATATCTATTAATAAATATTGCAAACGAAGGTTTCATATTAGCATTTATAAACTATTTTGTGGCGCCGTCCGAAGACGGCGGAAAGGAGATTTCTATGCGAAAAAAACAAAAGGGGGCGTTAGCGTTATCTGTCATTCTTGCGTCCAGCTTATCTGCCCCATCGATTGCGATGGCAGCAGATACAACGACTCTTGAGACAAATCAAATCGAAGTCAGTGCGGAAGCGAACACTGCGGCAGCAGAACAGCCTGTGCAGCTCCTGCTTCCAATGAACAGCCTGCAGCTCTAGTTACCAATGAACAGCCTGCAGCTCCTGCTTCCAGTGAACAGCCTGCAGCTCCGGTAAGTGAACCCGCTTCTAATTACCAGGCTGTGGATAGTTCCACAGAAACTGCAGGCGCAAACGATCCAGAATCAAGCGCGAAATCAAGTGCTGATGTGGACAACAGCGATGCCAGCAATTCTTCTGAATCCGCTGAAAGGGATTCGTTTTCCAGTGAGCAGTCACAAGAGGCAGGGGACAATGCCGGGGAAGTTCAGAAGGCTCCACAGCAGGAAACACAAAAAGGCATCGAAGAACCGGCAGTAGATCCAGCAACGACCGTACCGAACAATGTCGATGAAGTAGTTCCACGTGAAAAAAACGACAAGCAGGGGACAGATATTACTTACAAGGCTAACACGACATTTTTGGGTTGGAATATTTCTCTTGCTGACAGTACGACCACGATCACGCCTGAACATGTCAATAACGGAAAGACGCTTGGTGAAGTTTCTGATGATTTTCAGGGGACAGATTTTGAAAAAGTCAAGGCTGGTGATCTCGTCGTGAAGGGAGACATGTCCATTAAGGGAGACACTGCCAAGGATGCTGCGCACGACGTGGAGAAGGATTCGAAGTATGATGTTAAAGCTGACCTGGACGTGTCGGCGATCCATACGGCGATCGGAAATTCTGTTAGTATGCTGGGCAAACAATTCGGAGGAGCTGATGCAGCTCAGGCCGTATACGTGAATGGTCTGGAGACAGGTCTTCGTTCTACTTTCAAGTTTGGAAACGGCCTGAACGGCGAGTTCTACGTGCCTGTCTCTTTGGAGGATGCCCAGGCGCACTATATTCTGTCTTCTGCTGATGGTTCTCCGATGATTTTCCGGATCAATTACGCTAACTCCAGATTCTATAAGGGTGAGGTCATAATCCTCATGGATCTCGACCTGACGCAGATGGGTGAACGAGAGAACACCTATTCCTCCCCCCAAAAAGGGCACGATAAACTTTATGGTGAGAATGGTGTCAAGGAGAACTTCAATCACGAAGGCGCTGAATACGGCCTCACATACGATACCAGTACCTTCGGCAATTTGAAGACACTTATCAAGTCCTCGGCCCAGAAGATTAGCCTCTTGCTTAAGGATGTGATGTTCCATTCTGCGACAGGCAACAGTACAACTACGGAAAACGACACGGAGACGAGAACCACTACGGAGGGCTCCATCGAAGGTACATTGGTCGGCTACATGAAGGCAGATGTCGGCCACAACCGAGTCAAGGGCAATGTTTCTTACGTATGGGGTGCGATGCAGGAGGCAGACGGCAGGGATGTGAATGCGACTGGTGATCATGAAAATCATGTTATGCTGAGCGTATCGCTTACAGAGACTACTCCAAAGAATATTCCGAGCACGCCGGATTCGCCTAGTACCCCAGATACACCGAGCACGCCGGATTCGCCTAGTACCCCAGATACATCGAGCACGCTGGATACTCCGACCACTCCGGAAAAACCGAGTACACCGAGTGTCAAAAAGCCTTCAACTACCCACAAAAAAGTAACTCAGACCACGAATGTCGTCACAGAGAGCAAGATGCCTGAAAGTCCCGCAACAGGGGACACAAGCAATCTCTACTTGTGGTTCCTTTCAATGATCGCCTCCTTTGGTGTGTGTGTGACAAGCTTGATTCATTTTGGAAGGAAGAAAAGCAGTCGTTTTCACGATTAAACGATAAGGATTAACATCGAATATCAGAACATCCGCAGAATGCCGCTTATCATGTAATACTGGTAAGCGGCATTTTATATTTTTTCAGCAACGAAAAAAATTGCAGATGCAAGGCTGAATATTGTTTTATCCTCTGAGTTTCGCTATAATACGGTCTAAAACACATAAAGATACAAAACACCAGCCGAATGTTGCATGCTCCCGGACGAAAGTGGGACAGCACGCAGGCTTCAGGGGCAATGCCGGGAATACCCGGCGCGACGAGGAGAAAGTGTATGTTTGAAAAGAGAAAATGTTGGACCGGATGGACGCTGGCGCTGGCGATGATGCTCAGCCTGGCACCGCAGGGAGCAATGGCAGCGGAAATGACGCCGCCAGCGGTTCAGGAGGCGTCTGGCGCCAGTTCTTCTGCTCCCGGTGAGACGGTGGGAACCGGCGTGGAGGCTGGATCATCCTCAGGTCAGGAAGGTGGCACAGGAAGCAGCGGAGAAGAAACTGTGCAGCCGGGAGCTGATCCATCGACGAATGGTGCAGGCGAAAACACACAGTCAGGAGCTGATGCGTCGACGGATAGCACAGATGAAACTGTACAGGCAGGAACGGATGCGTCAGAGGACAGCACGAAAGAAAATACGGAGGAAAACGTCCAGCCCGGAACAGATGCGTCTGGGAACGTAGGAAAGAACACCGAGTCCTTGACAGAATCTGGGACGGATGAGTCGTCTTCCGAGGCAGACGACAGCACTTCTTCTTCAGAGAGCAGCTTTCCGGCTGTGGTGCTGGAAACAGTGGCAGATGACGGAACCTCCATCAAGATTGACGCG
>CACZJD010000185.1 GCA_902781325.1 uncultured Lachnospiraceae bacterium
CGTCCCATGACCTCGATGATACTGCATCTCTCATGGGAGGAAGATGTGTCCTTTACCTTGTCGATCGCTTCCATGGCTGTGTTGACAGCCGTATCAAAACCGATCGTGTAATCTGTACAGGTGATGTCAAGATCGATCGTTCCGGGCAGTCCGATCGTGTTGACGCCATGGCGGGAAAGGGCCTGCGCTCCGCGGTAAGAGCCGTCACCGCCGATCACGACGATACCGTCAATGCCGTGCTTCCTGCAGATGTCAGCAGCTTTCTGCTGTACTTCCTCTTCCTTGAACTCGGGGCATCTTGCCGTTCCGAGAATGGTGCCGCCCATCTGGATGATACCTGCTACATCGACAGATTTCATCTCCTTGAACTCTTCGTTCAGAAGGCCCTTGTAGCCTCTCTGAATTCCGATCACCTTGCACTTGTTATGCATCGCTTCTCTGGCAACCGCACGGATCGCCGCATTCATACCGGGCGAATCTCCGCCGCTGGTCAATACGCCAATTTGTCTTATTTCCCGCATCTTCAAAGGTTCTATATAAGTTAAACCTGATACTCTATTATTTTATCCCAAATACGGGCTTATTGCAATTATTCTCGGTCATGCGAGGATAACATTATTCTCTCCAAAGCGCTCGGAGAGTTCTCTGACCAGCGCCTCGTCCGCTCTTACGCCCTGCCCCGGGGGAAGTTCTTTCCGCATTTTGGGATTTTTGATAAAGATCACTACCTTGTCCCGTCCTCCGTGCTCGTCGATGATTCTTTTAAGATCAGCTGCGCCGTCTCTGTAGCTTGCCGGATCATCAAAGCGGATCCAGAGTTTTCTGGGAACCGCGTCAAAAGAGATGACGTGCTCGCAGATCAGTTTGCCGTCGCGCTCTTCTTCGAGGGATACTCTTCCGCTCAGAAATACTTTGCCGTCCTCGATGAGTTTCTCGCTCTCCTTCTCGTAAGTGTTCGGAAAAACGATGACTTCCATACTGCCTGTCATGTCCTCCACATCAAGAAAGGCCATCACTTTGTTGTTCTTGGTATATTTCACTTTTTTGGCAGTGATCATGCCTCCGATGACAGCTTTCTCACCGTCCTGTACACCGGCTTCTCCCGTCTCCTCGTCGAGGAGGAAATCCGACACGCGCTTTGTGATGTGGCTCCGCCACAGGCCCATGTAGTCCTCCAGCGGATGTCCGCTGACATAGATGCCCAGCACTTCTTTCTCGAAGGCCAGCTTCAGCTCTTTGGGGTACTCGCCGATGTCCGGCATCGTGATAATATAGTCCTGTTTGTCCTCCTCGTCCGCAAAGTCAAACAGCGACATCTGCCCTGCCATATCGTTCTTCTTGGAACTTGACAGGTCATCCATCATCCGCATGTAGACGCTCATCAGCTGCTTGCGCGTAGCTCCCAGGCAGTCCAGGGCTCCCGCTTTGATAAAGTTCTCGACGACCCTCTTGTTGACCTCGCGGTCCTTGAGGATCATGCGGGACAGGAAATCATGAAGATCCCGGAAAGGTCCTCTCTCCTTTCTCTCAGCGATCACAGCGTCGATCACAGGTCTTCCGACTCCCTTGATCGCCGTCAGTCCGTAGCGGATCGCGCCGCCGGATACGGAAAATCCGGCCTCACCCTCGTTGATATCGGGAGGCAGCAGTTTTATTCCCATGCTGCGGCAGGTCAAAATATAGCCCGCCACCTTGTTGGGAAAATCGATGACCGAGGTCATCAGAGCAGCCATGAACTCCGTCGGATAATAGTATTTGAGCCACGCGGTCTGGTAAGCGACCACTGCGTAGCAGGCCGCATGGGATTTGTTGAAGGCGTACTTGGCAAAATCCATCATCGTGTCGTAGATGTGGGACGCCACCTGAGTGCTGATCCCTTTGGAGACGCATCCGGGCACGCCTTCCTCCGGATTGCCGTAGACGAAGTTGCGACGCTCCTGCTCCATGACCTTCTGCTTCTTCTTGGACATGGCGCGCCGCACCAGATCGCTTCTGCCAAGCGTATAGCCGCCCAGATCGCGCACGATCTGCATTACCTGTTCCTGGTACACGATACATCCGTATGTGGGCTCTAAAATAGGCTCAAGTTCCTTCGCGTCGTAGGTGATCCGGTCGGGATTTTTCTTGCCGAATATATATTTTGGTATGAAATCCATCGGACCCGGTCTGTAGAGCGAGATCCCTGCGATGATATCCTCGAAATTCTCGGGATGGAGCTCCTTCATAAATCCCTGCATGCCGCCGGATTCAAGCTGGAACACGCCGTCTGTCCTGCCGGTCGAGATCGAGGCGTAGACAGCCGGATCCGCGTAGTCCAAGTTGGCGAGATCGACCGGATAGCCGATCGGGTTGGCCGTAACTCTCGCTTTCTCTCCTCCGAGCGCGGGCTCATAGGCAGGGTAAACTCCTCCCGCCTCCTCTATGGAGTGGTTCGCCATGTTCACTGCATTCTGAATGACCGTCAGTGTGCGAAGGCCCAGGAAATCCATCTTGAGAAGGCCCAGTTCCTCAATAGTCGTCATGGTGAACTGTGTCGTCACGGAACCGTCTGCCGCCCTCGCCAGAGGAACCAGGTCCTCCGCGGGCTCGGAGCAGATGACAACGCCAGCCGCGTGCACAGAACTGTGCCTGGGAAGTCCCTCCAGTCTCCGGCTCATATCAATGAGTTTACGGACCCGGTCGTCCTCCTCATACACCTTCTTCATGTCCAGATTCTGCTTCAAAGCCTTATCCAGAGTCATGCCAAGCTCTGCCGGCACCATCTTGGCGATGGAATCTACGAAGCCGTAGGGGAGGTCCATGACTCGACCCACGTCCCTGATCACGCCCTTGGCCTGCAGAGTACCGAAAGTGATGATCTGCATGACCTTATCCGGCCCGTATTTCTGCGTCACATAGTCAATTACTTCTCCTCTGCGCTCGAATCCGAAGTCCACGTCGATATCGGGCATGGAAACACGCTCAGGATTGAGGAATCGCTCAAAGAGCAGATTGTAT
>CACZJD010000186.1 GCA_902781325.1 uncultured Lachnospiraceae bacterium
TCAGAATCCCCTTCCGAAGGATTTCCTTCAGCGACTTCCGGGTATCCTTTTTGCTCTTTCCAAGCGCCGATGCAATCTCCTCCACGGAAATCACGTCCCGGCCCTTCCGGATCCGCAGGATCGTCTCGGCGTCATCGATGACCTCCAGCTGTTTCACTGAAAGGTTCCTCAGCCAGTAGAACATACCGGTGATTGCAAGAAAAAAGAGCCCGACACCAGCCGAGTGCGCTACAGTAAAACACCCGATTGCAAGCAGCAGGTTGGGAATCATCCCGACCGTCCCGATGACTTTTCCTGCCGTCGCCCCGAAATTGTTCCGGATCCGGAGGCGGCTGCTGCCTTCACCCGCCGCCCTTCGGGAAGACTTTCCGGCCTCTTCTACTGCCTGCTCATAGGCCGTCTTTGCAGATGTTCTCTTTCCCTGAGGCCTTGTCCCGGACTGCATGCCACGCTCCAGAAGAGAGTCGTGCACAGCATCCACGGCCCGGTTCATCGCCCAGTTGATCTGCTCACTCAGCGCCGAATAGTCTCCGCTTTTAATGGCACTGTCGACCAGCCCGCTGACATCTCTCCCTGCGCGGTAGGTCATATCCTTCCAGCCTGGCCCATTTTGTCCGCTCCCGGCTTTCATCTGATCCTGCCCTGCCTGCTTTCCTTCCGTTCCCATTCAAGACGTTCCTCTATCTATGACTGATGTTGTAATCTGGCTTACAGATGAGATTTATTATCGGTGATTTACAGGGTGAACTACTCCCACCTACGCCTGCCGGCTTAGAGGTGGGAGCTTCCTGCTTCAGCCACCACCGCGCTGGCCAATCCCGAAGGATTCCTTCCCGTCTTACATAGTGTCCACAGGCGTTTTGATTCGGGCGGTTCCCGCCCTATCTTATGTCGTTAATCCGTTAGGACTAACGACTATGGAAAGGCTGTTGCTTATGCAGATTTGTATAAGCGATAGCCTTCTTTTTTTAGGTTGATAGCAGCATTGATGTCACGGTCATAAGTTCTTCCGCAAATAGGACAGGTGATCGTGCGGACGCTGAGGTTCCTGGTGACCGGATTCTTATATCCGCATTGGCACAACTGACTGGACGGGTAGAACCTATCGACTTTGACAAGCCGCTTGCCACGGTTACAAAGTTTGTAGGCCAGCATATTTACGAACATCCCATACCCGTTGTCGTTTATTGCTTTACCAAGACGGAAGCCCCTCTTTTTACCACGATGGGACATTCCTTTCAACGAAAGGTCTTCTACGGCAACGAGATCATACTGATTGGCTATCCCAGTAGAACGCTTCTGCAGAAAGTCATTTCGCTGATTCTTGACATGGGCGTAGATACGGTTGACCCTGAGGCGTTGTTTCTCCCAGTTGCGAGATTTTGGTTCACCTTTTTTAGAACCTTTGCGGCGGGATAGTATCCTCTGTGCCCTGGCGAGCTGTTTTTGTGCCTTGCGATAGTAGTGTGGCATGTCCGCACAATCCCCGTTGGAATCTACATACAGACCGTCAGACTTGTAATCGAGCCCTAGCGTTTTGTCCGGATCCGCCTCAATGGTTCGAACTGCCTTCTCGTATTCGTACAGGATAGAAACATAGTACCGTTCATCACTGTCCTGTGAGACCGTTGCCGATTTCAGTTTCCAATCAGACGGAGCCACACGATGAATTTTCGCTTTGACATAGCCGAGCTTCGGGAGTTTGACTGCTCTATCGAACACCATTACGTTATTGTTCGTTACGGGGACGGTGTACGACCTCCGGCTTCGATGCTTTGACTTATACTTTGGAAATCCGGTGTTCTTATTGTTCCAGAAGTTTTTGAACGCGGCGTCGAGGCTTCGGAGTGCCTGCTGCAGCGCGACAGAGTCCACTTCTTTGAGCCATGCGGTGTCGGGGTTGTTCTTCATCTGGGTAACTGCTTTTGCCGTGTCCACATATGAAATCGATGTTCCATCAGCGCGATATGCAGCAACACGCCAGTTGAGCGCCTGATTATAGACGTAGCGGCAGCATCCGAATGTCCTGGCAAGCAGCGTCTGTTGTTCTTTTGTCGGGTAAATAAGATATTTGTAGGCTTTATTCATGTTTCTGCCCCTGAGACTGGATATATTGTTTGATGATGTCTACAGTTACGCCGCCTGTCGTCAACAGGCAGAACGACTTTGACCAGAACATTTCCTCCCAGAGAGAGTTTCTGATGGACGGGAATTCCTTTTTTATGAGACGGCTGCTTGCCGATTTATAGGCGTTTATGAATTTCGAAAGTTCCGAATTCGGCTGTGCCGTAAACAGCACATGGATATGGTCTTTGCCGTGGTTCCATTCCTCTACGCGGATGTTATATTTTGGAGCAATGTATACAAAAATCTCTTTCAGCCGAGCAGAGACCAGATCATCGATCACTTCCCGGCGATACTTGATAACCATGATCAGATGGTAGTGAAGTTTGAACACTGAATGATTATTACTCTCAAGAACCATTGAAATATTCCATGTTTTGTCTATTAACGACTGAATATATTATAACAGGATACGCTACAAAAAAACAACCATACGTTCAATAAATGCGCGGCTGAATCGGCGATTCATCACATCAACCATCCGCCTTCGATGATGAGCGATCGCATTATCAGAAAACGGCCGGCACAAAGTGCCAGCCGTCTTCTTTTCTTATAGCCATCCCGGCGCAGCTCCGGGTATCCTCCCGGCATCCCGCCCCGCTGTTATTCCTTCGCTTTCCCGAGGTAAGCCTCGCGGACCTGCTCATTTTCCGCCAGTTCTCTGCCTGTACCGGACAAGGTGATCCGCCCGGTCTCCATGACATAGCCGCAGTCCGCCGTCTGCAGCGCCATGTTCGCGTTCTGCTCGATCAGAAGGATGGTTGTCCCCTCCCTGTTGATTTCCCGAATAATCTCAAACACCTCCTGGACGATGATCGGCGCAAGTCCCAGCGACGGCTCGTCCATCATGACCAGCTCCGGTTTGCTCATCAGGGCTCTCGCGATG
>CACZJD010000187.1 GCA_902781325.1 uncultured Lachnospiraceae bacterium
CTTACGCAATGATTCCCCGCGAACCGTGTCAGATTGGGAACAAAGCAGCACTAAACGGGCCCTATCATGTGCCGTGAGGGTGCCTGGCGGAGCAGTAAGAGCAGTAACGGGTTAAGGTTCCGCCGCGGAGAGCATTTTTTATCGAAGCCCTCTTGTGATGAGGAAGGTTTAATTGAGAAAGGTTCGATATGAGTTTAGACAATATTATGGATATGACGGACTGCACGCTCTGTCCCAGAAGCTGCAGGGCGAACCGCGCAGAAGGTGAAGTGGGCTATTGCAAGGAAGACGCAGAGCTGTATGCCGCCAGGGCTGCTCTGTATTTTGACGAGGAGCCCGTGATCTCCGGACGGCACGGGAGCGGAGCTGTGTTTTTCTCCGGCTGCAACATGGGCTGTGTCTACTGCCAGAACTATGCCAAAGATCGAGCCCGAAAGACTCTCCGAGATCTTTTTGGAACTGCAGGACCAGAACGCCGAGAATATCAACCTGGTCACGCCCTCCCACTATCTCTACCTGATCATCCCCGCTATAGAAAAAGCGAAACGACAGGGTCTTTCGATCCCTGTCGTCTATAATACCGGCACCTACGAGCGTGTAGAAGCCATCAAAGCCCTCGAGGGCCTTGTGGACATCTGGATGCCTGATTTTAAGTACATCTCTCCCCGGATCTCACTGGCCTACTCTCACACTCCGGACTACTTCCAGTACGCCTCCAAGGCTCTGGCGGAAATGGTACGGCAGTGCCCTGAGCCTCTGTTTGCGGACGGCACCTCCTCCATCGACGCGGAGGACGACGCTGATGATCCCGTTATGGTCCGCGGTGTCATTGTAAGGCACCTGGCTCTGCCCGGCTGTGCTGTGGACTCCAGAGACATTCTGGATTATCTGCACTCTACCTACGGAGACAGCATTTTCATCAGCCTGATGAACCAGTATACGCCCATGCCTCAGGTGTACGGTGATCCCAATCTGGGACGCAAACTGACAGCCGAAGAATATGACGAGCTGGTGAACTACGCGATTTCCATCGGCGTCACCAACGGTTTCATACAAGACGGAGAGACTGCCTCCCAAAGTTATATTCCCGCCTTCGACGGGACCGGAGTGTCGGGGGACAGAACCCGCCGCTGAGGGCCTGCCTTCAGCGGACGGCTTATTTCCTGCGCCTTTCAAGTTCTTTCATATAGGCATTTACCATCAGGGCGATCTTGAGCGTCATGGCGTCATCAAAGGTCCTGATGTCCAGTCCTGTACTCTTCTGCAGTTTCTCAATGCGGTAGACCAGCGTATTCCTGTGGACGAAGAGCTGGCGGGCCGTCTCCGACACATTGAGGTTATTCTCAAAGAAGGTGTTGATGGTCGTCAGGATCTCCTGGTCGAACTCCGTCATCTCCTCTTTTTCAAAAATCTCCTGAATGAACATCCTGCACAGGCTCGGCGGCAGCTGATAGATGAGGCGCCCGATCCCGAGCTCATTGTAAGAGATCACTCTCTTTCCCGCGTAGAAGATCCTTCCCACATCCATAGCCATCCTGGCCTCCTTGTAGGAGCGGGACAGGTCCTTGAGCTCCTCGACAATGGTGCCGTAGGATCCGCGCGCATTGACCATGGCCTCCATATTGAGCATATCCAGCGCCGTCTTCGCGGCCTCTTCGATCTCCTTATACCCCTCTTTCTCATCAAGTGACTTGATGAGGATCACGCTGTTCTCATCCACTTCCGTAAGATAATCGCCGTTCTGTACTGTGAACAGCCCGGAGAGCATCTCCGAGGCGATCTGCTCCGACTCCGAGTTGATCTCAAAAAGAATGATCGCTCTGCGCACATTTCCAGCGATATGCAGCTTCTTGGAGCGGTTGTGGATATCAACGAGCAAAAGATTGTCCAAAAGCAGATTCTGAAAGAAATTGTTGCGGTCAAACTTCTCCTTGTAGGCGACGATCAGGTTCTCGATCTCGCTCGCCGCTATCTTCGCGACCATAAACGTATGCTCCGCGGTTCCCTGCGCTGTCAGCACGAACTGCAGTTCATCGTCGTCCATCACCTTGAGATAATAACTGTTTCCGATGATCTGACTGTCCGCCGCGGACTGCGCAAAACCCGCAGCCATGCTCTTCTCCGGCGCCGCTGCGCCCTCTGTCTGGGCTACGATATTACCGGTCAGATCCTGTACGCAGAATTCGATCCTGGTAATTGTCCGCAGCTGTTCCAGACATCCTCTTATGATCTGTGATGAAATCATATATTTCCTCCTGTATGGACTGTTCGCGCGGATCCGTCCGCTCCCGGCCTGTTCCGGGCAATCTGTCACTGATACGTAAAACGGGTGCCGCACTGTTTATATTAAGTGCGGCACCCTCATAATAACTGATTTCCGTGCCCTCAGGCAATGCCAATCATATATCAGTTAGCAATTGTCAGTTCAGTCTCCTTGTCGAATATGTGGATCTTCTTGGTGTCGAAGGTGTACTTGACTGTATCGCCGGGACGAACCTTTGTTGTGGGCTCAACTCTTGCAGTGATGTTCGCGTTGCCCAGATCGAAGTACAGGAATACTTCCGCGCCGAGAAGTTCGTAAACATTAACCTTGGACTCGAATTGATAAGGAGCCTTCGCGTCGCCCTTGACTTCGATAATGTTCTCGGGACGGATACCGAAAATGACCGGTTTGCCGTTGTAGCCGCCGTCGATCACTTTCTTGGCCTTGTCAGCGGGAAGCTCGATGGACTGTCCCTCGACATCGAGGAATGCCTTGCCGCCTTCTACTCTTGCGACAGCATCTACGAAGTTCATCTGAGGAGATCCCATGAAGCCTGCTACGAACAGGTTGCAGGGCATGTCATAGAGGTTCTGAGGGGAATCGATCTGCTGAAC
>CACZJD010000188.1 GCA_902781325.1 uncultured Lachnospiraceae bacterium
CTCTCATTATTGGCGTAGGCCTGGAAATCAGTGGGGAACATAAGGAAGAAGTAGCCTTCCGATGTCTTGCCAAGGTCCATGAAAGAAGGATAGACTTTGTAATCCTGTGTGGGATCAAGGCACAGTCTGAAGAGATAGCCGGCGTTGTCCATACCATCTACGGCCCAGGCTTCTCTGCTCGCTGTGTGGTAGAAGGTGACGCGATCGCCTTCATCTATAACTGTTACCTGAGAGCCCCAGGATGCGGGCATCACGATGCGCGGGCCGCGGTCGAAAGCATAGGTGGTGCTCTCTTCACTGCGGGTGATGGTGTAGTCCCAAGTAGCTGCAGTCGTGTCAGCAGTGGGCTCATCCGTTGTATTCGTGGTGGTGTCAGCGCCATTCTGGGCGGTATTGTCAGCGGCTTGAGTGCCGGTGTTATTCTGAGTGTCAGCCTGAGCATCAGAACCTGCGTCAGTTTGAGCAGCATTGGCGTCATCCTGAGTTTCTGAGCCGGTATTATCTTGAACAGTTGTAGCTGTTACTGCATTCTCAGGCTCTGTATTTTTCTTCTTTCCGGGGTTTACGAGGAAGAAGATTACCAGGACAGCGACGCAGGCGCCTGCGATCAGAGCAATCTTATTAGGAGCAAGCCTGGCGCCGGCAGAAGAAGGCCCTGAACCAGAAGTAGTGCCGGCAGCAGAAGAAGTTCCGGAAGCTCCCATGCGCCCGGAAGCGGCTCCACGCGCCGCAGATGCATCTGCAGCTTTCGCTGAAACCGAACCTCCGGTTTGAGCAGCAGCCGCGCCGCTTCCAGCCGCGCCGCTTTCGCCCGCGGCCCGCTTGCAGGGGCGCAGGTGCTGGCAGGTCTCGATTTTGTCGAGGAAGCGCTCTTCGGAGTCGTAGGTGTAGTAGAGGACGCTCTGCTGGGAGGAGAGCTGCAGCTCGAGGCCGACAGGGAGGCGTTGGGAGTGAGAACTGAGAGCACCATTTCCGCGCCCAGCAGGTGGTTGGCGATATATTCGGGCCACTCGGAGCCGGGTTCGATGCCTTCGTCGTACCAGATTCTGTAGCCTCTGGCATTTAATTGCTCGACGATGTGGAATACGGCGGCGCTGTCTTTGTGAGCGTAGCTGACGAAAATATAAGGTTCTTTTCCTTCGTAAGCCGGAATCATGAAATGCCTCCCTATAAATATGAACTAAGATAATCAACCTCCCAACTCTGAGAGAGATGGGAGGTTGAAGACATTTTGGCCGGATAGCGCGGCAGCTCTGAGCTGCGGCGGCGGAGTGTCTCCACTCAGATTATATACTGAATTGAGACTACGTTCAATTATCCGTGAATATGCGATTTTCTTTAATTCTTCTTCTTCGCCTGCGCGGAAAGGGTGCGGAAGGCGATGATGGCGAGGACGACTGCCAGCACAACTAGCAGGATCGCGATCATTGCCTGGATGTAGTTCCAGATGTCTCCGCCGGCGGTAAGCTTTGCGGTGATGGTCTGGAGCAGGGAAGCGATCGTGACGACCAGCATGAAGCACATGGGGATGAAGAACATCTTGTTGTTTCTGCCGATGTCGCCGAGCCATGCGCAGACAGCGATCAGGCCGAGAGCGGCGAGGAGCTGGTTGGCTGCACCGAAGAGGGGCCATATTTTGGCATATCCGGTCATGCCGAGCGCGATGCCCAGGACAACGGTGACTGCTGTCGCGAAGTAAGGATTTACGAGGATCTTCCTGCTGTCTTTGACATCCTCAGGGGTCTCGCCGTCGACAAGCCAGAATTCCTGGAACATGTAGCGGGCCAGACGGGTAGCGGTATCGAGGGAGGTCAGGCAAAATACTGAGACCGCAAGGACGAGCATCTGGTACATGATGTTCTGGACGCCTTCATTTGTGAAGGAACCGATCATCTTGGAGATACCGGTCGCGAAGACTGCTGTGGGGGACGCGAAAGCGGAGGCCAGTTTGCCGGTCTCGGCGGACAGCTCGCCGACCGCGTCTGTCCAGACATATCCGACTGCGCACAGGGACAGGACCGCGACTACGCACTCGATGAGCATTGCGCCGTAGCCGATGGGCTGCGCGTCGCGCTCATTGTCGATCTGCTTGGCGGTTGTTCCGGAGGAAACCAGTGAGTGGAAACCGGAGATCGCGCCGCATGCGATCGTGATGAACAGGGCAGGGAATACGCTGCCGGTGGTGAAGAGGCCGTTGCCTTTTGCTTCAGCGAGACCGAATGCGGGGATCGCGAGGGATCCTGTTCCGGTGAAGGTCGCGCCCAGAACGCCGATCACGGAGACGGCGATCATGAAGTAGAGAAGGTAAGAACTCAGATAGTCACGGGGCTGCAGGAGGATCCATACAGGCGTGACGGACGCGATCAGGATGTAGAGGCCAAGGAGCCACATCCACGCGTTGTAGGAAAGCGCCACCGGGTGGAAATTGAGGCCGATGAACACGATGGCTACGATTCCGACGATACCGATCAGGGTCGCGGGGCCGACAGATACGTTGCGGCGATAAACGAGGAAACCGAAGACCATAGCCAGCACGATGAAGAGAAGAGAGATCATCGCTGTGGAGAGGTTTGCCTCAAGCGCCGCGCCTTCACGCATCGCGCCCGCGGATGTAGTTGTTCCGAATGTATTTGCAACAATGGAAGCGAAAGCGGCAACTACCAGAAGCAGTGTAAGGTAACTGAAGATGATGAACAGCCGCTTAGCGGTGCGGCCCATGGAACCGGAAATAACTTCGCCGATGGACTGGCCTTTGTGGCGTATTGAGGCGAAGAGCGCGCCAAAATCGTGCACGCCGCCGAAGAAGATGCCTCCGATCACTACCCAGAGAAGGACGGGGACCCAGCCGAAGACTGCCGCCTGAATAGGGCCGTTGATCGGGCCTGCGCCGGCGATCGAAGAGAAGTGGTGTCCCATCAGAACGGGTGCTTTAGCGGGGACGTAGTCCATTCCGTCTTCGAGTTCATGAGCGGGGGTCTTGCGCTTGGGATCAATGCCCCACTCTTTCGCAAGCCATCCGCCGTAGAAGACGTATCCAGCCAGAAGCAGGAGAATGGAAATGACCAGAATCACAGCTGCATTCATAATAAACTCCTTTCGCTCATGCATTTACTGCGTGTTACTATATACACAGTGAGGCCTCAGAGGGCTTGCCGGAAGAAAGCGGCGACGTCCTTTGCGGCGGGACTTGTATAGACTTTTTTGCTCGGCAGGTCAACGACGATGATCCGCCCCTGGGAGAATCCCCTCAGAGAGAAGAGATAGCTCTTGTCAAAACGGTCCGGAGAGCGCTCCAGCACCAGTACGGCGGTGAGAAATGTGCGCATGTGATCTTTGGGCGGGTACTTTTCATTGCCGCGGGAGAGAACGGGTTCCATGTAATCGGATATCAGGCGGCCGGCCTCCTCGAAGAGTGCACCGGGATCTGTCTCGGGAGCTGCGCCAGAATCCGCACCGGGATCCGCGTTTTCAGGCAGGGTCATGAACAGGACATGCTCTGACTCGCTGACCTTCCAGAGATTCGCCTTACGCGACAAAACATACTTCTCACTGCTGCCGTGAAATTCCGTGTTATATTGTGAGTGAAAGTCATCCTGTCCAGGATTTTATCGAGATAGTCGCCCGAAGTCATGTAAACTCCTCCGGCGGTTGCCGTGTTATTTAACAGGTAGTGGTGTATAATTATTAAAATTCTATAAACCACTATAAAATGTAGCACTTTGCAGTGGTGAAGTCAATGGATTTCACTTAAACGTATTCGAATTCATTTTTGAAAGGCTATAGAAGAAAAATGTTCAATAAACTGAACCCCCTGATCGCAGACGGCGGCGCAGAAAATGATGTCTCCCTGAAGGAAGACTTCAAAAAGAGTGTCCGTATTGAGAAGTTCCGGATTGGAGAGAAGGCGGTCTATATTCCGGCCGGTTTTTCATGGAAGTATCTGCTCAAAAAGGACATAGACAAGGTCATAAAGGGAAAATGGCTGATCCAGTCGGAAAACGGAGTCGCGCCCTGGGCGCAGGAGGCCCCGGCCATCAGGCTCCGGCACAGAAGCGGAGAGGAGATACTGGAACTGGAAAAGGAAAAGAGCGCGCAGAAAGCGCTGGAACTTCTGGGCCATGGGGCGTAGAGAAGGGGAGCAGGGGTCTGACCCTGTTTTGAAGGGGTCTGACCCCTAAAGCTGTGATATACTATATTTGTAGCTGCAAACGCGGCCCCGGCGCCGCTTCGCATCGACAAGGGAGGACACAATGTCAAATACGATACCCCGGGCGTTTAAGAATACCAGGACGGTCCGCAAGATCAGGAATTACATGGATACCGAATTCACCGAAGTCCTGCACACCACGCTCAATCCGAACGGACCCGGTGCCATCCGCATCCATCTGATCCCGCCCAAAAAAGAAGAGGACGCCTTCAATCCCAGCATCGCGATCATCAACGGAACCGACATTCTGCCGGTGAACTTTGTCTGGGCAGTGATGCTGGCGGAACTGATCAAGGAGACGAACCGCTTCGACGGAAAAGAGATCTCAGAAGTAGATATCTGGAAGATCCTGGCCCGCGCGACGGGCAATGTGCG
>CACZJD010000189.1 GCA_902781325.1 uncultured Lachnospiraceae bacterium
TTGCCGACATTTTTGCCCGTGTTGTACTCGTCAAAAGTCTGCACGGAATTGTGGCGAAGAGGAGTATCAATTGTAGCCTGCATAACGGCTTCCTTGAGAAGGACTTCCAGATCATCGATGTAAGGGAACTGTGTGCCGCATTTTACCCAGAACTGCAGGACGCCGGTGTCCTGGCAGGAAGGACGATTCAGTTTTACAGCCAGTTCCTGGTTGCGGAACATGGTCTCATAGATGACCTTGGCCATCGGAGATGTCTCCTTCTCGCTGAGCTCCTGGAGCTTCGCGATGACGTCGTCGGGGAGTTTGATGCCGGTGAATCCGACAAACTGTGCCATAATGTCTTTAAGTTTCTTTACCTGTGCTTCGTGTGACATGAGGATCTCCTTTCAATAAATAAGCTGTGTTTTGCTTTTATATTTCGTTCTTGTTTACGGCCGCCTTGTACTTAGCCGCAAGATGCCGATGTTCTCTTTTTTGATAAATCCGTGCGCATCAGCCCGGATAGAAGGGAAATGCGATCGGAAGAATGATCATACTTACAACGGTTGCGATGACGATCAGCGGCAGGCCGGATTTCACGTAATCAATGAACTTGTAATTGCCGGCGCCTACTACCATGGTGTTGGCAGGCATGCCGATCGGTGTTGCGTATGCGCAGGAACCGCCGATGACACAGGCCATCAGGACTGCTCTGGGATCCGCGCCCATGCCCTGTGCGATGGAGAGGCAGATGGGAGCCATCAGAGCGGTTGTCGCCGTGTTGGACATGAAGTTGGTCATGACACAACAGAGAATGAACACTACAAATGTGAAGATCAGCGGGGAAGGATTGGATCCCAGCGCGCCGATCACCTTGCCTGCGATCATCTCGCCTGCGCCGGTGCTCTGCAGGGCCGATGCCAGAGAGAGCGTACCGCCGAAGAGGAAGATGGTCTTGAGGTCAATCGACTTGAGCGCTTCTTTCTCAGAGATGACCCCTGTCAGGATCAGGAGGATCGCGCCGACGCAGCCGGAGACACAGAGCTTGATACCGATCTGGTCTTCAAAGATCATGGCTGCCAGTGTCGCGATCAGGATGACCAGGGAGAGGGTCTTCTTCCACTGCGGTACCTTAGAGAAATCTTTCTGCTCATCGAATACGGAACTTCCGTCGTCCGTGGTATCGTGGTTGGGCAAAAGGTTGAATCCGATGGTCGCATAGAAGATTATGCCGCAGATCAGGATCGGAAGTCCCACGATTGCGTATTCGAAGAAACCGAACTTCATTCCGAGAGGCTCCAGGGTCGACTGGGCGATCATGTTGCCGGGCGCTCCGATCAGGGAGAGGTTTCCGCCCATGGCCGCTGCGAATACGAGAGGCATCAGGAGTCTGGAGCGCTTGAAGCCGGACTTGGCTGCGATTCCGATCACGACCGGGATCAGGACAGCTGCCGTTCCCGTGTTGGAGAGAACGCCGCTCATCAGGCCGACGATGACCATGATGGCTACGATCAGGCTCCTCTCTGTTTTGGCAAACTTTGTGACGATACCGCCGATCTCGTTCGCCATGCCCGTCTCGAAGAAGGCGCCGCCGACGATGAACATGGCTACGAACAAAATGACGTTGGAATCGATGAAACCCGCGAAAGCGGTCTTGACATCAAGGACACCTGTTACACACAAGCCCACGCAGACGATCATGGATGTGAGGCCGAGCGGGATCTTTTCCGTGACGAACATAACAATGGCAAAAGCCAGAAAAATCAATGTAATTGTGGCTGGACTCATTTTCTTTTTCCTCCTAAATACAGGGTTTTACAGTTTCCAAAAGATTGATAATCCGGCCGGGATTTCTTTGATCTGACTTAATTGTATATGGCGTGTAGTGATAAGTAAATTTGTGTATTTTTAGATATGTATAAGAAAAATTTATACTGTCAACCGGCATTGTGCATTATGCCAGATGTGCCGGTTAGTACTGAAATAAAAGGAAACCCCGGGGAAATGCTGACATCTCCCCGGGGTTTTTCATCTGATGATCTGATGCTTCTTGATATACTCTATGAATTTGTTGGTGCGCTCCGGCACAAACACGCCTTTCTTCCAAATGACGCCGAACTTACTTGTAATATCTGGCTTGATCGGAATCTGCACAAAGTCCCTTGGATTAACAGCCAGGGCTGAGTATAGCAACGCGCCGCAGCTGCCGCCCCGCAGAAAATTGAGGATCGTATAAAGCTGACTGGAGTAGGCAATTACGTTGGGTGTAAGCCCCATAGCCCTGTAACGGGCAGTCACTGTCTCGTTTTGTACGGAGTCAGTGTTGAAGAGAATGATCTTCTCATCCCTCAACATCTCGAAGGTAACCTCTTTCTCCCCCGCATACCTGTGATTTCTGCCAATACAGTACACATACGAATCTTCCATCAGTACATGGGAATTAAACTGGTCAATCAATATTATAGAAATCCATATTGACGAGCGCGCAGTCGAGTTTCTCCTCCTGGACCATATTGCAAGCCTTCACGGAACCATATTCGAAAAGCTGAACCGAAAGTCCCGTCTTTTCCTGAAACCCGTCTGTGAGGCTTGGAAAAAACACCGTACTGATCAGCGGAGGGATTCCGATCCTGATCGGCGTCTCCTGCTCACCTAGGGAAGAAAACTCCGTGACCATAGCCCTCGTCTCCTTAAGCAGTGCCTCCGCCCTTCGGTAGAAGGCTTCCCCTTCTTTCGTCAAAGAGATCCTGTTCTTTTCATGATGAAACAGACGGAGCTTCAGTTCATTCTCCAGCTCGCGGATCGCGACCGAGATCGTAGGCTGTGTCACATATAATTCTTCCGCCGCCCGAGTAATGCTGTGATAGCGGCAGACAGCGCAGAAGTATTCCAGTTGGTTGAGTTTCATATCTGTACCCCTTTGACAATATTGTACTAAATATTATCCGATTTTAGCAATTATAGGGGGCGATATTCAAACAGATCCAGCCTCTTCACTCCCATTTCACGAAGTTTCTCCGCGCTCTTCTTCTGATCCTCCTCCGTATTGTAGCCCGGGATCAGCGGCACTCTGACAAGAATGCTCTCCGCTTCCTTTCTCTGCAAGAGAAACTGAAGGTTCTCTTCCATCACGGAAGAATCCTCTCCGGTGTATTTCCTATATATATCCTCGTTCATATCCTTGCAGTCAACAACAAAGAAGTCCACCGCATCAATCACCTGAGCAAGATAGTTTCTTGGGACGAAAAGGCTCGTCTCAACGGTGATCTTCCATTCTTCCGGGCAGATTTCTCTGAATTCCTTGATGAAATCAGCCTGCAGCAGGGGCTCTCCTCCGCCAAAAGTGATCCCGCCTCCCGTCGCGCGAAAATACAGATCATCAATTCTGACGCGTTCAAGAAATTCCTCCGGAGTTACGTTTTCCGCCTTCGCTTTGCTGAGCAGATCTCTATTAATGCACCAGTGGCAGTGCAGCGGGCAGCCTGCTGCGGCAGCCAGTGTAGTGATCCCAACGCCATCTGTACCCATCCTGTGCCTGGACAGGCCCAGAAGGGGAAATACTGCGCCGCTCATGGCTCCACATCCTCTTCGATGTATGCGACGTCCCCCGTGAGTTCAATTTCTTCAGGCACTTCCTTCCCGGAGGTATTTCCCTGACAAGAGACATCTTCCTTTCCGGTGGAGCCTTCCTGACTGGTGCTGCCTCCCTGACTAGTGGAGCCTTCCTGCCCTTCTTCTCCGGTATCCTCCGGGGGTGCGACTTCTCCTGTGGTCACATAGACTTCATCCGGTTCGTCCATCATTCCTGCAAGGTCTTCCGTGCCGCTCTTGTCTCC
>CACZJD010000190.1 GCA_902781325.1 uncultured Lachnospiraceae bacterium
AGGTATGACAACAAAGAAAATGCCGAGGATAAGCTTTACCCGGGCAATAACCTTATCACCACGCTTGACCCGAAGATCCAGCAGGCCTGTTACGACGCGATGGGTGGTTACGAAGGAGCGGTCATTGTGACGGAGGTCAAGACAGGGAGAATCCTCGCGATGGTCTCCAAACCGGACTATGATCCCAACTATATTGAAGAGGAGTGGGAGAACCTGCTCAATGACAATGAATCCGGAACGCTGCTGAACAGGGTCACGCAGGGACTCTATCCGCCGGGATCCACATTCAAGATCGTCGACTGCATAGACCTGCTTCAGGAAGATCCCGATGCGATGGAGAACTACGACTTCAAATGCACGGGCGTCTTCGAGCAGGGAGGAGAATCCATCCACTGTTATGAATATGAAGTACACGGAGAAGTAGGACTTGAGGAATCCTTCGCGCATTCCTGCAACGCCTCCTTTGCAAATATCGGTGTGAATATGATCAGCGCCGATACAATGTCGGCTACACTGAAGTCGCTTCTCTTTAACAGTAAGCTTCCCTATGACCTTCCCTATATCCGCAGCGCTGTCAACATGCCGAATACACTCTCCACGGAGGGGATCATGCAGATGGCGATCGGACAGGGAACTACATCTATGACACCGCTTCACCTCAATATGATCACTTCCGCGGTGGCGAACGGCGGCGTTCTGATGAAGCCGCACCTGGTGGATGAACTGCACGATGCCAAAGGCCGTACCTTGAAAGTCTACGGCAATGAACAGTATGGCGCCCTGATGTCCGAAGACGTTGCGTCAAAGATGGTTCAGATGATGCGGGCAGTGATCACGGAAGGTACTGCGAATTCTCTGAGCGGAAGAGAGTACGAGCCCTGCGGCAAGACCGGAAGCGCGGAGTTTGACAACAACAAGAGTTCCCACGCGTGGTTTACAGGATTTGCGCCTGCCGGTGATCCGGAGATCAGTGTGACAGTCCTGATCGAGGGCAAGGGAATGGGCTCAAGTTATGCTGTCCCTGTAGCCGGGCGGATTTTTGACGCGTACTTTGAGTAATACAGGTATTTATGGGCTTGATTTTGCCCATCGAACGTGATAGTATAACAATGTTTGGCGCATGGGGTTAGTGCGCCTATAAGGAAAATCGTTTTTAACAAGGTGGTAATGAAGATGAGTGTTATTCGCTTGATTATGACGATCGCAATTATTGCAGTGAGTATTGTGATGACAGTGGTCATTCTTATGCAGGAAGGAAGATCTCAGGGACTGGGCGCGATCAGCGGCGCGGCTGAGACTTACTGGGGCAAGAACAAGGGACGTTCCATGGAAGGATTTCTTGAGAAATTCACCACAGGACTTGTCATTGCGTTCTTTATCCTTGCAATCCTCCTGAATATGCAGCTGTTCTGAGTGTTTTTTCCGCATGCCGGATCAAGATCGGGAACGAAGCTGAATGTGTGATCATCTGCACTCCTGCGATATTTTGCAGGAGTGTTTTTCTATGCGCGAAGCAGTGAGCCGTGAAACGGCATGTGACCTGTCGCTACGGCTCATTGCGATGTTAAAACCATGCGCAGACAAGAACATTGCCGCCGTGACAATATAGAAGATAGCAGAAGAAAGAAGAAGAGAAGAAGACGTAAAGAAGATGATGAGGAAGAACAAGAGAGAACAGATATTTACAGGCAAGTTCGACAGCAATTCCAGAGGTTTCGGATTCGTAACCGTTGAAGGATTCGAGAGAGACCTGTTCATACCCCAGGGCTGCACGGGCGGTGCTGTCTACGGAGACACTGTCGAGGTGAGGATCACGCGGGGAAGCCTGGACGAGAGCGGCCATGGAGACGACGGACAGGGCAAAAGGGCTGAAGCCGAGGTGGCAAGGATCCTTGAGCACGGGGTAAAGATGGTCGTCGGAACATACCATGCTTTCAGAAGGCCTGTACAGAAGACATACATTAAGGATTACATCATGCTCGGAAAGAGGATGGTCGGAAAGACAGTATCCCTGAGCATCGCCGGCTATATCACGCCGGACAACACCAAGATCCCTTTCGAGGTGGATGTACCTGCCGATGGGAAGAACGGTGCGCTTGAAGGACACAAGGTGGTATCACAGATCAGCATCTATCCCGGGAACGGAGAAAATCCCGTCGGAAACGTAACGGAGATCCTGGGTCATGTAACAGATCCCGGAGTAGACATCCTGTCTATTGTAAAGGGATATGAGATCCCTACGGAATTTCCGAAGGAAGTGACCGACGAGGCGGACAGGATTCCGGAGAGTGTCGACGTCCGGTCGGAGGCAATCGCAAGGCAGAACCGGACTGACTACAGGGACCTTCCCACGGTCACCATTGACGGAGAAGATCGCCGACGTCGCGGAATATGTAAAAGAGGGGTCAGCACTAGATAAAGAGGCCTTTAACAGAGGAACCAGCGTTTATCTGGCAGACCGTGTCATTCCGATGCTGCCCAGGAAGCTGTCCAACGGGATCTGCTCCCTTAACGCGGGGGAAGACCGACTCGCCATGAGCTGTGTCATGACGATCGATGAAAACGGCGAGGTTTCGGAATACGAGATCTCGGAATCGATCATCCATGTAGACGCCCGCCTGTCCTATAACGGCGTAATGCGGCTTTTTGAGGAGAATGACGACAGTGAGATCGCACAGTCACTGAGCTGGCAGGGTTACAGAGGAATCAAAGGAAGAACGCAGAAACTTGCAGGAATGCTCCGGAATATGAAGAAGCTTGCCGCACAGCTTCGCGAGAACAGGGAGAAGAGAGGCAGTATAGATTTTGACTTCCCGGAAGCTAAGATCGTACTGGATGAGATGGGAAGACCTGTGGAGATCTCCCTGAGAGAGAGAACGGACGCCACAGACCTTATCGAGGACTTCATGCTCCTGGCCAATGAGACTGTAGCCAGACATTGCGTGTATCTGGAGATCCCTTCGGTCTACCGCGTGCATGAAGTTCCCGCTGTGGACAAAATGAAGGAGCTGGCGCAGCTTGTCAGGGGATTCGGATACCGGTTTAAGCCCGGACAGGGAGATGTGCATCCTTCCCAGATCAGGAACCTTCTGGGGAAGATGAAAGACAGACCCGAGGAGGCTATGCTGAGCAGAGTGGTCCTTCGCAGCATGCAGAAGGCGCAGTACGCGACGGGATGTGAGGGCCACTTCGGCCTCGCGCTGAAGTATTACTGCCACTTCACCTCTCCGATCCGCAGATACCCGGACCTTCTGGTTCACAGAAGTCTCAAGTATTGGCTGCGAGGCGAGATGGACGAGAGTGCAGTGGACAGGCTCAATCTTTACCTTCCGGGGGCGGCTGCCAGAAGCTCGGCAATGGAGCAGAGAGCCGCGGAAGTAGAGCGGGAGACCGTGAAACTCAAGAAAGCCCAGTACATGGAGGAAAGGGTCGGCGAGAACTATACCGGCACTATTTCCGGCATAACCGGCTGGGGTATCTATGTGGAACTGCCCGATACCGTGGAGGGAATGATCCGCATCAGCGATCTGACAGATGATTTCTATGCTTATGACGAAAAACGTTATATACTTGTAGGGGAGCATACAGGGCGCACCTACATGCTCGGCCAGACCATGAATGTTACTGTAGCCGGTGTCGATACCGCAAGAAGGACCATAGATTTTATGCCTGAGGGCTCGGAGCGCCGGGATGACGCAGAGCAGGACCACAGACACTTCGTAAAGCGGGGCGAAGGCAGGAAAGAATCGGATCCCGACAGAGAGAAGGGAAGAAGAAACGGCAGGAAGAAGCTGTTTCTGGACCGCACGGGCAGGATCCTGGCCGGAAAATCCGGCAGACACACGGGCCGCAAGAAACACAGGGACAGAAAGGGAAGAAAATGAGCGCCAAGGAAGCGATCAAGCTGGTGGCTAACAACAAGAAGGCTTACCACGATTATTTCATAGAAGAGAAGTATGAGGCGGGGATCGAACTGTTCGGAACAGAGGTGAAGTCCATCCGCCAGGGAAAGTGCAGCATCAAGGAGGCCTATGTCACCATTGATCGCGGCGAAGCTTTCGTGGAGGGCATGAATATCAGCCCCTACGAGAAAGGCAATATTTTCAACCGCGAGCCTCTCAGAAAAAGGCGCCTGCTCCTGCATAAGAGGGAGATTATGAAACTGGCCGGTCAGGTTCAGGCCAAGGGCTATACTCTGATGCCCCTGCAGGTCTACTTCAAGAACGGCCGGGTCAAAATAGAGGTCGGCCTCGCCCGAGGCAAGAAGCTTTACGACAAGCGCGACGACCTCAAGAAGAAGGCCATGAAGCGCGAGACCGAGAGAGATTTCCACAACAGCCAGATCAAGATGTAAGTCAGACGGATTATACCCGTCTCTGTATTTGGGAAGTGAAACCGCTGGTTTAAATTATTGACTTAGCGGCTTCAGGTAGTATAATCTGATAACAGAGAAGCGGTCTTTGTTTGGACCGGACTTCCTTGTATAACCCGGGTCAGTAAAGGCTTCGACAGGGGTCATGCAGGTGGAGAAGCTATCCGACGCCGATCGTTAAACGGCAAAATTAAAAATAAACGCTAACAACAATAGAGTAGCACTGGCAGC
>CACZJD010000191.1 GCA_902781325.1 uncultured Lachnospiraceae bacterium
GGGCGCATGGAGACGACCATCTTGCCGGAGAATACGCCGGCCGGAACTGTGTCGATCCCGGTGATATACATGGGGACATTGCGGCCCATGGTGTTGTGGCGCATCTCGATTCCCGCTTCGATCATCTCGGATTCGAAACTGAAGGAGCATCCGATGAGGAATCCCACAAGGTCATCGCTCCAGAACTGCTCCACATCCGTGTACTCGCCGGTGCAGACGCCCTTCTCATAGATCCTGTATTTGGGGAAATCCTTGGCTATATCACAATCTTTTGCCACAAATTTAGTGAAGCGGCTGCCTGTGTCGAGAACTTCCAGCACAGGGCAGGCCTTCGGATTACGCTGTGCGAACAGCAGGAAATCGTAAGCGTGCTCCTTGCGGAGAATGATGAGGTTCGCCTGGGCATATCCCGGGCACAGGCCGCTGGTGGGCTCTGTAAACTTGCCCTCGCGGATCAAATGCCGCATCTGTACAGGTGTCATATCCTTATAATCACTGATCATCTGTTATTACCTCCCTTTCTTTTCCATTCTCTCCGTTTCCAAGCCTTTTTGGTCCAGCCGGAGCGGGAACTGCCGCTGCTGCTTCCGTCCGCCCTAAGGCCAAGTGCCTTAAAGCCCGCAGGTGTGCTCTTCTCCAGGATCTTGCAGTGCTCCTTCCACTTCCAGCTTGCCTCCCGCATCAGGACCTGCGCCTCCTGTACCGTGCATCTTTCAAACTGCACCTTCTGTCCCGGGCGCAGCTGTGCGAACAGGGGGATGTCGACGTTGATCACGGACGCTATTTTGGCATATCCGCCTGTTGTCTGTCTGTCTGCCATCATCACGATGGGCTCTCCGGCACCGGAGATCTGGACGCTTCCGTTTACGATCCCGTCGGACAAAATATCATAACCGTCAACGGCTTCGACCTTAGGTCCTGTCAGCCTGTATCCCATGCGATCACTTTGGGCAGTGATCACATAGGAGCTCTTGTAGAAAGTCTGAATTCCCTTTTCTGTGAACATATCCTCCTGAGGGCCGGGGATCACGCGTACTTTGGTGATGTCCGGATCATCGGGAGACACAAGTCTGCGCGCAGGCACCCACCGCCAGGAGAAATCTCTCCTGCCGTTCTCCGGGTGTCTCAGAGCGATCTCATCGCCGGCCATAAGGGCCCGGCCGTGAAATCCGCCGATCCCGCAGCGCAGGTTTGTACTGCGGCTTCCCATTACCATGGGAATGTCCAGGCCGCCGCCCACTGCGACAGATCCGTAAATTCCTACTTTCCCTGTCAATATTTTTACAGTAATTCCCGCCGGCACGCGCACTGCCTTGTTGGCAGGATACACTCTGCCGCCGACGTCGATGGAAAAATCTCCGCCGCAGACGGCGAGATTTACTGTCTCATCAAATTTCAGCACCGGTCCGATCAGGCAGAATTCCAACACTGCCTCGGAATCCTTGTTTCCGACCAGCACATTAGCCATTCTGGAAGCGACTCTGTCCATGAAACCGCTCGGCGCGAAGCCGCTGTTCTGATATCCCAGCCTTCCTTTGTCCTGGATCGTCGTGCGGGGGCCGGGGCTGATCACATGCATTGCCATAGTCTTTTACGTCACCCCTCTCTGATCCACTCATACTCATAGGTTCCGTCCTCTACCTTCGCCCGTATCTCCTTAAACTGCTGCTCAGTGATCGGGACAAAGCGGATAAACTCGCCTGCTTCATAGAGGATATCCGCCCGGAGAGACCAGAGGGTAGATTCCGGTCTGATTGGCCGCGATACCCACGGAGCCCTTTTCCAGGCGCTCTCTGGGGTTTTTCAGCCTGGGCGTGCTGATGGACTGATCCATTCCGCCAAGATATACAAATCCCGGCATGAACCCAAGCATATAGATCAGGTAGTCCACCGCGCTGTGCCTTTTTATGACCTCCTCCTCGGAGATTCCCGCGTGCTCCGCCACAAAAGGCAGATCCGGGCCGAATTCTCCTCCGTAGCACACCGGGATCACAATAGTCTTCTTCTTCAAACTATCGCTTCCCAGGTCCATCTGCGACAGTTCCAGATCGATCCTCTCGGCGAGCTCGTCGTATCCGATCGCCACGGGACGATAATGGACCATGAGCGTCGCATAGGTCTGAACGTACTCATTGACGCCCTTGATATTTTTCTTTGTGAGATACTTCCTTGCGACCCGCACGATCCTGCTGATCTCCGGGTCAATACTGTTTCCGAAAATGATCGTCAGCGCAGAATCTCCCACCGGCAGTATTTTGTATTCCATGTGGTTTCCTTTATGTGTGTGATAAACGGACTTGACCCGTAGCAATACAGCTGCGGGTCAATAGTTCCAATATGATCATTTATTTGCAGATAACATTCCGGATCAGCCGCTGATCAGCTTCTTAAGTCCGGACATGAACGCGTTCATATTTCTGGCGGCGATGAAGATGAAGATCGCGATTACGATAACGACCAGAACGTTGAACCAGGTCTTATTCTTATATTCCTTCATGATAGCGGCGTCGTTGGCCACGATCAGAAGGAGGATTCCCGTAACGGGAAGAAGAATAGCGTTAGCAGCCTGTGCGAACAGAATGATCTGTGTAGGGCTGGCTCCCAGTGTGCAGGTTGCGAAAATACCGAACGCAAGAACGATGATCCAGAAAACTTTGAATCTTGTCTGCTTCATATCTTCGCCCCAGCCAAGAATACCGGAGCTTGCGAATGCCGCTGCAAGAGGAGCTGTCAGGGTACTTGTGATACCTGCCGCGAAGAGGCCGATACCGAAAATCACGGTAGCCCAGCTGCCCAGAAGGGGAGTCAGAGCCTTAGCCATGTCAGCACCGGAAGCAATAGTTCCGCCTGATGCATGGATCGTCGCTGCAGCGCAGACGATGATCGCCATGGAGATGATTCCGCCAAGTCCGATCGAAATGATCGAGTCAAATCTGGAATTTGCAAGCGCGTCTTCCTTGTCGGCATTCTTGCCCCACTTTGTGGAAGCGGAAGCTGCGTGCAGATAAATGTTATAAGGCACGACTGTTGTTCCCATCAGGGCTGCGACCGTCATCCAGTCTCCGCCGTCCGGAACCTTGAATCCGAAGAGGCCTGCAAATACTGCGCCCCAGTCAGGCTTTGCGGCAAACGCGCAGATCAGGAAAATAACGCCCATCAGCACTACGAGAGCTGTGAGGATATTCTCAACGCGCTGATAGCTTCCGGAGAACAGAAGTGCGAACGCGATCACGCCAAGGACCAGAGCGAGCACTATTTTGGCTGTCTGGTTGTCCGCAGCGGGGAACGCCGCCTGAATACCGAGGATCGATCCTGTCAGGTTTCCGGTCTCATAGGCGATATTGCCGATAAAGACCGCCGCGATTACGAGGATGGAGATCAGGATCCTGGCTCCCTGGCTTGTAAACTTCTCTCTAAGAGCTTCGCCGAGTCCCATTCCGGAGACAATGCCCAGACGGGCGGCCATGGACTGCATGATGATGACTGATATTACAGACAGAAGCATAGCCCACAGAAGCGTATAGCCGGCTGTCGCACCTGAAATGGAGCAGGAAGTAACTGTTCCGGGGCCGATAAATGCCGCTGCAACGAGCGCGCCGGGGCCCACATTTTTGATACGGGTAGCTAATTTATTCATTTCGCCCTCCTTAAGTTTTAATCAAGTCACCATTTTAAAGCAGTAAAGGGCGAAAGTCAACTTTTTGACGTATAATTGTATCCAATTATCCCGTTATTCTCCCTCGATCTCCAGCCGGAAATTGTAATCTGCGCCGTCCAGACTGGCCTGAGCCGCCTCCATATTTGCGGAAATGCGCACTTTCTGAAGATTTTCCAGTTCCAAAAGCGGCGTCAGATCAGTAAGTTTATCATTCCATGGGATATCAAGTTCCGCCAGTTCCGGATGATTTCGGACAAACTC
>CACZJD010000192.1 GCA_902781325.1 uncultured Lachnospiraceae bacterium
CGTCATCTCCTGTACTGAGACCTGATCCGGCGCCTGGACGGGATCCATCATCCTGTCACAGGTATAGGGCACGCTGGCAGTATAGCGGTTGTGCTGCGCATCCTCAAGAAAGATCCTGTTGTCTTCCCCGTAGATCGGAAGCACACAGTTTCCGTTCTCGATCGGATAAGTCCGCTCTTTGCTGCTCTGGGCATAGATCGTCACAGCTCTCTTCATATACAAATGTGTCGTCCGCAAATGCGACAGATAAGAGAGCTTGGTCAAATCTCCCGCGTTCTGCGGTCTGATCTCCTCGTCCATGAGCGCAGCCGTATAAAGTGCCGCGAGATTATCCGACATGCGGTGCTCCGAGATCTGAACCTCCAAAAAGTTCCTGATATCATCCGCGCACTGCCTGAATACTTCCGGATAGCGCTCTCTGTTTTGGTAAAGGTATCTGTAAAAATACGCTCTGCTTCCGTTCGAGAGCATACTTCCTCTGAAAGTATTTCTCATCACGCTGTCCGGAATGACGCCTTCATAGTCCTCCGGCATCGACTGCAGGAAGCACTCGGAAAGCCTCATCAGCGACAGATCCTTGTCCACTGCTCTTGAATACCAGACAAAATATTCCGGTCCCGTCTTATTTCCCCTGATCAGCAGTGTGCAGATGCTCTTGAGGATCGCAGGCTGCATCGCGCGCATCCTTTCCTGGCTGTAAGCCGTCGTAAGGATACGATAAAGAGACCGCGAAAACTCCCTTCTGCGGTCTGATCTCTCCAACACGCTCTCCATGGTCTGCGGATCGAGAAGTTCTTTCCTGATCGCGTAAAGAAGCACCTGCCTCTCAAAGGCATCTCCCCCGTATCTTCCTGTTCTGCGGTCCTCCTGCAGGCTCAGGTAGGACGGATCCGCGTGGATCATGTCCCAGGCCTCCAGATACAGGATGGGGCTTCTGCTGCCGTTCATATACTGTTTTTTGAGGAAATTCCAGCGCGCCGGAAGGCCGGGCGCATACTCGGGAAGAAGCTGCATCATCATCCAGGAGATCCTCCAGTCCGAAGGATTCCTTCTGTAGCGCTCCCTGAGGATCCTGCCCACTCTGGGCGTGATCACGTCGGCGTCATTATATGCCAGGGCAGTCAGAAACTGCCTGTAGCAGTACTCGATATCCGACTCGCCTTTGTACTGGCTGTATCCCATTTCCAGCACTTCTCCCGGCGCGACGCCCGCAAGCTTTCTCCGGACATTTTCCAGTTCCGTGACAGCCTGATGTATCCGGTTTTCCATAAGAAAGATCTGCGCGGCGTAAAGCCTCGGCAAAACACTGTCTCTTCTAAGAAACGACAATCTTTTGACCAGTTCATCCGCCTGCCTGAGCCACTCGCCGTCGTCGATCCCGCTCTCAAGTCCCTGCGCCTGTCTTGCCCAGCCCGTGTGCAGCCGCTCATAGTGGCGCATCATCTCTATGAGAGCCCTTCTGCTCTCCCTCTCCTGCCTCGCCCTGACGTCGCTCCTTCTCCTGTAAATGATCTCCACCGGGATCCGGAACTCCTGATAAGGGGACCTGAAGTATCTCCTATGAAGTCTCCCCCTTCCAGAACTGCTGTCGCAGGCGTCAGAAAAGAGCCGGACATACTCACTCTCAGTTTCGTATAGCCCCATCCCCGCCTGCGTACCGCAATTCGGTACTCCGCGTTCCCGGGTTCCCTGCCGGAACTGCCGATGTCCAGGATCTCCGTCCGGATCTCTTTAATGTCAGTGAGAAATTCAACAGGATCCTTGCCGCATGTGGCGATCAGGAATTCCTCCACATTCTGTTCATTGCCGGGATATTGCGAGAGTCCTCTGTACAAAATCCGCTCTTCTTCCGTGATCAGCGACTGCGCGAAATCCTTTCTGTAAAAGAGTTTCACAGCGCTTCCCCAGTCCTCGTCAGCCAGCGACAAAAACCTCTCAGCCGCAGAATTCCGGTTCGGGATCTCCTGCAGTTCTCTACCCGCCACCTGCGGTGTCACAGCTTCAGCCTTAAAGGGAATCCTGTACTCTCCGCAGTTGGACACGATCCCGATCGTTCCCTCGCAGACATCTCCTTCTGTGAGAGTCCCGGCGTCAAAACGCCAGCTGATCCTGTCAGGATTCTCCGCGAAACTGTCCCTTCTCAGCTGCATGCGGAAATTATCTGATGTCAGGAATCCCGTCACCGCGATTCCCGGCGCTCCGGCCACCACAAACTGCCCTTCCGCGACTGCGCCGGGCATCACAGTAAAGCTTATCTTCTCCGGTGTGATGCTCAGCCCCTTGTCCGAAATATTATATTCTTCGTCAGCCATATTGGCGGCTGTGTACAATTCTCGATATCCCATATCCCTGCGCTCCAAACCACATAGTTTCCCAATATACAAGCATTATAGCACGGAATTCCTTAGAACAGTATAATCGAGGGAGGGTATACCCTTTCATTCACTCCGATTTCAAGGACGGGGAATAGTTATTTGAAGAGCTTGAGCATATACCCCGTCATGCACTCCGGTTTCACGGATGGGGAAGACTATTTTTGTCTATGGTACTTCCCCATCCGTGAAAAGTCGTTTATGACGGGGTATGTGCTCGCGCTCGCCAGTGTATTGCCCTGTCCTTGTAAAGTCTTTACTGAAAAGGTAGATGTTCTCACTATTGTTCCTCTTCCATAGCTGTCGAAAGGATTTGATGATTGGATTCAGTTCTAGACTGTCTTCTCCGGTACAGAATCATTAATCTCATAAAATTGCATCTATTCATTTTAATGAAATTAATACTTCCGTCTGTCAAGGCCAAGCCGCTTCGCGGTGGCTGGGTTTGTACCCGATGGAAAGACACCGGCTCAGGTAATCTAGGGATATCCGCTCTGTGAAAGCCGTAGGGATTCGTTGCAGCCTGGCCTAAAACAAGGGCTGGAGCAGAAGTAGTGTAAACAAAACCTATTCTTCAGTTGCTGCAACAGAGCCCTTAGAGAGTATCGTAAGGTCAGAGAAACGTCGGACGAAGAAAAGCATTAGCAAGTGAGCGTATACCCTTTCAGCAACAGACATTCAAGGACGTGGTAATACACTGGCGAGCAGGAGCATATACCCCGTCATAAACGACTTTTCACGGACGGGGAAGAACCATAGACAAAAAGAGATGGCACCCTCGTGCCATCTCTTTTAATTACATTAGTCTTCCCCGTCCGTGAAACCGGAGTGCATGACGGGGTATATGCTCAAGCTCTTCAAATGACTCTTTCCCGTCCTCGAAAAGTCGTTACTTAAAGGGCATACGCTACCGCGATTATTCTTCTTCGCCCTGCTTGGTCAGCATCAGCATGATCTCATTGGATCTGATGATAAAGCTCGCCATATCCTCTGCCGAAAGGGGTGCGTTCTGAATCTGTGCCAGATCATAGAGCTGCTGGCAGATCATCTTAGTGTTCTTGTCCTCTTCGTGTTCCATGACGTACTTGACCAGAGGATGCTTGGCGTTGAGAATGAGAGTCTGGCCTTCCTTGGCAAAACTGTCCAGTCCCATGGGCATGCCGGAGGCGGCGTACATCTTCATCATGTCTGCCATTCTGCGGCTCTGCTCGTCAACGGTCAGCATGGAAGCTGTTTTCTTGTCGCGAAGGTTCTCGAGTTTGACGCTGAGCTTGTCGTTCTTTACAGCCTTGCGGATCATCTTCTCGATTTTCTCAGACTCTTCTTTGAGTGTCTCGGCGGCTTTCTTGCCTGTGCGGGACTTGAGGGCCTCCTGGATGTCCGCGTCGATCCTCGCGAAGTGAAGTCCTTCGTTCTTAGCCTCCAGCTGCTGGATGAAGGGCTGGTC
>CACZJD010000193.1 GCA_902781325.1 uncultured Lachnospiraceae bacterium
CCGCCCGCGTATTCGCGAGAACAGGAAAAACTACGTCAACAGACCGCATTCATCTCGCCGCCTACAGAGGCGGGAGTCTTCTACGGAAACATGATAAAATATCCCGGGGAAGCAGCCCCGGGACAAGGAAAAGACACTAATTGATTTTAGCTCCGCTCATGATCATGCGGCGGCTGAGTTCTACACAGAAATCCAGGACCATTTCAAATGGCCGGGACTGGTAACGTGCAGGTTGGGTACTTTTTTGACTCATTGTCGGAAATGCCTTTCAAAAAAAGCATGGTTGTGAGATCTCTTCTCATCATATCATAAAAGAAACATAAAATATTTAAGGAGGATGAATCATGAATGCAAATATCACAAAGCGCAATGAACTTCTGGCGCAGAAGGTGATCAGGGGGCTGGAATCCCGAAATATGACCGGTTATTATGCTGCGGACAAAGAGGCGGCTCTGAAGCAGGCGCTCGATCTGATCCCGGAGGGGAGCACAGTGACGATGGGCGGTGCTATGAGTGTGCATGAGATCGGACTTGTGAAGGCCCTGACCGAGGGAAACTATAATTTTATCGACAGAGACGCCGTAGAGGACAAACGCGCGGCTATGCTGGCTGCCTATGATGCCGATTTCTATCTGATGAGCGCAAATGCGATGACTGAGGACGGAATCCTTGTCAATATCGACGGCAACTCAAACAGAGTTTCTGCTTTGGCGCAGGGTCCACGCAAGGTGATCGTGATCGCGGGCATGAACAAGGTATGTGATGATGTGGACGGCGCTATGAAGAGGGCGAGAAATGTCGCTGCTCCGATCAACGCGCAGAGATTCGGGCTGAATACGCCCTGCGCGAAGACAGGTTCCTGCATGAACTGCAAATCACCTGACACGATCTGCTGCCAGTTTCTCATTACGCGCTTTTCCAGACATCACGGAAGGATTCATGTGATCCTCGTGAATGACAATCTGGGGTTCTGAGCCGGCATTAACAAATGTCCGGATATCCAGTATAATTATTGTCAGATAGTTTTTTTCACTGTTTTACGACCGATCCGGATATCGGAGAAAGGAGCGGCAAATGGGGTTATTTGATAAGAAATATTGCGACTTCTGCGGAGGCAAGATCGGCCTTTTGGGCAACAGGAAACTGGAAGACGGCAACATGTGTAAGGAGTGCGCTTCCAAACTCTCGCCCTGGTTCAGCGAGAGGCGGCACAGCACGAAAGCGGAGATCGCGGAGCAGCTCGCCTATCGCGAAGAGAATAAGAACGCGGTCAGGAATTTTACGACCACGCGGTCCATCGGGAATTATATGAAACTGCTGCTTGATGAGAACCATCAGAAGTTTATTGTGACCAGCGCGAGCAATCTGGAAAAAGCCAATCCTGATGTCCTGGATTTCTCCCAGGCAGCCGGCTGTTCTCTGGAGATCAAGGAGAGCCGCACCGAACTTAAGACTAAGGATAAGGAAGGCCATTTTATCAGCTACAATCCGCCGCGCTATGAGTATTCCTACAATTTCTTCGCCAGAATTGATGTGAACAGTCCCTATTTTGACGATATCAATTACTCCATCAGCAACGGCTATGTCAAGGTCGGCGAGCGGCCGATGACCGGCGTACAGAGTAACTGGCGGGTGAGCTCGACTTTTGTTGGGATCAACAATGAGAATAAGTATTACGAGAATCTGAATCTCGGAAATGAGATCAAGGAAGCAGTAGATTACATGCAGAGAGCCGCGAGGGGTGAAGCAGCAGGCGGAGCCGGAACAGTGCCTTCCCAGCCGGCACAGGAACAGCCTCAGAGAGGGCCTGTCACCTGTCCTTACTGCGGGGCGACGACAACGCCGGACGCAAACGGCTGCTGTGAGTACTGCGGAAGTAAACTCATCTGAATCCGGGAGGGCAGCCTGTAAGGAGCCTGGGAGGAACTGTAATGCCAAGGAATATTCGCATCTGCGATATAGGAACAAAGATACTGGAATTTTTTCTGGTCACCAGCACTGCGCTGGTGATCAGTGCAATTTGGTTCGGACCGATCACCCGCAAATGGGACTTTCTCGCTAACCCCGCCGCATGGCTTGCAGCAGGCATAGCGATCTTTCTGATCGAGTTCGCATTGTTTTGGGTCGGGATCATCCTGGTCTACACGTCTTCTTTGCAGCTGGGCTTTAAAAAGAGGGTCATCGGCGCGGTCTGCGGCTGGATCCCTTTTATAAATCTGTTTATGCTGGTCGGGATCATCAGGACATGCAGGGAAGAAGTGGCATTGGAACGGAGCCTCGCTCTGCGGGATAAAAAAAGAGCAGGGCAGCAGATCTGTGTTCTTTCGGGATTTTGACCATTTCAACTACTGGGGCCGTATCCCTGCGGAACTTGAGAAAAACGGCGCGACGATCTATTACGGAGAGCACAACAGCGCGGCTGCTGTAAACGACAGCGCGCTGGAACTGGAGAAGAGGATCAGGGAAATAGTAGAACAGACGGGGTGCGGCAAGGTCAATATCATCGCCCACTCCAAAGGGGGACTTGACTCACGCACTGCGATTGCGACGACATCTGCAAAACAGTACGTGGCTTCCCTGACTACCATTAACACGCCCCACAGAGGGTGCGAATTCGCGGACTACCTGCTGGATGAGATCCCCGAGAAGCAGCAGCTGGCTATCGCGAAGCAGTACAATACGCTCGCGGCTAAACTGGGCGACAAAGATCCGGATTTTCTGGCGGCGGTTTATGACCTCACTTCACAAAAATGCCGCGAGCGCAACGAGATCATTCACGATGACCCCGATATTTTCTATCAGTCTGTCGGATCGGTCATGAACGAGGCTTCGTCGGGGCAGTTTCCTCTCAACTTTACCTATCGTCTGGTCAAGTATTTTGACGGTGAAAATGACGGTCTGGTCGGCATAGATTCCTTTAACTGGGGATCATCTCTCCAGATGGTCCGCCTGGAGAAAAAGGGCCGCGGAATCTCCCACGGAGATATGATCGACCTCAACAGAGAGAACCTGAAA
>CACZJD010000194.1 GCA_902781325.1 uncultured Lachnospiraceae bacterium
CCCTGTCACAAAAAGTTCATATTTTCAAACCCACAGTTGCAGCCGCTTTAACGATGGTAATTTTGTTAGTCCTTGCACTTCCCCATCTGAAATGGTAAATTTGGTACAAATAAACGAGAGGAATCAATATGCCCGATAATATTTATCTTCAGAACTACAACATACCCGAAGACGGTATCCTGGTGGAATATAAGACAACCGGGGAATACACACCTGCCCACTGGCACGATTCGCTGGAACTGGTCTATATTTTGAACGGAAACGCGACCTTTCATCTGGAGGGGAGCGAGCACAAGCTGGTGCCCGGAGAATTCATCGTAGTCGACACCAACCAGATCCACGAGGCGCGTTGTACCCGCACCTATATGATGATCGTGGTCAGGATTGACGATGATCTGATCCAGCGTCTTATGGGAAATAAGCGCAATTTCCTGATCATCTGCAGCCGGGCGGAACTGACGGACGAGCTTGTCCCCGCCTACCTGGAGATCTGCGACTGCCTCAAGAAACTGGTGCAGCTTCATGTCCGCCAGCCCAAGGGATACATGATCGCGACTCAGTCGATCGTGCTGGACATTCTGTACAGGCTGATCACCGACTTTTCAATTCCTTTATACAAAGAAGATCTCCCTGAGCCGAGCCGCAATCAGCTCAGGATCAAAGAGATCGTTTCTTACATCGACAAGCACTATATGGAGCCTCTGTCTCTCGAACAGATCGCGAATGTCTTCGGCCTCAACAGCGACTATTTCAGCCGCATGTTCCGGCAGAACATCGGTATTCCCTTCACGCAGCATGTCAATCACGTGCGGCTCACCCACATCTACCACGACATCTGCTCGACGGACGAGCCTGTCCTGGAGGTGCTCGACAAGCACGGATTTACCAATTACAAGCTGTTCAGCCGCATGTTCAAGGAAGTTTACGGAGATACGCCCCGCGAAATCCGCAGGAGGGCGAAAGCGGAGCAGTAAGCACGTTGAAAAAGCCGCTTCGGTGATGATCACCGAAGCGGCTTATTATTTCTGTCATATTTTACTCTCAGAAATGATATTCCCCGTCAAAGAATCCATTCAGGAACGCCTGCGCGAGCGATTTGTCCCGGATCCTGGCCCGGGCTTCCCCGACACTGAACCACTTCCAGAAATCAATCTCCGAGTTGGGACTGGGCTCGCCCTCCTCCACGATCGCCGTGAAGTTCAGCATCAGCGTATTGGACGGAGCAAAATAATGGCTCCTGTTGAAATGGCACTCCAGCACCTGAAGTCCCATCTCTTCGCCGACCTCTCTCTTGACCGCATCCTCGGCGTCTTCGCCCTTGTTGACATATCCCGCCACAAGAATATAGGAATCCCTCCCGTACTGCTTGATCAGAAGGACCTTGTCCAGTTCCTTGTTCATGACGATCATGCTGACCGCCGTGTTGTAGACCGGAAAACGGAATTCCTGACACTCGGGGCAATAGGGGACCATGCCCTCCCCCATCAGATATTTCTCATCCAGTTTGTGGCCGCAGTGCATACAGTATTTCATTTCCATGATTCGTTCTCCCGGGAAAGTGAGGTTTACACTGAAGTAATTATAATACATAATGCTGAATTATTCAGCACCCCACGTCCCAAATGCTCCGCATTCGGGACTGTGGGCGTCCAGAGTCGCTTCGCGCCTTGTCCGCCCCGGAAAAAAGACCGGCCCCCGGACGGTAAGCAAGCTTCCCTCCGGGGGCCGGTCTTTTTTCCGGGGTGCTGAATTAAAAACAAAACAAGAAAAGAGCGCTATGCGCTCTTTTGATGTCTTCAGCTCGTTATTTCCCGCTTTTCTGAGCTCCGGGCTTCAGATTCTGAAGGATACTCCCAATAGCCTCTAGCGCGCTGCGGCGCTTCTGCAGCATTTTCCGGGAATCGAGTTTGGCCTTCTCCAATGTGGTCTCTGTTTTACCAGCATCAGTTGCCGCAGTCCCCTCGAAACTATAGAGTTCTGTATACATCATGTTACATTTCCTCCGGTTGGCAGTTACTCTTTAACTGATTTTAATCATAACATTTCTGTAACATTTTGTAAAGAATTTTAAACACTTTACAGCCAACTTTTTATCCTTTTTTCCGGCTGATCACCGTACACAACGCGAAAAGCTCTTCGCCGGCCGGAAGATCATGGATTCTTCTCACCCAGCCGTCGGCCATCCGCAGCATCAGTCTTCCGTCTCTGACAGTGTAACCATAGCACAGCATATGGTGATTTCCGTAAACAGGATGTCTGTGTACCTCCAGATACACGATCGCTCCGCGGTCCAGCTCGGTGCAGAGCAAGGCCGAAAACCCGCAGGCTCCTGCGGATCATAAACGGCACAAGGATATCGGAAGTTCCCCCGAAACGCTTGAGGAAATCCGCGTTCATATAGATAAGGCGCTTTCCGCCGATTCCGGCGATCCTGCGAAACACCGCTTCGGGGCTCTCCGAAAGGGGCCGCCCCTCTCTCCCGGCCAAAGTATAGACCAGGTTGGTGATCGCCGTCGGACCGCAGTGTCTTCTGTAGGCGCGGTCCAGTTTCGCGAACTGTCCGGTCGTAAAGCAGTATTCATTTCCGTTCCAGAACGCGCACGAGCGCCCCTCATCTAATGATTTTCTGAACAAAACC
>CACZJD010000195.1 GCA_902781325.1 uncultured Lachnospiraceae bacterium
CACCTGCAGGGTAGGCGGCGCGGGCGTCCCCGGCCCGCTTATTGTTCCTCTTTGTATTGGTTAAATCAGGTATTTGAAATTTCATATTTAATATATTGTAAGTCTATACAGTTTTATAATGATCAGGTATATGAATAAACAGCGAGTCAAGGCCATGCAAATGCTCGAACAAGTTCGGCATTTGCACGGCTTTTCCTCTTTTCTTGAATAAAACACGCGCTGCTCCGCGTCTTTGACGCTCCCGCATCGCTCCACACATTCGGATTCCATGGGGCCCCTTCCCCATTCCTTCCTCATGTGTGGACGCTCGTCAAGGCCATGCAAATGCTCGAACAAGTTCGGCATTTGCACGGCTTTTCCTCGCTGTTTTATTCATTATATCAGCAAAAGGCTTATTATGCATTCTGTTCTTTCGGGTGTGTGACATTTCTGTGCTGTTTTGGCTGATATACTGTGCACATAGAAAACAAAAACAAAAGCGCCGAACAAAAAAGCAAGGAGCTGAATCAGATAAGGAAGGTAAAAAAAATGAAAGTTTTCGCAATGATCGCTGCAACCGCAATCGTAACTGTAGGAACTCTTCTGGGCGGAATGACAACAACTGTATGTGCCGCCGATATCAAGGGTTTTTCAGGCGAAGAGTCCGCTCCTTATCTTGAGAGCTTTAAAAATACAGAAGCCCAAAACGAAATTGCCGATGGAAGCCAGTATGTAGGCAGCTACGCCTGCGGCCGTGCATTCCTGGAGATCGAAAGAGTCGATTCTCAGTATATTGCCAGTGTGGTCTGGGGAAACAGTGCTTCTGAAACCGTTGAATGGACTTATCCCTGCACTTACGATACAGCAAGCAAAAGCCTGCTCTGCGACGGCAAAGGATTCAAGATGACCACCAGTTTCAACGAAGACGGCGAGATTGCTTCTCAGACAATCGACACCACAGACGAATCTGCGCAGTTCTCATTTGACGGCAGAAATCTCACATGGGAAGATGCGGACGAAGATGCCGGCAGAGACATGCTTTTCGAAAAGCTGGATTTCTGATCCGACATCGGTCGGCACAGATTTGTATTTATTACCACATATGTTTAATCATACATGTGGCCATGGGCGAGTGCCCTCAAACATGTATGAATAAACAGCGTTTGAGATCACAAATCGTTTACATATTTCAAGATGTATGAATAAACAGCGTTTGAGATCACAAATCGTTTACATATTTCAAGACTCGCTCGCGAGTCTTGCGCGATGGAGAAAAAACCTCCTGCGGCATGCCGGGTATCGATCATCACGGCGGTCGCAGGAGGCTCCTTTTTTTATACGATTATTCCCCGCTGCCGGTAGTGATGTTTGCACCATAGAGGATCCTTGCCAGTTCGGAATCCTTGTCCAGGATGATCGTCTTATTATCTCCTTTCAGGGATGCCTTCAATGCGTCGAGAGAACGGATATAGTTGTAGAACTCTGCCTTTTCGGAAGTGTTGTAGGCCTCCTGCAGGATCTTCATATATTCGGCCTCTCCCTCTGCAATCGTGATCTCGGCATTCTTGTTGGCCTCTGCCACCATCACCTTGACAGTTTTATCTGTCTCATTGCGGATCTTCTGGGCCTCGGATTCGCCCTGGGCCGTGTAGGACGCGGCAATGTTCTGTCTCTCGGAGATCATGCGGTCATATACTGCGGATTTGTTGTCATCGGGAAGGTCAAGCGCCTTGATCTCCGCCGTGATGATCTCAATTCCGTAATCACCGATATCTGAATTAGCCTCATTTGTCAGCATCTGTGTAAGTTTCTCGCCTCTGGCCTCAATGACTTCGTCCTGGGTCATAGAAGAGATCACATTTTTCAGGGCATTGTAGACAGCCGCTTCGATCCTTTCCTCCGCCCGGGCATCGATTGCGTCCAGTGTCCTGATATACTTGGTGGGATCTACAACTTTCCAGAGGACATAGTTGTCGGCAATCATGCTTTTCTTATCACGGGTGATGACATCCGAGAGCGGCACATCGTACAGTGTCGTAGCAGAAGAGATCCTCTGGATGTTCTGTACAAAAGGGGTCTTGAACTTAAGACCGGGTTCGGATTCGATCTTTACGATCCTGCCGAACTGGCGGACGGCCACATGCTGGTTCGGCTGGACCGTATACACACATCCGGAGATAATCATCAGGACAACAATGACCACGATCCCGAGCAATACCTTGGCGACATTTTTCTTCATACTTAATTTCCCTCCTCTGCCGCACTTTCTGTAACTGACGAGAAGCTTTCAAGCGGATACATTGTCTGCGTTTCTCCGTCGCTGATGATCACCTTCAGCTCCGGCAGAACATCTTCCATTGTTTCATAGAAAAGACGCTGTTTTGTGATCAGGGGGCTGTTGGCATACTCCTTGTACATCGCATTGAATCTTGCCACCTGGCCTTCGGCCTCCGCAATACGCGCTGTTTTCTGGGCTTCGGCATTCTGCTGGATCTTGTCTGCATTTGCTTCGGCGGCAGGGATCTGTTCATTGCGGTATTTGTTCGCGTTGTTAATGGCGGTATCCTTGCCCTGCTTGGCGGTTTCCACTGCTTTGAAGGCGCGGACGATCTCCTCCGTGGGCGGCTCGGCATCCTGCACCGTAATATTCACGATCTGAAGTCCGATATTCCTGGCGGTGAGTTCCTCCTGCATCTTCTGTTTTACAAGAGCCTGGATCTGTGCCTTGCCCGTTGTCATTGCGTCATCCACTGTAAAATCAATGACAGTCGAACGGATCGCCGCAAGCGCGATGTTTTTCAGGATATACTCGGGCTCCTTGGAATTAAACAGGTAGGCGACCGGATCCGACACCCGGTACTCCATGTAAAAATCAATATCAATGAGATTGAAGTCCGACGTGATCATGATTCCTTCCGTATCAACGGTGAATTCCTGTCCGTCGTCATCGATCGCATATCCGATTCCCGTGCCGTGGATGGTCGTATCGACTTTGGTCACCTGCTGGATCCAGGGAATCTTGAAATAGAGGCCTGCCGAATCCGTGCGGATCACATTTCCGAACATGGTGACGACCGCTGCCTCCTGCTCATCCACACGGTAAAAGCCGCCGGCAGCCGTACGGATCAGGAGCAGCAAAATGATCAAAAAGACCGCTGTTTTCCCTCCTCCTTTGAAGTTCTTCATACGATTGGCGATTCCGCCGCCGGCCGAAGCGCCGGCGCCGCTTCCTTTACTATTACCCGCACCTTGATCTGTCCCGTTTCCGGTGCTGAAAACTTTTCCGGCATTATTCCCAGGCAGTTTGATTTTCATTTCTTTTACCTCCTGTTTGTCGGCTGTTTATCAGTTTCTGTTTCTTTCCGTCCTCCTGTATTACTGGTGTTCCGAAGACTGCTGC
>CACZJD010000196.1 GCA_902781325.1 uncultured Lachnospiraceae bacterium
AAAGGCAGGCATCAGTGACGAATATCTGGAACAGTACGGCAAATATAAAGCTAAGATCGACTATAAGCTTTTGAAGGATTCCGACAGGAAAGACGGCAAACTGATCCTTGTTACAGCGATGAACCCTACGCCCGCAGGAGAAGGAAAGACAACAACAACCATCGGTCTGGCTGATGGTCTTCAGAAGCTCGGCAAGAAGGTTATGGTAGCACTGCGCGAGCCCTCCCTCGGACCGGTTTTCGGAGTCAAGGGCGGCGCGGCCGGCGGCGGATACGCGCAGGTCGTTCCCATGGAGGACATCAATCTCCACTTCACAGGTGACTTCCATGCGATCGGCGCCGCAAACAACCTGCTGGCAGCTATGATCGACAACCACATCTATCAGGGAAATGAGCTCAATATCGATCCCCGCAAGATCACATGGAAGAGATGCGTGGACATGAACGACCGTCAGCTTCGCTTCGTAGTGGACGGTCTTGGCGGAAGAGTCAACGGAACGCCCCGCGAGGACGGCTATGACATCACAGTTGCCTCCGAGATCATGGCAGTCCTTTGCCTTGCCAGCGACATCAACGACCTCAAGGAGAGACTCTCCAGGATCATCGTCGGCTATACATACGGAAAAGTCAGCGAGCAGAAGCCCGTCACAGCAGGCGACCTGCACGCTCAGGGCGCTATGGCAGCTCTTCTCAAGGACGCCCTCAAGCCCAATCTGGTACAGACGCTTGAACACGTGCCCGCGATCGTACACGGCGGTCCTTTCGCCAACATCGCTCACGGATGCAACTCTGTAACTGCTACAAAGATGGCTATGAAGCTTGCGGATTACGCTGTCACAGAAGCAGGATTCGGCGCTGACCTCGGCGCGGAGAAGTTCCTGGATATCAAGTGCCGTATGGCCGGTCTTCGTCCCAACGCGGTGGTCATTGTTTCCACTGTCAGAAGCCTTAAGTACAACGGCGGCGTTGCTAAGGCAGACCTGGGTGCTGAGAACCTTGAAGCTCTCGAGAAAGGTCTTCCCAACCTTCTCAAGCACGTCAGCAACATCCGCGACGTATACGGCCTTCCCTGCGTAGTTGCCATCAATGAGTTCCCTACTGACACCGCTGCGGAAGTCAAACTTGTGGAAGACAAGTGCAAAGAACTCGGCGTGAACGTTGTCCTCTCCCAGGTATGGGCCAAGGGCGGCGAAGGCGGCAAGGCTCTCGCTGAGGAGATCATCCGTCTCGTAGAGCAGCCCTCCGATTTCCGCTACTCCTATGAACTGGAAGGAACCATCGAGGAGAAGCTCACCAAGATCGCGACCAGGATCTACGGCGCGCGCGGCGTAGTGATGACCGCAGACGCGGCCAAGCAGGCCAAGCAGCTCGAAGCAATGGGATTCGGCAACTGCCCGATCTGCGTTGCCAAGACACAGTACAGCCTGACTGACGATCCGAAGAAGCTGGGCGCGCCCAAGGACTTCGATATCACGGTCCGCGGAGTCAAAATATCGGCTGGCGCAGGCTTTGTCGTAGCGCTCACCGGCGATATCATGACCATGCCCGGCCTTCCCAAGGTACCCGCTGCAGTCAAGATTGACGTAGATGAGAACGGAAAGATCACGGGACTGTTCTGATCAAAACATCTGCAATATGGCGGAAAGGCATTAAAATTGCGCGTATTAAACGATTGAAAAAAATAAAAAAGTCGGAAATGTCCTATTTTTTGTCGTTTTTCTGCCTGTTTTTTAAAAGGGGATTCGGGTATCATAACCATTGTCAGCAGAGAGCTGACACATTATCAATTACCCCCCTATACATTATTAACATCCCCTAAGAGATGGAGCTCCGGGCTTTGTTTCTTTCAGGGGGTGTTTTTTTATCCCCTGCTGAAGAGATTTGTGGTATTGTTATATATATTCAGTAATACTATATTTTGACAGAAGTGCGAATGGACCGGTGCTTTGAAGAGGTGCCTGGTTTTTTGGAAGGATCGTTATGAAGACAGCGTATATTGGCGGTATTTTACTGGACGGCACCAAGGATATGGTGCCGCAGAAGGGGAAGACAGTCATTGTGGAGAACGGCAGGATCGCGGATATTATCTCCACGGATGAGCTTGTGCCCTCAGACTGCAGGATCGTGAATCTCAGGGGCTGCTATCTGATGCCCGGACTGATCAATCTTCACGTTCACCTTAATTCCGGCGGGAAGCCTTCCAAAAAGAAGAAAGAGCCGGAAGATTACGTGCGGCTTGCACAGATCGCCGCTTCCAATAAGATCGCCGGAGAGGGCGTGCGCGCGCTTATGCGGGGCTATGCCAATACTGCGCTTCACAGCGGCGTGACCACGATCAGGACTGTCGGAGGCATTTCTGATTTTGACGGGAGGCTGCGGGACGAGATCGAAAAGGGATGCAGAGCGAGACTTCAAGCCGAGAAGGAAGGGGCGAGCCGTACGAGCAGCCTGCCGGAGACGATCCGGAAGGTGAGAACGGGCATGTCCAGAATTCCTGTGGGTGCTGCGGCCCCGGAAGGGATCGGCGCGCTGCTGCGCGGAGGCACGTCCGGGGAGACTATGCCCGGTCCCAGGATTCTGACGAGCAATAAGGGAATCTCAGTGCCCGGCGGACATATGGCCGGTTCGCTGGCTTACTCCGTTTCCACTCCGGAAGAGGCGGTCATGTGTGTGCGCAGGATCGCGGCGGAACGTCCTGACCTGATCAAGCTGATGATCACCGGCGGGATCATGGACGCGGAGAAGGAGGGAGAGCCCGGAGTGATGAAGATGTCTCCGGAGATCATTGAGGCGGCCTGCAAGGAAGCACACGGTCGGAGGCTTCCGGTGGCGGCCCATGTGGAGAGCACGGAGGGAGTTGTCGCCGCTCTCAGGGCAGGTGTGGATACGATCGAACACGGCGCGATGCCTACGGATGAGATGATGGAACTCTTTAAGGAGAATGGTTCCTGCCTTGTGACTACGATCTCACCGGTCATTCCCCTGGCGCTTTTTGACACAAGTATGACAAATGCCCGGTCTATGGATCGATACAATGCGGGGATCGTACTGCGAGGCATCATTGAGTGCGCCAGAAGGGCGCTGAAGGAGGGAATTCCCGTAGGACTGGGCACGGATACGGGCTGCCCCTATGTCACCCACTATGATATGTGGCGCGAACTTCATTATTTTAATGTTTTCTGCGGCGTCTCAGAAGGTTTTGCGCTTTACAGCGCGACTCTCGGCAACGCGAAGATCGCCGGTATTGACGCTGAGACGGGAAGCATTGAGATTGGAAAGTCTGCTGATTTCCTTATCACAGCGGGCAATCCGCTGGAGAGTCTCCGCGCGCTGCGAAAGCCGAAGATGGTGGTCACCAGAGGTGTGGCGATCAAAGATCCTATCGTCAGAAAGAATGTGGAGATGGAGCAGTCTTTGGACAGCCTTCTCAGATACGGATATGAAGATCTGGATGTTCTGCTCAAGAAAGGAACAGACAGATGAGCGAAAGGACGGAAGGGACCCGGCGCCTTTACGGAGCCCAGGACATGGTCAGGATCTCGAGCAGTTCCTGCGCGGGCTGCGGTGCATGCTGCAGAGAGATGTCAGATACGATCGTCCTTGACCCTTACGATGTGTGGCAGCTGGGCCTTATCACCGGGAGAACTTTTGAAGAGCTTATGGGAGCAGGTATTGACCTGCATGTGGAGGAAGGAGTGATCCTTCCTCACCTTATGATGAGAGAAGAAACAGGCGGCTGCTTCTTTTTGGGAGATGACGGGAGATGTACGATCCACGCGAATCGTCCGGGCATATGCAGACTGTTCCCGCTGGGAAGACAGTATGACGAAGAAAAGACCTCCTACTTCATCGTCCCGGAAGGGTGCGTGAAGGGAGGCCTGTCCAAAGTCAGGATCGACAAGTGGCTGGGAATTCGGGATCTGCCTGCCTATGAGGACTTCAAGTCCCGCTGGCATTCTTTTATCCGAACACTCACGGCGAGAATCGCCGCGGAGCAGTCAGATGAGATTCGCAG
>CACZJD010000197.1 GCA_902781325.1 uncultured Lachnospiraceae bacterium
GTCGTGCCCTGGCCCCAGCATGAAAAATCCGTCATCTTTCCATCCATAGACGCGGCATCCACGACGATCACGTATTCACTGTTGGTCATACTGCCCAGGTCGATGGAATCATCCAGGTCGCAGTAGCGATTTCCTGAAGCAATGACGGTGTTGACGCCCTTGCGTCCCAGCTCATCCATCATGACAGAGAGGATAAATATGGGCTGCGCCGTACCCCAGGAGCAGTTGACAGCCTTGAGGTTGACTTCCTGCGCCACATCCAAAAGAAACTGGAAGCCTTTGACGTTGGATTTAATATCCTGCTCCGTCCCGTTTCCGCCAAAAACATTGACGGAGAATATTTTGACTCCGTTGGCAATACCGGATGTTCCTTCACCGTTCCAGTTCGCCGCAATAATGCCCGCCACATGCGTGCCGTGGGAATCAGTCGCTTTCTGCTCATTCTCCGGCCGTCCGTCGCCGCTGGCGTTATAGCCGTACTTGCCGCATCCATACTTAGCCTGCTGCTCCGGCGTAAACTCGTAAAGAACGCCTTGCAGATCAGGGTGATCCGTATCAACGCCGGTATCCATAACACAGATCGTGCCTCCCGCGTTTACAGGGGCATTCGGGTTCTTCCGCCCTTCCTGCCAGCCGGGCACCTCCATAGTGTATCCGGCGGTCGGTGAGAGAGGGGTGGTATAGATTGCCGGTGATTCTGAGCCCGGGATGCCGTTTGACCACTGCATGGGGGAGAGGTCTCCCCTGCGTACTGTACTTTCGGTGTTGTCGGCTTCCGGTTCTTCCGTCTCCGCTTCCACGGCTTCCGCCTCTTCTTCCGGCTCTGCTTCCGCCTCTTCTTCGTTCGCGGCATAAGCAATATAATTCGGTTCCGCGGCGATCACATCCGGATCAGTCCGAAGCTCTCGCAGAATTTCCTCTGTCGTCTGATTACGGTCACTGACGCTCCAGATCGCGAAGGTCTCGTCCTCTTCGAACTGTCGCCTGCTCTCTTTGGTCAAGACCTCGCTATCATCCCACTCTTCAAGGACGTCCTGAAGAGCCAATGAGCTGACCTGCGCAATGCGCTCGACTTTGCCTGGTCCTTTCAGCTGTATATCTCCTTTGACGATCGCGAGGGCTTCCCCTTCGACATATGATTTCTGCACGTCAGCTGCGGAAGCGGGTGTAGTTGTTTGAGATACCGCAAACGCGGCACTTTTTGACGAAAAGGCTAAGGTTACACACATTGCCAGAGCAATTACAGTTTTTCTCATGGTTTTGTCTCTCCGGTTATGATTGATAGTAATGTGTTTATTATATCATTTTTTCTGAGCTCGCTTTTCATTTGAAATGTCTATAATTAGTCTTATTTTCGGTCAATCCATCTGATATTGACGAACACAAGAATGGATGTAGTGTTTGTACCAGATATTTGAACCGTACCATCCGATTTGGCGATATCCTAAAGTCGATGTAGCGTTTTAAAGCGTTCATTCGAAAATCTACCATCGGATATGGCTGAAGGCGTGATCGGATGTAGAGAATTTGAGCATTTCAGGCAGGTATACCATCGGATTTGATCGAAAGCGTAGATGGATGTAATAAATTTGAGCTTTCCTTAGCATGCATACCATCGGATATGGCTGAAGACGTAATCGGATGTAGAGTTTGTGCTCAACAAGCTTTTTTCACACCATCGGATTCAATCAAGACGGCAATCGGATGTAGAGCTTGTGCCAGACAAGTCATAAAGCACCATCCGATTTTGACGACACGCCAAAGAGGATGGAAAATTTGTGCCCGTTCAAGCCTAACAAGCCTTAACCACACCATCCAATTTGACGACGCCCCATAATGGATGGAAATTTTCTGCCCATTCAGCCAGACACCCGGCAAACCAGGAAGGCAGATAACACCAGAGCACACAAAAAGGCCCCCGCAAACCGACAAACCGCCCCACCGGGCCGCTGATCAACTTGCGACAGCCTTTCAATAAAATCAGATATTACACATTCTTCACAAACAGCGCCCTTACCGCGTTCAGCACGCAGAGCACCATAACGCCCACGTCCGCAAAGATCGCAAGCCACATATTAGCAATGCCCAGCGCACCGAGGATCAGGCACAGGAACTTCACGCCGATGGCGAACCAGATATTCTCGTTGACGATACGGATGCACTTGCGCGCAATGCGGATCGCCTTGACGATCAGGACTACATCTGCCGCCTCAATAGCCGCGTCGGAGCCAAGGGCTCCCATCGCTATACCCAGGTCAGCAATAGCCAGGACCGGTGCGTCGTTGATACCGTCGCCGACAAAAGCAAGCGCGGCGCCGGGACCTGCCTGCGCGTTCTTCTCAGCAATGAGCTTCTCCACATGAGACACTTTGTCTTCCGGCAGGAGCTCCGCATGTACTTCATCAAGACCCACTTCCTTCGCCACACTTTCCGCCATAGAAGTGATATCGCCGGTCAGCATGACTGTCTTCACAACGCCTGCCTTCTTCAATGCACTGATGGCTTCCGCGGAAGTCGGCTTGATCTCGTCGGAGATGACTACATGGCCGATGTAGGAAAGCGGGCCATCCACAGTTCCCTTCGCCACATATACAATGGTCCCCACATGGTGGCAGGCTTCACATTCGATGTTCAGTTGACGCATCAGTTTGAGATTTCCTGCTGCAACCTGTATCCCGTCGACAACTGCGATCACGCCCTTGCCGCTGACTTCCTGCACATCCGCCACCCGGCTCTTGTCCAGTTCTACGCCGCCTGCTTCATACGCGCGCCGGATGCTCGAGGCTATGGGGTGTGAGGAGTGGCACTCTGCCAATGCGGCGAGTTCTAAGATTTCTGCTGAGTCTATGTTTTGGTCCCGCCCATCGTGGACCGCCGTAACCTCGAAATTGCCTTTGGTAATGGTTCCGGTCTTGTCCATGACCAGGTATTTGACATTGGCCAGGGTCTCCATGAAGTTGGAGCCCTTGATCAGGATTCCCTCGCTGCTCGCGCCGCCGATCCCGCCGAAGAAGGACAGCGGAACACTGACTACGATCGCGCAGGGGCAGCTGATGACCAGGAAGGTGAGCGCCCTGGCCCGAGGATCGCAAGCGCCAACGCGCTGTAGCACACTGCAGGCGTATACCATCTCGCGAATTTGGTGATGAACTGCTCGGACTTGGCCTTGCGCTCACCCGCGTTCTCCACCAGTTCCAGGATCTTGGAGGCTGTGGACTCGTCAAATTCTTTGGTAGTCTCGACGCGCAGCAGGCCGCTCATATTTACAGAACCGCTGATGATCTCGTCGCCCGGCTTGACGTCTCTGGGAAGACTCTCGCCGGTCAGGGCGCTGGTGTTGAGTGAAGAATTTCCCTCTACAACTATACCGTCGATCGGAACCTTCTCGCCCGGCCGGATCACGATGATACTGCCGACTTCGACCTCATCGGGGTCTACTTTCTCCACTTCTCCGTCCTGCTCGAGGTTTGCGTAGTCAGGGCGGATATCCATCAGATCGCTGATGCTGCGTCTGCTCTTGCCGACGGCAATACTCTGAAACAGCTCTCCGATCTGATAGAACAGCATGACCGCTACGCCCTCGGTATATTCTCCCAGGATCATAGCGCCGATAGTGGCCACCGCCATAAGAAAGCACTCGTCAAAAACCTGATGGTTCAGGATTCCCTTAAAGGCCTTGCGCAGGATGTCATATCCCACGGTGAAATACGGGATCAGGAAGAGAAGGAACCGCACGATGGGATAGTCATCAAGCGGCAAAATAAACAATATGACAAGCATAACTGCTGCCGCGATGATGCGCAGCAGCAGGTTCTTCTGTTTTTTATTCAGATTTTCTGTCAGTTTAGTCCTCCGTCACGCCTCTTTACAGGAAGATCTCGCAGTCATCCTCGACGATCTTGCAGTTCTTGCGCACTTCCTGCATCACTGCGGCAGGCTCTGCGCCATCCTCGAACTCCACCTTCATCTTCAGTGCCATGAAATTGACGGTCGCGTCCTTGACGCCCTCTGTCTTCTTCGCCGCCTGCTCCATCTTGTTCGCGCAATTCGCACAATCCACATCGATCTTGTAAGTCTTTTTCATAATTGTCCCCTTCCGCTCATGAAGAGCGCATGATTTTTATTCGTTGATGTGTTCCAATCCCATCGAGATGATAGTCCTTACGTGTTCATCCGCCAGGTAATAGATGATCTGCTTGCCTTCCCGGCGTCCGTTTACGAGTCCCGCCTGTTTGAGCAGGCGCAGCTGATGCGAGATCGCGGACTGTGTCATGTTAAGCGACTCCGCCAGATCACACACGCAGATATCCGCCTCGAAGAGCGCGAACAGTATGCGTATTCTCGTAGAATCGCCGAACGCCTTGAACAGTTCCGCAAGATCGTAGAGATCATCCTCTGAGGGCATGTTCTCGTTGACAAAGCGGACCTTGTCCTCGTGCACCTCTTTTTCGTCACAGCACGGCGCCTCCGCCGCGGCGTAAATTCTTGTTCTTTCCATTACTGTTTTCAAATCTCCTGATTCTTCAACGCTTACGACAAACGTTTGAACATTTATTCATATGTTTGTCTATATGTTATGCCTGTAATGCTTTTATGTCAAGACTTAAATCGATATAATATTATATATAAAGGAACGAAATGCGGATTTGAGCGAACGTAATGCAGATTATATTTTGCCGTTATTAGTATTGGAATTGTACACACCCCACAGAAATGATAAGCGAGGTGGATAGATGAATAAAGACAAGGGCAATAATACCTTTTATACTGCTGGCAGCCGCAGTTATTACAGCCATCGTCATCGGGGCAAAACCTAAGAGGAAGATCGTTGACCATATCACCGCGAAGTACACCGGAGACACCAAGGCCGGTGTTGTTCTTGACGACAATAACAAAGGGTTTATAGTGACTGCCTATTTCAAGGATGATCACAGTGAAGAAGTCACAGGGTGGACCATTGCGGAGCCCCAGACGCTCAAGGACGCGGAGATCAGCGTTGTCACGATCACTTATGAGAAAGCCAGCACTCAATGTGAGGTCCAATGCACCACAGGCCTGATCCAGTCGATTATCGCGGAGTACGACGGCGAGACCACCGCCGGCACACAGATCTCGGATACCAATCCGGGCATTCATGTCTATGCGATCCGGGACGGCAGCAAGACTCCCGTGGAGAGCGGATGGCGTGTCGCCAACCCCTCAGTACTGGAGAAGGAGAAGATCACTACCGTCAATATTGAATATGAGGGCTTCTCCTGTACACTTTCCATCCAGTGCACCACCCGGGAGATCATGCGTCTGACAGCTTCCTATAAGGGGAGCACAGAGGAGGGTACTGTGATCGCCACCGGCTGCAAGGATCTGACAGTAACTGCCAAATACGCGGACCGCACTTCTGAACAAGTGGATAAATGGACGCTGGCGGAGTCCGTGACACTGGAGCCGAAACAGCGCTATATTTTGGAAATCCATTACGAGGACAGCGTATGTACGCTGGAGGTTGCCTGCACTACGCCTACTCCCGAGGAATTCAAGGCCGGCTGCATATCCGCAAGTTACTCTTCTCTTTACCGCAACCCTGGCAAGTATACAGGCACCAATGTCGCTGTGGAGGGAACCATCGCGGAGATCCGCCCCGGAACGGACGGAAGCACTGAGGTTTTCATTGAGATGAGCGGCGATTTCCTCGGCCTGACCTCAGGCATGCTGTGCGCCACTTATACCAAGACACTTCACGGCCAGCTCCCTCCGGAGGGAGTTCCGGTCAAAATATACGGCATGTACAGGGAAGTGAGCGCCCGAATGATGGACGGCTCCGACGGCTCCTCCATGACCATGCCGGTGATGAATGCGGAATATGTAGACAAACGCTGACCTCACAGCACAGCGTCCGCGAATCTTTTCATTCTGTCTGACACATCCTCATAGAATGTGCTCGCAGACGGGTTTTGATTGTAAGGCTGCACAAAAAACAGCCGAAGAAAATACAGATTGATGTTTCTGCGAATCTCATCTGACTGCTCCGCGGCGATTCTCGCCGTGAGTGTTCGGATAAAAGAATGCCAGCGGGACTTGAAGTCCTCATAGGCAGGCAGATCC
>CACZJD010000198.1 GCA_902781325.1 uncultured Lachnospiraceae bacterium
ACAGAGAAGAACAGCGCGGACATGACGGGCATGATCTGCGGGATCGTCAGCTCGAATACTACCGGAGGCAGTTCCTTGAGGCCGTCCACTTCAGGGCTGATGTTCAGGAAGGGCAAAATAGTGAAGCCCGCCCCTGTAGCGAAGAACGCTGCGCCGATGGAGGAGATGTAAGCGATGCAAAGCGCTACAGCCAGCATACGGGACGCGTTGTTGCCAAGCCTTGTGATGGAAGGAGCAATGAAGCCGATGATGATCAGCGGCACGCAGAAATTGATGAACTGGCTCGAGATGAATTTGACTGTCACGATGATATTGAGCAGCGCGTTTGCAATTCCCGATCCGTCAATCGCGCTCAGGGCAAGGCCTGCGGCGATACCTACTGCCAGCGCGACCAGAAGCCTGAACGGCAGACTTTGTGTAAAGCTTTCCTTTTTCATGATAATTTCCCTCTTTCTTTTACTTTATTTCCGAACCTGTATTTCCCTCATTACAGGCACGAATCCACGTCAACCTGGTCGATCATGACTTTGAGGATCTCCTTATCCGTCTCCTTCATGCCGATCTTTCCAATGTAGCCCATGTTCTTGATCGTCTTTTCGACGTCGCTCTCAACAAATCCTTCGCCGCCGCGGAACTCTTTCATACTCATACTCATGTAGTGAGCAAGAAGCGCCGCGTGGACGGAAGACGCTATTTTGGCTGCACAGCTGGGCTTTGCGCCGTCGCAGACGATTCCGCCGACATTGCCGAGCGTATTGGTGATAGTTCCTCCGATCTGCTCGTAGCTGCCGCCGGCCATATACGTGATCGCCGCGCCGGCTCCGCACGCAGCACTGACCGCGCCGCAGAAAGCAGACAGAGAACCGATGTAATGCTTAATGTAGATGGACACCAGGTTCGAGACCAGAAGGCAGCGATACATCTTTGCCGTGGACAGATGCATGCGCTCCGCATAGGTTACAACCGGCATAGTTACTGTGATGCCCTGGTTGCCGCTGCCCGAATTGATGATGACCGGCAGAGGACATCCGCTCATACGGGCGTCAGAACCCGCGGCCGCGCGGGCGCAGGCGTTGCACTTGACGTCATCACTCCAGTTCTCCAGAATCGTCTTGCCGACTCTTGCTCCCCAGGGATTGTCCAACCCCTCCTGGGAAATCGCCGTGTTGAAGCGCACCTGGCGTTCCAGAACTTCTTCTACTTCGGACAGATCCACTGTGTTCGCGTAAGTTATGATTCCCTCCAACGTCATCTTCGCGCGGTTTCCCTTCGCGGTTGTGTCCTCATCCTTGTGCTCGACAGATTTCTCGGCGATAAAGACATTTCTGCCGTCCTTCACGATCTGCGTGATATCTGTGTGGTGCTCTTCGATCGTAACGGATGCCTTGTGGTCTTTGGTCCACATCTCAGCTTTGATATAGAGATTCGGCACATTTTCTGCCAGCGTCACGTCACAGATTCCCTCCGCCACCAGTTTTCTTGTCAGCTCACGGGCCTCGTCGTCCACGTCCGCGATGACTTCCAGCATCTTGTCCGCATTGCCTCCTACGGCGCCGAGTACCGCCGCGGTCTCAATGCCCTTCTGTCCGCCCGAATTGGGAACAGTCACACCCTTTACGTTCTTGATCATGTTGCCTGAGCAGCTGATCAGGATGTGCTCCGGCATCTCTCCGAGTTCGCTTCTGGCTTTTGCCGCAGCGTATGCGATAGCGATCGGCTCTGTACATCCCATCGCCGCCACAAGTTCCTCTTTGAGGATCGTTGTGTAATTCCTCATTAATTCTTCATTGAGTTCCATATACCCCATCTTTTCCGCAGCTCATTCCTGCTTGCAATATAAAGGGCGGCAAATGCCGCCCTTTACAAACTGTCAGTATCTTTCAATACTATCTGTAAAATGTGCTCTTTCAGGCTTTCCCAATCTCTGCGCGAAGCTTGGCAGCGACTTCCTCGCACTGCGCTTCGTCCAGCTTCTTGAGGTTGGGATCCATCGCGAAGGTTCCGCCCCACTCAAACTCATCTTTATATTTGGGCACAAGGTGCATGTGAAGGTGGTGGCCTGTGTCGCCATACATTCCGTAATTGACCTTGTCGGGATGGAACACTTTGTGGATCGCGTTAGCGGTCGTCACTACGTCCTCGATAAAAGCAGTTCTGTCTTCCAGAGACAGCTCAAGC
>CACZJD010000199.1 GCA_902781325.1 uncultured Lachnospiraceae bacterium
ACTCTGTAAAAAAGTGCTATTCTGTTCTCTATCATTATACACGACACAGGAACATCTTTTAAAGCGGTATATCGCTTAAAACAGTCAAAATGCCTTTATTTACCGCAATTTTAACAGCCCGCTTACCGCAGTTATCTTCTTCTGGGCTGTGCCGCCTCTTTCAGAAGCGCCTCCCACTCTTTTACGATCGCGCGGTCGTCAAAATAGTTGATCCTCATCGCTTTGCGGACGCGCTCAAGCGTGCGGTTTGTCTTCTCCTGCGCCCTCAGCGTCCCCTCTCTGAGAATGTCGTAAACGCTGTCGATATCTGCCGCCCACTTTTCTCTCTCTGCGCGGATGGGGCTCAGTTCCTCCTCAAGGACACTGATCAGAAACTTCTTGCAGACGCCGTCTCCAAGTCCGCCGCGGCGGTAATGTTCCTTCATCTCCTCGAGATTGGCGTACTGGGGCAGATACTCGGCAAAGTGATCATCCGTGCAGAAAGCGTCCAGATACGTGAAGACGACATTTCCTTCGGTGTGTCCGGGGTCTTCGATGCGCAGGTGCGTAGGGTCCGTGAACATCTTGCCGTTGATCTGTTTTTTGACAGTTTTGGAAGTGTCACTGAGGTAGATGCAGTTCCCAAGGGATTTGCTCATCTTGGCCTTGCCGTCTACGCCGGGAAGCCTGCGCTGGGTCTCATTCTCGGGAATCATGGCTCTGGGCATGACAAGGGTCTCGCCGTAGGTATTATTAAACTTCTGAACGATCTCTCTGGTCTGCTCGAGCATAGGAAGCTGATCCTCTCCCACAGGCACGACTGTCGCGTCAAAAGCGGTGATGTCCGCCGCCTGGGATACAGGATAAGTAAAGAAGCCGGCCGGAAGTCCTTCGTCCGCGAAGCCTCTCATCTGCATCTCCGCCTTGACGGTGGGGTTGCGGGAGAGACGTGCTGTCGTCACAAGGTTCATGTAATAGAAAGTCAGCGCGTGAAGAGCCGGCAGCGCGGACTGAATGCAGATCGTGGTCTTTTCGGGGTCAATTCCCACAGACAGATAATCCAGGACAACATTGATGATATTGTCCCTGATCTTGCCGGGATTGTCGGCGTTGTCGGTCAGTGCCTGGTCATCGGCGATCAGGATGTTGATCTCATCATATTTCCCCGAGTTCTGAAGCTCGACACGGCGCTTCAAAGAGCCGACATAGTGACCAAGGTGAAGGCGTCCCGTGGGGCGGTCACCTGTGAGGATAATCTGTTTCTGTGTCTCGTTCATCAGTATATATTCCTTTCTGTTTATGTTTACTGTTCTTAGTCTTGTCCGATATCTGTTCAACAAAATCATGTTAAACGATTTGTAAATCGTTTACAAGGAAAACAGCCTCATTTGCTATTTTGACAGTCTGTCGTCTCCATTCCTGATCAGGATCCTTCGAAGGCATCTGCGGCACAGAGACATATAACCCTCATCTCCCACCAGCACTTCCGACTCTTTGTTGCCGTCATAGTAGGTGTAGATTGCTTTGCGGCCGCAGACATTGCAGGAAGAGTAAGTGTTGATGATCTTGTCGCTGATCGCGAGGATCTGCGGCATAAGGCCGAACGGCTCCTGCTCCGATGTCATATTGAGGCCGGCACAGTAAATATCGATGTCGTCCATGATCGAGAGTTTGAGCAGTGTCTTGACGCTTCCCTTCATGAACTGGATCTCATCGATAAAGATATTCGTGATGTCCTCATTGACAAAGTTTACGATCTCCTCAAGTTCTTTGATGCAGATCGCGTCGATGTATTTGCTGCTGCCCTTGCTCCTTATAATTCCTTCGTCCCTGGTGTCCACCTTGGGCTTGAATACGAGAATGCTGTCCTTGTTGTAGATCTTATTGTAGTATTTGATCATTGTCTCGCTTTTACTGCTGTGCATAGGCCCTGTAAAAGTTGTAATCATACTTGCACCATTCCTGTTGATTGTTCTTATGTAAAACGCGGTTGTCTTACCGTTAAAAAGCGCACAGCGGAACAGGAGCACTGTCCCCGTGCGCTTTTCTGATCTCTGATCCGCGATTTCCTTAATTATGGTTCTGCTCTTTGAGAAGCGTATCGATCTTGACCTTGATCACGTCAAAAGCAACGTCGTTGAGACCGCTGTTGATGACGAGATCCGCGCTGTATTTGGTCGGTTCCACGAAA
>CACZJD010000200.1 GCA_902781325.1 uncultured Lachnospiraceae bacterium
GGACACCGAAGTCCGCGAAGATGGCTCCGTCCACTGGACGATCAGGGAAGCAAAACTCTGGGAGGTGTCTATGTGCACATTCCCGGCATATGAGGAAACCAACATTTCCGCCCGTGCGAAGGAACGCGACGAGATCAAGCGCCGCAGCCTGGAAGCATGGAAGACGCGGACTCTCAAAAAGCTGAAAGGAGAAAAAGCAGATGGCACTGAAAGCGCTCATGCTTAGAAAAAAGATTGATGCCAAAAATGCGGAGCTGGAGAAGCTGAGAGCAAAAGCAGCAGAATTCCAGACACGCGAGGCAGAGCTGGAGGCGGCGATCGGTGAGATTACCGACGAGAGCACAGATGAAGAGAGAGCGACCGTTGAGGCAGAGGTTGAGGCGCTGACCGCAGACCAGGAAGCCAATGACGGCGCAATCACAGACCTCGAGGGCGAGATTGCTGAAATGGAATCTCAGCTCGAGACTGAAGAAAATAAACAGAGAAGCACAAATCCGCCTGAAAATCCGGAGAGAAGGGGTGCGGATCCTGCAGCACATGAAACAAGAGAGAGGGGGACTATGGCAATGCACACTACAATGAGACTCCGCGACATGAATATTATGGAGCGTCATGCAATCCTTGAGAATGAGCAGGTAAGAACATTTATCACACAGATTCGTTCTCTCGCCAATAAGAGAAGCGCCGGAAGCATCGTGAACGGGGAAGTCCTTGTTCCGGAAGTGATCCTGCCGTATCTCCGGCAGATCGTCGAGGAAAACTCCAAGATGATGAAGCACCTGAACCATGTTCCGGTTTCTGGCCAGGGACGCCAGCAGGTGGATGGAGGTTTCACAGAAGGAATCTGGACTGAAGCATTCGGAAGACTGAACGAGCTCAACCTCAGCTACTACGATGTAGAGCTGGATGGCTATAAGGTGGGCGGATTCTTCAAGATCCCGGAAGCCCTGATCGAAGACAGCGACTTTGACCTGCTTGCAGATTCCACCGAAAAACTCGGCAGATCCATCGGCTATGCCTACGACAAGGCATCTCTGTACGGTATCGGAACCAAGATGCCTCTCGGTGTCGTTACCCGCCTTGCTCAGACCACAAAGCCTGCGGACTATCCGGCAGAGGCAAGGCCCTGGGCAGACCTGCACTCCACGAACATCATCACCGTTGCACAGGCAGATTCCGTAGGAATCAAACTCTTCCAGGAACTGGCAACTGCGTTTGGAAAAACAAAAAATGCATTTTCCAGAGGTGGAAAATGGTGGGCAATGAATGATACCACCTACAACAAGCTGCTGGTCCAGGCGATGAACATCAACGGAGCAGGAAATGTCTATTCCGCGATCAGTCCTGACGGCGGTTCTACCATGCCTGTAATCGGTGGAAAGATTGAGTCTCTGGAATTCATCCCGGATGACGTGATCCTTGCAGGATACGACAAGCTCTATACGATGGGAGAGCGCAAAGGTGTAACAATCAAGCAGTCTGAGCATGTGTTCTTCACAGACGATGCGATCGCCGTTAAAGGTACTGCAAGGTACGACGGCAAGCCTGTAATTCCCGAAGCGTTTGTGGCGATCGGCATCAACGGCGTCACTCCGAGTGACGCGATGACGTTCCTTCCCGATGTGGCCAACACCGTGACCGGCATCATTCTCAGCAATGCAACCGCGACCGTTAAGGCAACCAAGACAGTGCAGCTGACCGCGAAGACTCTCCCTGTCGACGCAGATGTGACATGGACCACTTCCGACGAGACAAAGGCTACTGTTTCTGAATCCGGCCTTGTCACTGGTGTGGCAGCGGGCTCTGCGACCATCACGGCGACCTGCGGTACATGCACTGCAGTCTGCGCGGTAACCGTGACGAACTGAGCATAAGAGCAGCTTAAAACGGGATGTCAGGGCAATGCAAGAGCGGTGCCCTGACATCCTTCGGAGGCAGGAGGGGACAAATAATGACTGCAGAGCAGAGGTTGGATATCTTAAAGCACAGTCTGCAGAGGCAGTTCACATCGTGACTGCGGGGGAAGCGGCCATAAACCGCGAGGGTATCAAGGATGATGGCACAGCAGATTATGAAAACTGCGTGATCGACTATGCAGCATATCTCTTCCGCAAACGTGCAGGGACAGAGACGGCAATGCCGAGGTTTCTGCGGTGGGAGTTGAACAACATCCTGGTATCCCAGAAAGCGAAGGAGGCGAAGGTGAGCGAATGACATTTGATGATGGAGAAATCAGGATTTACAAGATCACAAATGCGGCAGCTGCAGGGAAGAAACCCAGTCCAGTATTGAGCGGGAGACCACAGGAGCATTGTTTTAGCTACGGAGAACTCGGTGTAACACGATATTACACAGCGCTCAAGGCAGACCAGATTATCGAAGATGTGATATCGATTCCGGACTGGTGGTGGTTCGACGTTAATGCTCATGTCGCAGTGAAAGAGGACGACTCACAGTTCCGGATCAGGATGGCGCAGCGCACAACCGACGAGGAAGGCCTGCAGATCACACGTCTCACGCTGGAAAGGATTGGTGACGAATATGCTGTCGTGCCTTGAAAGAGTAAGGGACGCCCTGCTGAGCGTCACCGAAAACGTCGGCCACTACGAAGCCATGGAACAGACGGATAAATACTGCGTGTGGGCAGAGGACGGCGAATCGAACAGCATCAATTCAGACAACCGTAAGGAAGGGCAGACCATAGAGGGGACGATCGACTACTACACAAAGGACGATGACGATCATGCTCCGGACGCCTTCCAGAGCGCATTCAACGACGCAGGCTTTGCGTGGACGCTCAACAAGGTGCAGTACGAGGATGAGACGCGGTACATCCACTATGAGTGGATCTTCCGGGTCGAGAACCAGCCGTGAGAAATTGCGAGGCGAGAAATGGCCAAGATTACATTCAGGGGACTGGAAGAATATATCCGTGCGATTGAGAAGCTTGGAGTTGATGAGGAGACAATGATCTCCAGGAGCATCTATCCGGGGGCGGCGGTGATTGCAGATGCCGTAAAGGCAGGAATCAACAGCCTCAACACCAGGGAGGATGGAGTCAGATACGGAAGCGGACACAAAGCACCCGGACCCACAGAACAGGAAAAGCGAGATCTCGCGGAATCGTTCGGCCTTGCTCCGATGAGGAATGATGCAGGTTACATCAACACAAAGGCGGGCTTCGATGGATATGGCAGTCACAAGACAAAGTCATTTCCAAAGGGCGTCCCGAATGCGCTGGTGGCGAGATCGTGCGAATCCGGGACAAGCTGGATGACTAAACAGCCGTTCATGCGAAGGGCTGTTACATCGTCGAGAAAGAAAGCAGAGGCAGAAATCGCCAAAGCGTTTGATGAAGAAACAAGAAAGCGGATGCAATGACGTGCATCCGGACGGCCGGAAGGCCTGAAAGGAGAAAATATGGCAGCAGGACAGGTAACCACAGGCTTTTCCAAGCCTTATGTTGCACTTTACACATGCGAAGACGGAGTGATCACTTACTCCAACGGTCAGTCGCTTGCCCGCGGCGTCGAGGTTAGCGTAGAGCCGGAGTCCAGCGAGGACAACAACTTCTACGCGGACAACCAGGAAGCAGAGTCTGATTCCGGCAAGTTCACGGGCGGAACACTGGGCCTGACCGTCGACGGACTCAAGACAGCTGCAGAGAGGCTGATCATGGGACTGCCTGAGATCGTAAGCGGATGGATGGATTATGATGACGAACAGAAAATTCCGGAAGTAGGCGTTGGATTTATCCGCAGAGTTATGAGCGCGGGCGTCACAAGCTACGTCCCTTATATCCTCGTGAGATCAGTCTTCTCCCAGATCCCTATCAATGCAGCTACACAGGAAGAGGAAATCGACTGGCAGACGACCGAACTGAGCGCAGCGATCAAGCGCGGCGGAGATGCTAAGCACAGGTGGAGACGTGTCGGGCAGAACTGCGAAACAGAGGAAGAAGCAGAGGAAATGATCAAAGCGGCGCTGAACATTACTGGCAATTCCAACTCCTGATCTGGGAAAGACAACACACCGAAGGGAGAAATGACATGCTGATTAACGGGAAAGAGTACGGACTTTTTTACGACGTGGAGGCTCACTGCGAGTACGAAGATTTTATCATCAAGCATCCGGAAGTCGGAAAAGCGACCGCAACAATTGAACTCGCGATCATCATGAACCGCGAGTTCAACAAGGAAAACGGCATTAAAGAACCGGCGCTCAGAAGAGCTGACATCGCCAGGCTCCCCTACTACGAGTACAAAGAGCTTGAAGCAGCGGTTGACGCCCAGATCAAGCTCAACTCCGAGCGCACTGTGGAGGCGGCGCCGGGAAAAACAAAAGCCGCCGGAAAAGGAAACTGAATCGCTCGTGGTTCGTATTTTACGGCCATGAACTGAACATGACGAGGCAGGAGACCATGTTGACGCCAAATGCTCGACCTAATCTCTTGCCTCGCTATCTATAACGGCGGCGCGAAAGAAAAAGCACCAAAAATGAGTTTTGACGAATTTTTTGCATTGAGGTAAGTGACCATGGCATACGACATTGGACCTCGGATCGGCATAGAAGGTGAAGCCGAATATAGAGCGCAGATGAACAACATCATCACGCAGACAAAAACACTTCATGCCGAAATGAAGACCATGAAGTCTGCGTGGGACAGCGACACGTCTGCAAAGCAGAAAGCTGCACAGCAGACCAAAATGCTTAAGGACCAGATTGCGCTGCAGGAGCAGAAACTCGCCCAGGCG
>CACZJD010000201.1 GCA_902781325.1 uncultured Lachnospiraceae bacterium
TTTTGATACGGCTGTCAACACAGCCATGGAAGCGATCGACAAGGTAAAGGACACATCTTCCTCCCATGAGAGATGCAGTATCATCGAGGTCATGGGACGTCACGCGGGCTATATCGCACTCTGGTGCGGCATCGCGAACGGCGCGGAGGATATCCTGATCCCCGAGAAGTATGACTATGACGAGCAGAAGATCGTCGATCATATCATCATCAACAGGCGTCTGGGCAAGAAGCATCACCTGATCATCAATGCGGAGGGCATCGGCCACTCCACATCAATGGCGAGAAGGATCGAGGCTGCGACAGGCATTGAGACCCGTGCGACGATCCTGGGCTATATGCAGCGCGGCGGCTCACCTACCTGTAAAGACCGCTACTATGCATCTGTCATGGGCGCGTACGCGGCAGATATTCTGGTACAGGGAAAGACAAACAGGGTCGTCTGCTACAGAAACGGCCAGTTTGTGGATCTCCATGACCAAGAATATTTCGGAGTACGAGTACCAGATCAGTCAGCATCTGTGATGACCGTTCAGATCAACTGTAACCACTAAGGCCGGGCGATTAAATCGTCCGGCCTTTCAAATTGCGGGAGTTTTATATGACAGAGAAGATCACTTCAGCTTCCAATCCGCGGGTCAAAAGACTGACGGCCTTGGGCAAAAAAGCAAAATTAAGAAGAGAAGAGGGCGTATTCATCATTGAGGGGGAGCGCCTCTATACGGATACTCCGAGGGAGTACCTTAAAGAAATCTATATGACAGAAGAGTTCCTGAGTGAGAAACTGGGAGGGGCAGCGCCCGAGGGCTGTACGGTCGTCACGCCCGAGATCATGCGGAAGATCTCCGACACGGATACGCCGCAGGGGGTTCTCTGCGTGGCGAAAATGCCATCCTACAAAAGAGAGGACCTGAGGGGTCAGACCCCTCTTCTTCTGCTCCTCGAGAACATCCAGGATCCCGGAAATCTGGGGACGATGATGAGGACCGCTGAGGCGGCGGGAGTGACCGGAGTCCTGATGAGCCGTGACACGGTGGACCTGTTCAATCCCAAGACTGTGAGAGCCACAATGAGCGCGATCTTCAGGGTGCCGTTTCTATATACAGACGATTTGATCGGTGAGATCAGGCGGCTCAGAGAGGAAGACGGTATCACGGTCTACGCTGCCCATCTGCGGGCCAGCAGACCTTACGATGAGGCTGACTGCAGGAAGCCCTGTGCTTTTTTGATCGGGAATGAGGGAAACGGACTGACAGAGGAAGCGGCGGACGCGGCAAGCGGGAGAGTACACATCCCGATGCAGGGCAGCATCGAGTCTCTGAATGCGGCTATGGCAGCGGGAATCCTGTTGTTTGAAGCCGCAAGGCAGAGAAGAAAGAGCTGAGAAGACGGTATAATTTGTATACCGCTTGCGTAAGGCACCGCACGAAAGTGATTTAAAAGTTTGTTTTTCTATGCTATATTGTAACTGTTCAGCACAAGGTAAGAAGTGCTGGCCAAATCCGTAATATACTGCAGAACCATTTGAAAATGTCGAAGGAGGTATTGAATATGTCATTGAGTATGACACAATTCTGGCTGATCGCCATAGCGCTTCTTCTGCTTGTTGAGTTTGCGACCTCGGCGCTGACAACGATCTGGTTTGCAGGTGGTGCCCTGATCGCCCTGTTGTGCGCGATAGCGGGCGGACCGGTGTGGCTGCAGGTAGTATTGTTCATAGCGGGTTCCGCCGTTCTGTTGCTGCTGACCAGACCCATGGCAGTAAAGATGCTGAAAAAGGGGACAGTCGCCACAAACGCGGACAGCCTGATCGGACGGGAAGCCGTCGTCACGGAGAAGATCGACAACCTGCGGAGCACAGGAACTGTTCAGGTCAACGGACAGGAGTGGAGCGCCAGGAGCGTCAATCCGGAGCACGTCATTGAGAAGGACGAGATTGTCATGGTCCGTTCCATCGAGGGCGTGAAGCTGATCGTCGGAAAGAGAATCGACAGCGCAGAAGCATCTGAGGCGTAAGCGGATCATAGCTTAGCGCCAGGAAACATAGTTACTAACCAGAAAGAAATGAGGTAAATAAAATGCCCGGAATTATCGCAATTGCTGTATTGATCATCATTCTGCTCATCATCGCAGTATCCTGCATCAAGATCGTGCCTCAGGCACATGCCTATGTCATTGAGCGTCTCGGCGCATACAGCGCCACATGGGGCGTAGGTCTTCACTTCAAGATCCCTTTCATCGAGAGAGTCGCAAGAAGAGTCAACCTCAAGGAGCAGGTAGTGGACTTCCCGCCCCAGCCCGTTATCACGAAGGATAACGTTACAATGCAGATCGACTCCATCGTGTTCTTCCAGATCACGGACGCGAAGCTCTTCACATACGGCGTCGAGAATCCGATCATGGCTATCGAGAACCTGACAGCTACGACACTGAGAAATATCATCGGTGA
>CACZJD010000202.1 GCA_902781325.1 uncultured Lachnospiraceae bacterium
TATGACCAAAGCAGACAAGCTCCTTGTACAGGACATCCGCAATATTCTCGATAACGGCTATAGAGATGTCAATCCCCGCCCCAGATATGAGGACGGAACTCCCGCCTACACCATCAGCGTCAACCATGTGATGCGTAAATATGACTTGAGCAAAGGCGAGTTCCCCATCTGCACGCTGCGCCGTCAGGCCTGGAAAACCGGCATCCGCGAGATCTTCACGATCTATCAGCATCCGACAAATGTCCTCTCAGAGATGAGGGAACTGGGCGTCACCTGGTGGGATCCGTGGGATATCGGCGACGGTACGATCGGACAGCGCTACGGCGCCACTGTTAAGCGCTATGACCTGATCCATAATCTGATCAATGATATCAAAAAAGATCCTTACGGCAGAAGAAAAGTAGTCTCCCTCTGGCAGGAAACTGATCTTCACGAGACCAAAGGTCTCGCTCCCTGCGCTTTCCTGACCATGTGGAATGTCCGCGGAGAATACCTCGACATGAGCATGATCCAGCGCAGCGGCGATATGCTCACAGCCTCCGGCGCGGGCGGTATCAACGAGATCCAGTACGCCGCGCTTCTTATGATGATCGCGAAAGTGACCGGCTATGAGCCCGGCGTGTTCACACATTTCGTAGCCAACGAACAGATCTATGACCGCCACATGGACAACGCGCAGGAAATGCTGCGCCGCGCAGATGTCATGGCAGATGATTCGCAGCATCCTGTCCTCGTTCTTAACAAGGAAAAAGGCTGCCGTTTTGAAGATATCACGATCGATGACTTTGAAATGCAGGACTACAATCCCATGAAACCGCAGCTTACGTTTGAGCTGGGAATCTGAAGAAACAGCCGCGCCTGTCCGGGCGCGGCTTTATTCATCCGATTGTTATTTCATATTGTCGCTCCCAGATGCTGAATACTCAGAGCTGCCGCCTCAAGTCCCGCCTCGCAGCACCCCCTGAAGTCCGCTCCGCGGAGCAGCCCGTCCATGAATCCCGCGACCAGATTATCTCCGGCACCCGTTGTGTCCACCACAGGGACTTTCAGTGCAGGAAGCATAAAGCGCTCTCCGCTCTCAGCGTCCGCCGCGAATATTCCCTGTTCTCCGGCTTTGATCACCACATGGCGTATTCCTTTATCTATCAGCACCCCGGCCATTTCTTCAAAGTTCCCGTCAATGCCGGTCAAAAAAGCGGCTTCCGTATCGTTCGGGAAAAAGTAGTCTATCATAGGCAGCACCGGCTCAAGGTCGCACAGGGACATACTGCGGAAAGTCGGTATTTTGGTATCCGCGCAGACAATCGCGCCGCTCTCATGAGCCGCCCGCACCAGGCTGCACACGACATCCGGCTGGTCAAGCGGCGCCCGGAATAAACTTGCAAAGGACACTATTTTGGCCCCGTTCTTCACGAAGGAGCGCACGCATTCCGGATCCGGCGTATATCCCGGCAGAAGCGAAGCGGCGCTTGTGACCGAGCTGCGGCTCCCGTCCAGTTTGACGAACATGTTCGCCACTGGCGTCACCAGCCCGCGCACAATTGTCACTCCCTCTGTCTCCAGTCCTCTTCGGGCCGCCTCATTGGCAACAAATCTCCCTGCCAGGTCATCTCCGACCGCGCACACAAGTGCTGCTCTTCGTCCCATAGAGGAGAGCACGAAGGATTCGTTGACTGCGTCTCCTCCCAGGTTGAGCGTAATGCTCTGCGCGCGCGTCTTCCCCATTCCCAGGGGATCTCCTTCCACACCTCTTGTTATGCAGTCTACAACTGCCTGTCCGATACAGACGACCGAAACCGCTGCCTTAATCTGTTCTGTCTCTTTTCCACCCGCTCTCATTGCCGTCTGTCCTCCGTCTAAAGACAAATGTTTGTTTCCACTTTTTATATACTTATGATAGTATTAAAAAGTCAAAAAATACAGATATTTGTGTTTTATAAAGGGGGATGTTCATGGATCTTGCGAGAGTTCTCACTCAAATCGACGATGTGCTGTACACTTGGCTTCTGATCTACCTGCTTGCCGGAAGCGGCATCTATTTTACGGTCCGCACACGGTTTGTTCA
>CACZJD010000203.1 GCA_902781325.1 uncultured Lachnospiraceae bacterium
TCCTACGGCCTTGTCCAGGCTATGTGCGGAAAGGCCGCCTTTGCCTATATTAAGAAGAGTATCGAGCTTGCCATGAGCGGCGAGGCGGACGCAGTCGCGACGACTCCCATCAATAAGGAAGCCCTGCACGCGGCGGAAGTCCCCTTCATCGGCCATACAGAGATCTTCGGAGCCCTGACCAATACACCCGATCCGCTGACTATGTTTGAGACCAACGGCCTTCGTGTCTTTTTCCTCACCCGCCACAAATCCCTCAGGGATATGCTGGACGATATCACAAAGGAAAATATCAAGGCCTGCGTGAAGGAAAGTCTTGCAGCGCTCAGGCGTCTTGGCGTCACGGAGGGAACCATGGCGGTTGCCGGTCTGAATCCCCACTGTGGTGAGCATGGTCTCTTCGGCTGGGAGGAAGTCAATGAGATCACGCCTGCTGTCGAGGAACTCAAAGCGGAAGGTTATCCCGTGGCCGGCCCGATCGGCGCGGATTCGGTCTTCCATCAGGCGGCACTGGGACGCTACAACAGCGTGCTCTCCCTCTATCATGATCAGGGCCACATCGCGACCAAGACCCTCGATTTTGACCGTACCATTTCCATCACCAACGGCATGCCTATCCTCAGAACTTCTGTGGATCATGGTACAGCCTTTGACATTGCCGGCAAGGGCATCGTGAGCGAGATCAGCATGGCAGAGGCCATTCTGCTGGCAGCCAAGTACGCGCCTTTCTTCGTGAAAGCATAAGGCCTTGAGAAGCGGGGGCGGTTTGACGGGACGGGCTTGGTACAATCACCTTTTGAAGCTGACATCATGGAAAATTATTCGTTTCCGTAAAGAAAAATAATTCGTCTCTGTAAAGAAAAAGTGGTTGACAAAACCAGCCGGCCTCCATATAATAGGCTTCGTGTGATTCTTTGAAAGAAGGAGGTGTTAATCATGTCGATCTGCCCTAAAAATAAATCTTCGAAAAGCCACAGAGATAAGAGGAGAGCTAACTGGAAAATGACAGCTCCCACTCTGGTTAAGTGCAGCAAGTGCGGCGCCCTTATGGTTCCTCACAGGGTTTGCGCAAAGTGCGGCTCCTACAATAAGAAGGAGATCATCCAGGTCGAAAACTGATCTTGGATCTTTGCGTCCCGCTAAAATCCGCAATAGTTTGAATAAAAACGGAATTTAACAGATTTATGGCAGGCCTCCCGTTGCTGAAGAGCAATGGGAGGCTTTTTTTATGAAAATATTGCAGCGGCCGACCTAATGCGGGCTGTAGTCTTTGGAGTTTACATCACAAAAAACTGTGAAGAAGCCCCGTAACTGGTCGTTACTGGTCTACTTGCAATATGGGAATCCGGATAGTATATTATTTTATAGATACTGGCTGCTGCAAAGCATTGTTTTCATCATACATGTTTGCGGGCAGCTGCCCATGGTCACAAGGATGAAAAATCACACCGATGTGCTGATTTTTTACATGGCTGTTTGTGCCGGAGCGCCACAAATAGCCGTGATGGCAGAAGAGAAACCGTATTCGCTGATTTCTCTTCGCACCATCGCGCATGGCGCTCCGGAATGTGGATTAAGATGAGTGATAAATATGTAAGAGTAGCAGTGGACGCAATGGGTGGAGACCTGGCACCTGTAGAGCCGGTCAAGGGCGCCGTGCAGGCGCTGGAGAAGAGAAAAAGCCTCCATGTGACGCTTGTAGGACAGGAAGAGGTCATTCGTTCAGAACTTTCAAAATATACATATCCTGCGGACAGACTGGAGATTCTGGATGCCCGTGAGATCATTGAGATGGCGGAGCCGCCGGTCAATGCCATCCGCACGAAGAAGGATTCCTCGATCGTAAGAGGTCTGAAACTGGTCAAAGAGGGGACATGCGATGCCTTTGTGACGGCAGGCAGTACCGGAGCCACTCTTGCGGGCGGACAGCTTCTGGTAGGCAGGATCCGCGGAATCGAGCGCCCGCCGCTTGCGCCCCTGATGCCGACGGCAAAGGGACCGGTCCTGAATATGACAGGGATCGAGAATCCCCGCGTCGCCCTTGTCAATGTCGGCGCGGAGGAGGAGAAGGGCAATGCCCTGGTAAAAGAGACTTATCCTCTGCTGAAGGAGTGTGAAGGGATCAATTTTATCGGCAATATTGAAGCCAGGGATATTCCTGCCGGTCAGGCAGATGTCGTGGTCTGCGACGCCTTTGCCGGCAACGTGATCTTAAAGCTTTATGAGGGGCTGGCTTCCACGCTGATCCACAAGATCAAAGACGCACTGATGTCTTCGCTTCGTTCTAAAATCGGCGCACTGCTGATCAAACCAGCGCTCAAGGGAATGCTCAAGGAGTTTGATATCACATCCTACGGCGGAGCCCCTATGCTGGGCCTCAAAGGACTTGTGGTCAAGACGCACGGAAACGCGGAAGCAGTTGAAATACAGAATGCCATTGAACAGTGCTTTGTGTTCAGGAAAAAGAATATAAACGGCCAGTTCGTTGAAAAGATGGGACTGGAGAAACCGAAGAAAGCGCAAGACTAATACAAGAGGAGGAGAACAGTTATGGATATGGAATTCAAGAAATTATGTTCAATCATCGTTGAAGTGCTGGGCGTGGATGAGAGCGAGATCACGCTCGATACCACTTTTGTTGATGACCTTGGCGCAGACTCTCTGGACGTTGCGCAGATCATCATGGGGATCGAGGAAGAGTTTGACGTCACCGTTGATTCTGATGTCGCATCCAAAGTAACGACTGTCGGACAGGCACTGGAACTGATCAAGAACGCTACTGAGGAATAAAATAAAGAAAACGGCCGCAACGCACCGTTATGAAAGGATATTATGATACAGGCACCACTGGAAGTGCTGGAAGAGCGGATCGGAGAGCGGATCGGGTACAGGTTTACAGACCGGTATCTTCTTGAGTGCGCCCTTACCCATACTTCTTTTGCAAATGAACAGAAGATACAGACCCTGAAGGACTATGAGAGGATCGAATTTTTGGGGGACGCCGTTCTGGAGATGATCTCGAGCGAGTTCCTTTACAAGACATATCCGGACAAGAAGGAAGGAGAGCTGACAAAGCTCCGCGCCTCTTTGGTCTGTGAACCTGCGCTCGCCTACTGTGCAAGAGATATTACTCTGGGTGCCTTTATCCGCCTCGGAAGAGGTGAGGAAGCCAGCGGAGGAAGGGAAAAGGATTCGATCACCTCTGATGTT
>CACZJD010000204.1 GCA_902781325.1 uncultured Lachnospiraceae bacterium
GTGCAGGGAAAGCGAGATATCGCAGTGCGGGCACTTGATGACCGATCCGCATGACCTGCAGGAGACGAACCCCGCCACACCGCGCCGGTTGAGAAAGAGAATGGACTGCTCTCCCCGCTCGAGACGGTCTTCAAGAAGCTGCTGCAGCCGCTCCGACAAGATCGATCGGTTTCCGTTTCTGAGTTCCTGCCGCAGATCGGCGATCTCCACAGTCGGGAGCGTGCCTCCCGTCAGTCTTTCCGTAAGAGTGTAGAGCCTGTATGTGCCGTCCTGCGCTCTGTAATAGGATTCAAGGGACGGCGTCGCGCTTCCCAGCACTACACAGGCGTTCTTGAGCCTTGCCAGCTCTTCAGCGACTTCCCTCGTGTGATATTTTGGCATCGATTCATTTTTATAACTGCCCTCGTGCTCTTCGTCGATCACGATGACGCCGAGCTGCGCGAAAGGGGTGAACAGAGCACTCCTGGGGCCGATGATCACATCGATCTCACCTCTACGGGCGCGCTCCCACTGGTCCGCTTTCTCGCTGTCGGAGAGCGACGAGTTCATCACCGAAACCCTCTCGCCAAAATAGCGATAGAACCTCAGCAGCGTCTGGTAAGTCAGGGCGATCTCGGGAATGAGCATGATCGCTTTCCTTCCGCGATCGATGATCCCCTTGATGATAGAAATATAGACCTCTGTCTTGCCGCTTCCGGTAATGCCATGGATCAGGCTCACCGTGCTCTTTCCCGCGTCAAAGTCAGCCAGAACGCCGTCCACTATGCCTCATCCGCTTTATCAAACAGGACAGGATTGCGGAAGGACTCCTCCTCTGTGACTTTTATCACCCCGGCCAAAGACATCGCTCTGATCACAGGGGCTGTGATATGAAGTTTGCCCGTGATCAGGCTGTAGGGCTGCCTTGGGACTTCCATAAGTTCCCGGAGGAGCCGCTCCCTCGCGACCTGATGCTTTCTGATATAGACTTCGAGCTGCTTCTCCGCCTCCTCCCGGGGGAGGATCAGCTCAATCTCTCTGGTCCTGACAGGTTTTCCGGGTTTTCTTGACGTCAGCACGGTCTTCAATGCCGCAGCCATTGTGGAACCGTAACGGCGCTTCATCCAGGCGGCCAGCGCGATCGCCGTCGCTCCGTCGTCGTCCTCGCTGTATCCGCTGTCATTGACCGGCAGCTCCGCGATCTCCTTCACCTTCTCCGGGTCCAGACCGCATTCGTCCTTGAGGGCAATGACATAGCCCTTTCGCATCACGTCCGCTTTGCCGAATGGCACTATAACAAGGCTCCCGGGCTGCAGCACATCCTGCATTCTCTCGGGAACCCTGTACGTGAACGGTCTGTCCAGCTTGTTATAGGCGATGTCAATGATGATCTCCGCGTATCTGCTCAAATCCTCTTCGTCTCTCTCCTCAGCCTTCCTCAAGGATCTCCCTGATCAGGACTCTCTCGTCCATGGGATACTTGTGACCCTTGATCTCCTGATAATCCTCGTGTCCCTTACCTGCCAGAACGACTATGTCCCCAGGCTCCCCGTTGCGGATCGCATAACGGATCGCTTCTTTTCTGTCGGGGATCGTCACATATTTTCCATCAGTGCGGGAGATACCCGTAACTATATCCTCAATAATGGCCATCGGCTCCTCGTCCCTGGGGTTGTCCGATGTGATGATGCTCAGTTCCGCAAGCTTTCCGCTCACTTCACCCATTTCGAAGCGGCGCAGTTTCGAGCGGTTGCCGCCGCAGCCGAACAGGCACACAAGCCTGTGGGGCTCATATTCGCGGAGCGTCGCAAGAAGGCTCTCAAGAGCCATCGCGTTGTGCGCGTAGTCGATCATGAGAGTAAAATCATCGCTGACCTTCACCATCTCAATACGGCCTCTGACGTGTACCTTCAGAAGCGCCTTCCGGACATCCTCCGGTGTGACATTAAAGTGCCTGCATACAGCGATCGCGCACAGCGCGTTATAGACGCTGAAGCGTCCGGGAGCCGGCACCTCCGCATGGAAGTCCATTAGGCCCTTCACGTCGAATTCGACGCCCAGTTCTCCCGGCTTTTTGATAAGCTGCAGGTTCTCCGCGTGCAGATCTGCCTCAGGGCTCAGCCCGTAAGTCTCTACGCTGCAGGTGTGGCCGTCCATGACCTTCTTATAATATTTGTCGTCCGCATTGAAGATACCTACCCTGCACTGGCGGAAGAGAAGGCTCTTGCACTGCAGGTAGTCGTCGAAATCTTTGTGCTCGTTGGGACCGATATGATCGGGCGACAGATTCGTGAAAATGCCGAGGTCGAATAAGAATCCCTGGGTCCTGTGCAGCATGAGCGCCTGGGAGGACACCTCCATGACCACTGCCTGCATGCCCGCGTCCGCCATATCGCGGAAGGTCTTCTGCAGAACTGTGGACTCCGGCGTAGTGTTGTGCGCCGGGATCCTGACATCCCCGTAGAGTATCTCAATGGTGCCGATCAGGCCCACCTTAAAGCCCGCCGCCTCCAGGATCGACTTCACCATATAGCACCATATAGGTCGTAGTTGTCTTGCCCTTGGTTCCGGTGACGCCGATGATCTTCATCCGGGAAGCCGGATTTCCGTAATAAGCGGCAGCTATGTACGCCATTGCGTATCTTGTGTCCTGTACTCTGATGATGACCGGATCCTTCACAGGAGTCTTCCCCGTAAGGTCGGACAGGTCAAGGTCTTTCTGCACTACCAGCGCGGCCGCTCCGTCCATCAGGGCCTGCCTGGCAAACTCATGGCCATCCCTGACCGCTCCGACGATACAGAAGAACAGGCAGTCCTTCGTGATCTTTCGAGAGTCGTTGACGATCCCGCTCACTTCGGTCCCGCGCAAAGCCCGTTTCCTGTCGTGATCCATGATCACTTCTCCTGCCAAAGTATTGAAATGATAATCCAGTTTGCCGATCAGTTCCGCGATCTTCATATGCTGTCTCCTAACTGTGTATCCTGTAGTCCTTCACAATGTACTGCATGCTCTCTCTGCCGTTCCAGACATTGATGTCAGGGTAATATACCATATCTATTGTATACCATATCTATTGTAACATTTCCGGCGCCTCTGAAAAGCCCCTCAAGGGCTCCTCTTCCGACAGTTTCCTCAATGCTCTGCTCAAATTCCGCCGCGTCCCCGAACCGGATCAGGTCGATCCTTGCGCCCGTGTCATCCTGCGCGCCGAGCCTTACCACATTTCTGTTTCTGCCCAGCACTCTGGCTGACAAAAGCCTGATCTTCCTTGTGACGAAAAGAGGCCTTGGATTGTCTGTGCCGCAGGGCTCCAGCATCGCCAGTTCCCTGGTCAGCTCTGTTCCCAGAAACCTTGGCGGCAATTCCATATCCACCCGCACCACTTCCTGCAGTTGCTCTTTCGTGAGCGAGCAGTTCATCTCAATTCTGCGGCTGAACTCGTCGAAGTTCTCTTCCTTCATCGTGAGTCCTCCGGCCATCTTATGACCGCCGTACTTGATGAACAGATCCTCGCAGGCGTTCATCTCCGCGTACATGTCGTAGCTCTCGATGGAGCGCCCCGATCCCTTCAGCACGCCTTCCCCTGCGTCTGTCAGGACAAAAGCCGGTCTGTGCATGCTCTCCTTGATCCTGCCGGCAATGATCCCTGCCAGGGATTCGTGGCAGCCGCGAAGAAGAATGACCAGAACGCGCCTGTCCTGCATATGTTCGGTCTCGATCAATGTTTTAGCTGCGTCCGTTTCCTCGGCAGTCATGCTCTTTCTGCTGTCATTGAGATCCTTGAGCTGCTGCGCGTTCCTGAGCGCGCTGCCCGGATCACTCTCCATAAACAATTCCAGTCCCCTGAATGCAGTGTCCAGCCTTCCCGTCGCATTGAGACAGGGGCCGAGCACAAATCCCGCGTGATAGCAGGTCAAAGGCGTCTGCGCGAGGCCGGTCACTCTGATCAGCGCCTGCAGTCCGATATTATCCGAAAAAGAAGCCTCTCCCAGCCCTTCTCTGACGATGACCCTGTTCTCATCTCTGAGCGGCATTACATCGCAGACTGTGGCGATGCCTGCGAAAGGGATCAGATAGCGCCTCAATTCCCTGAACTCTTCGCTGTCAACCCTGCCCGTCAGTCTTTCCGCGAGCAGCAGGCAGATCTTAAAGGCTACCACAGCGCCGCATATATCGGGAAAGGGATAGGATGAGCCTCCCGTTACGCTCTCCGGGATCTTCGGGTCCACCACCGCGTCGGCCGGCGGAAGCAGATACTCCCGGCTGCCGTCCTCCTGCAGTTTGAAGGGCACTTCGTGGTGGTCCGTCACAATAACTGTCATACCCAGATCTTTCGCGGTCTGCAGAGCCTGTACTGCCGCAATGCCGTTATCGCAAGTCAGGATCGTGTCGACGCCATCCTCCGCCGCCTCTCTTACAAGCCGCTCATTGATGCCGTATCCGTCCCGGACCCTCTCCGGAAGCTTCGCGTCCGCCTCGATCCCGAAGCTGCGCAGCGTGTACCAGAGAATAAAAGAAGAACAGATCCCGTCCACATCGTAGTCCCCGATGATCCGGATCAGTTTACCTTCTCTGCGCTTCTGCCCCAAAATATCGACAGCCTTATCAGCATCAGGCAGCAGTGCCGGATCATGAAGATCTTTCAGCGTACCCCTGAGGAACTTCTCCGTGGCCTCTGCCCCGATCACATCCCGGTTCCGGATCAGGCGCGCAAGCACGGGAGAGATCCCGCAGGCCTGTGCTATTTTGTTAAAATCCGCCCTCTTGGCAGTTACGATCCACTTCTTATCCTTCAAGACTCTCTCCATCACTAATACGCGAAAAATCGAGGGAACGGACGCTCCATCCGTTCCCTCGGTCAGTTTACTATGATCAGACGGTGATCTTCGCTTTATTTCTCTCCTCAGCTTCCTTCTGCCTCTGGAGTCTTCTCTCCTTCTTGGACA
>CACZJD010000205.1 GCA_902781325.1 uncultured Lachnospiraceae bacterium
GAGATGAAGGACGAGAAGGATGACCCGCTCCGCGCAGGGCTTTATATCGCGCGGGAGATCGTCAGTATCATGGGCGGAAATGTGAGAGTCCGAAGCCGCAGAGGCGAAGGCACGGAGTTTATGGTGACGGTTTGTATGAAGCTGCCGTGACAGGCAGGTGAAGGGACTTTACGCAATGAAGAGTAAGAAGGTATCGAAAAAAGAAGTGAAATGGCTGATGAAGAAGAAGTCCGCTCTGCGCGAGGCGGTTGGATTCGTGGCAGAGACAGGACTGTGGGCCGGTGCCGGCACGATGGTCGGAATCGCGAACTATTTTTACGACTTTTCGATGAAGCCTGTAAAGCACGATCCCGGCAGGGACGAAGAACCCGATGAATTGCCTTACACAAAGGGCCGCATATGGATGAATACCCACCCTGAGAGGCGCGACTGGTATGAAAAAGCTGAAGACGGCCTTCGCATTCACGCCAATTTCATCCCTACTCCGGTCGACGGAGGCGATCACCGCTATGCGATCTGCGTGCACGGCTATGCGGACACCTCTGAGAGCGTAGGACAGTTCGCGAGAGTTTACCACGATCTGTACGGCATGAACGTTGTGCTGCCGGATCTTCGCGGGCACGGCAAGAGCGAAGGAACTTATGTCGGATACGGCTATCACGACAGGCTTGATCTCATCACCTGGATCGACAGGATCCTGGGGATCGACCCCGACGCGGTGATCATACTGCACGGCATTTCCATGGGAGCGGCCACTATCATGATGGCCACGGGAGAAAAGCTTCCCTCCAATGTCAAGGCATGTATAGAGGACGCCGGATTCAGCACGGCGCTGGACGGATATCCTGCTGCCTATCCTGCGCCAGATCGGCAAGGTGCGGGCCGGCTATGACCTCAATGACGCGGCGCCCATCGAGGCGGTGAAGCGCTCAGTCACACCTACGCTGTTCATCCACGGCGAGGCGGACAAATTCATCCCCTGCAGCATGATGCACAAGCTGTTCGAGGCGGCTTCCTGCGAGAAGATGTGCATGGTGGTGCCCGGCGCGGACCACGTCATGAGCGTGAGGAATGTTGATCCTGCCCTCGTGGAGCGCAAGGTCATTTCCGAAGAAGGACATGTCTTCCGTTGACCTCCACAGAACCGATCATGCGGTTGAGATATACGGAGAATCTTGTCACGCCGCTCCGGCGGATACTGGCTTCCAGGTTGGGGTTGAGTTCGAGGAGTTCCTTTTTGAGTGTGGCGAGATACATATCATCGGTGTCATGCTTTTTAAAGATGCGCAGGATCTGCTGCTCGATCTCGCTGTCGGGGGAACTGTTGAGGGAGACCCAGACCGCGTTGTCGCGGTTCTCCACCTTCAGGGACGGGAAGTCCTTGAGGTACTCGGAGAGTTTGCTGTAGTGATAGTTGCGGACGTCGAAATCGGGGAAGATCTTGACCAGACGGGAGCCGATCTCGCCGAGGCCGGTCTCCTTGCCCTCCGCGTTGTTGTCTGTAATGATGCTGACAATGGCCGCCTCGATCGTGGCCTTGTCGGTGAAGGACGCCTCGGAATCGCTGTCAAAATCCTGATCGGCCTCAGACTCCTCCAGGACCCTGGCCGGCGCAGGCGATGCTTTATAAGATGCCGCGGACTCAGAGACCGCGGCTCTTTTTCTTCTTGGAGCGGTCTGAGCAGATGCGCTGCGCCCGGAGGCTTCGGCTGAACTGCCGGAAGAGGCTTCGGCGGAGTAAACCTGGGAATAGGAACCATAGGAATCCGCGCCCGCGCGCTGGCTTCCGGAATCTCCCGCGTCGATGATGTCGAGGAATATGAAACGCTCGCAGGAAGCGCGGAAGGACTCAGGCGTCTTCTTCTCGCCCATTCCTATTACGAATTTGCCGGCCTCGCGCAGTCTGGTGGCCAGTTTATTGAAATCGCCGTCGCTGGATACGAGGCAGAATCCCTGCACATCGCCGGTGTAGAGGATGTCCATCGCGTCGATGATCAGGCCGATATCGGAGGCGTTTTTGCCGGGAGTGTTGTTGGGCTGCATGACGGGGGTCAGAGAGAAGCGGGAAGAGCACCTCATCCAGGAGTGGAGGCGGTCCTGGGACCAGTCGCCGTACATGCGGCGGATCGTGATCTTTCCATATTTTGACAATTCACTTAAGATGCCCGAGATATAGCGCGGACTGACGTTGTCCGAGTCGATTAAAAGGGCGATATTGAGATCTTCCATATCTTGTGTTTCCTTTCGAGAACAGAACCTTACTGCTACTTTTCAAACAGTGAAGTTTCTATTATTATTAGACATGCGGGGCAAAAACCCGAGCAGGACAAACCTATTATCAGGGACAGATGCTGCCCCTCCTTAATACTATAACAGGTTTTGAGCGCAGAACACTATATTTTGACAAGAATGGAGGAACCCAATCATGAGTGCACAGAATAATAACGGAGCACCGAAGCCGCCTACGCCGCCGGATTTCCATATCGAGGCCAATAAAGGAAGCCATGTTAATAAGGTGATCGCCGTTGTCAGCGGCAAGGGAGGAGTAGGAAAGTCTTCCGTAACAGCGATGAGCGCGCTCTGGGCCAGAAGAAACGGCTACCAGACAGCGATCCTCGACGCGGATATCACAGGTCCCAGCGTGCCGAAGATGTTCGGAGTAGGCTATGCGGACCTGGTCGCCACAGAGGAATGTCTTTATCCCGCGACCACAGTCACCGGGATCAAGGTGATGTCCATGAACCTCCTGACCAAGCAGGAGGACGCTCCGGTCATCTGGAGAAGCCCTGTCATCACAGGTGCCCTCAAGCAGTTCTGGACAGATGTGGCCTGGGGCTATGTGGA
>CACZJD010000206.1 GCA_902781325.1 uncultured Lachnospiraceae bacterium
TCCGTCTTTACGGGCGTCGGAGAGAGAACCCGTGAAGGAAATGACCTTTACGGAGAAATGAAAGAGAGTGGAGTTCTTGGAAAGACCGCGCTGGTCTACGGCCAGATGAACGAGCCTCCGGGAGCGAGAATGAGAGTGGGACTTTCCGGTCTAACCATGGCGGAATACTTCCGCGATGTCAAAAATCAGGACGTGCTGCTGTTCATCGACAATATTTTCCGTTTTACACAGGCCGGTTCCGAGGTTTCGGCGCTGCTTGGACGTATGCCTTCAGCGGTTGGTTACCAGCCTACCCTGGCGACAGAAATGGGCGCTCTGCAGGAGAGGATCACTTCCACAAAGCGCGGTTCCATTACATCCGTTCAGGCTGTCTACGTCCCTGCGGACGACCTGACAGACCCCGCGCCTGCGACAACCTTCACGCACCTGGATGCCACCACGGTCCTTTCCCGTGATATTGCATCCCAGGGTATTTATCCCGCGGTGGATCCGCTGGATTCCACCAGCCGTATCCTTTCTCCCGAAGTAGTAGGGCAGGAGCACTATGAAGTCGCGAGAGGCGTACAGCAGGTTCTTCAGCGCTACAAGGAACTGCAGGATATCATCGCGATCATGGGTATGGACGAACTGTCCGACCAGGATAAGCTCAGTGTTTACAGAGCAAGAAAGATCCAGAACTTCCTGTCTCAGAGCTTTTCCGTTGCGGAACAGTTTACCGGTATGCCCGGTAAATACGTACCGCTCAAGGAGACACTTCGCGGCTTCCGCATGATCCTTAACGGCGAATGCGACGATCTGCCTGAGAGTGCATTCCTGTTCGCAGGAACCATCGACGATGTATTTGAGAAGGCTAAATAAAGATTACAATCGCAAATGAAGGGAGGAAGACGCTATGGCAACCTTCCGGTTACAGGTCGTCTCTATGGATGGCCTTGAATATGACGGAGAGGTGCAGCGGGTCAAACTGCGCACCATACACGGTGATCTTGCCATTCTCGCCAGGCATATGAATTATGTGACTGCCATCGGAATGGGCACTGCAACGGTAGTGATGGAAGATGGAACTGAGCGAAAAGCCGCTTGTATCGGCGGAATGCTTTCGATGATGAACAATCATTGCCGTCTCATCCCCACGACCTGGGAATGGGGCGAAGATATTGATGTCGCGAGAGCAATGGAAGCTAAGAGGAGAGCGGAAGAGAAACTTGCGCATGATAACCTGGATGAGATTTCCAGAGTCAAAGCGGAAGCCAGGCTGTACAGAGCGCTGGTCAGGATCAACAGTGCAAAGCATTAACCGGTGTATACAAATAAAAAGAGATCGGACGGATGTCCGATCTCTTTTTTTGCTTATATGCGATCATTTGATCAGGGAGTGCCACTCCTGCAGTGAGCGGATCTCGCTGTCGCCGTGTTTCTTGACATAGCGGATTCCCTCAGCTGCCGCGCGTGCCGCATCGATCGTGGTGATATAAGGAACGCGTGCCTTGATGGCGTTCTTCCTCAAATAGCTGTCGTCGTGAATACTGTCTTTGCCGACAGGAGAGTTGACGATGAGCTGTATTTTGCCATTAGTAATAAGGTCAAGGATATTGGGGCGTCCCTCGTAGAGCTTCTTGACGCGTTCAGCGGGAATGCCTGCTTTCTGGATCAGATCGCAGGTGCCTCCGGTAGCGAGGATCTTGAAGCCGCATTCACTGAAGATCGAAGCTACTTCCGCAACCTCAGGCTTATCTTTTTTGTTGACGGAGATAAGGACGGTTCCTTCTGTGGGAAGCGCAGCATTAGCGGCTTCCTGCGCTTTGAAGTAAGCTTCACCTGTCTTGTCCGCAATGCCAAGAACTTCGCCTGTAGAGCGCATCTCGGGTCCGAGTACCGGATCGACTTCCTGGAACATAACCGCTTCCTTGACGCCGTAGTAAGGAATTGTCCGCTCTCCGAGGGCGCGCACGGGAGAAGGTCTTCCGGTGATCTCGGAGGTAATGATCTCGGTTGCAAGAGGAACCATACGGATTCCGCAGACCTTGGATACCAGCGGAACGGTTCGGGATGCTCTGGGATTGGCTTCCAGAACGTATACCTTTCCGTTTTCAATAGCATACTGCATGTTCATGAGGCCGACGACATGCATTTCCTCCGCGATCTTGCGGGTGTACTCTTTAATGGTCTCCAGATTGTCCTGCGGGATATGTCTGGAAGGAATGATGCATGCGGAGTCGCCGGAGTGAATGCCTGCGAGCTCAATGTGCTCCATGACGGCGGGAACATAGGCGTGCTCACCGTCGCTGATCGCGTCTGCCTCGCACTCCATAGCGTGGTTGAGGAATCTGTCGATCAGGATCGGACGGTCCGGTGTAACGCCGACAGCCGCGAGCATGTAGTCTTTCATAGAATCATCATCATAGACGACTTCCATTCCACGTCCGCCGAGGACGTAAGAAGGACGGACCATTACGGGATAGCCGATCGAATTGGCAATTTCTGTTGCTTCTTCAACTGTTGTGGCCATTCCTGACTCAGGCATGGGAATGCCGAGTTTGTCCATCATCGCGCGGAAGTGATCGCGGTCCTCCGCGAGGTCGATAACTTCGGGCTGTGTGCCGAGAATACGGACGCCGTTGGCCTTGAGGTCTGCCGCAAGGTTCAGAGGTGTCTGGCCGCCGAACTGGGCGATGACGCCGACAGGCTTCTCTTTATTGTAGATCGAGAGAACGTCTTCGAGGGTCAGGGGCTCAAAATAGAGTTTGTCCGATGTATCGTAATCCGTCGAGACGGTCTCGGGATTGCAGTTGACGATGATCGTCTCGAATCCGAGGCTGTGAAGCGACTTGGCCGCATGTACGCAGCAGTAATCGAATTCGATACCCTGGCCGATCCTGTTGGGGCCTCCGCCGAGGATCATGATCTTCGGACGGTCGGTGTCTCGATAACGCCGAGCTCTTCTCTCTTTGCGCGGATCTCTTCTTCGGGAATTCCAAGGATCTCGCTGAGATACTTGTCAGAGAAACCGTCCTTCTTGGCCTGGATGAGGGCTTCTGCAGTGAGAGGGGAGTGAAGCAAGGCTTCCTCTTCCTCTACGAGTTCTTTCATCTGGTTGATGAAGTAATGCTTAACACTTGTAAGAGCGAAGATCTCATCGGCAGTGGCGCCCTTGCGCAGCGCCTCATACATGATAAAATAGCGCTCGCTGTTAGGGATAACGAGGAGCTTTAAGAGCTTCTCTTTGCTAAGCTCATTGTAGTTTTTGACAAAACCGAGACCGTAGCGGTCTTTCTCGAGAGAACGGATCGCCTTCTGGAAGGCTTCCTTGTAGTTTTTGCCAATGCTCATGACTTCGCCGACTGCGCGCATCTGTGTACCAAGGTGGTCGTTGACGCCTTTGAACTTTTCAAAAGCCCAGCGGGCGAACTTGACTACGACATAGTCACCGTCGGGAACATATTTGTCCAGAGTGCCGTATTTGCCGCAGGGAAGCTCACTGAGAGTAAGGCCTGTCGCAAGCTTGGCGGATACAAGAGCGATCGGGAAACCGGTCGCTTTGGATGCGAGAGCGGAGGAACGGGATGTTCTGGGGTTGATCTCGATTACGACGACGCGCCCTGTCTTGGGGTCATGTGCGAACTGTACGTTCGTGCCGCCGATAACGCCGATATGTTCGACGATCTTGTAGGACTGCTCCTGAAGCTTCTTCTGCAGATCCTCGTCGATCGTGAGCATAGGAGCCGTACAGAAAGAGTCGCCTGTGTGTACACCGACCGGATCGACATTCTCGATAAAGCAGACGGTGATCATATTGTTGTCCTTGTCGCGGACAATTTCGAGCTCAAGCTCTTCCCATCCAAGGATAGACTCCTCAACGAGGACCTGATGGATCAGGCTGGCCTGAAGACCGCGCGCACATACAGTGCGAAGCTCGTCTTTGTTATAGACAAGGCCGCCTCCGGCGCCTCCCATTGTATATGCAGGGCGAAGTACAACCGGATAACCGAGCTCGTCGGCAATTCCAAGCGCTTCTTCCACTGAGTACGCGACTTCGCTTCGAGCCATCTCAATTCCGAGACTGTTCATTGTTTCCTTAAACTCGATCCTGTCTTCACCGCGCTCAATAGCATCGACCTGAACGCCGATGACTTTAACGCCATATTTGTCTAGAATTCCTTCTTTATATAGTTCTGAGCATAAATTGAGGCCGGACTGACCTCCGAGATTGGGAAGAAGAGCGTCGGGACGTTCTTTTGCAATGATCTGCTCCATACGTCTGACGTTAAGAGGCTCGATATAGGTAATGTCAGCCATCTCCGGGTCTGTCATGATAGTCGCCGGATTGGAGTTGACAAGTACGATCTCATATCCGAGGCTTCGGAGTGCTTTACAGGCCTGAGTGCCGGAATAGTCAAATTCACACGCCTGCCCGATGACGATGGGACCTGAACCG
>CACZJD010000207.1 GCA_902781325.1 uncultured Lachnospiraceae bacterium
ACGACCGTTCTCATCCGCGTCTTTCACTTCGGCCCGATCGCGGTCTGGATCGGCATGTTCTCCGACTGGCTCGTGCGGGGCATCCTGTATTTTGCAAGATTTCGGTCAGGAAAGTGGTTAAACCATCATCTGATTGAGGAGACGGAGGCAAACCGGACGGAGACGGCGTGAAACAGCCAAGCATGAAGCGCCGAGGGCAGAACGTAGGGCTGACGCCGATCAAAATCTCTGTCGATGCTGATTCAAAACAAAAACCATGCGGATATTTCGTATGGCATTAAACTGGGGAACCTGAATGTCGGGCATGAAAATGACATCTATACGTTTCCATATTTCTGCGCCTTTAAGCTCAAGGCCTATCTGAGAAACAGAGGCCACTGAGCTGACCTTGTATCTTGTGAAGCTCCTGCCTTTACCGGCGGGAGTTTTCTTTGTGAAGGCAATCATTCACTACTTGGTGCGAAGCATGAGATGATGGCGTCTGAAATAGAATAAATCATGATCAAGCCGGTATCAGAATCAGCAGAAGCCCGAATCCAGACGCCCGACACAGGATGTTGTAGAGGAGAGATAATTTTAAACACGAAATATGGAGCAGAAAGTATGACAAAACAGCACAGGCTTACCTCAAATAAGTTTGTCAGTATGCTTTCCAGTTGCGCAACGCGTGTTGCAATTTTGAAAATTAAAGGCAATTTGCCCATAAAGTTTCGCTGGTTTAGTCAATTTAGACGAATGTAAGCATTATTTAAACATTGTTGGTTTCTTGTATTGTAAAGGCAGTATAGCAGTATATATAATAGTAAAGAGTAATTATCACTCTTGTTATTGTATAAACCTATTTGAAACGATCTCTACCCAAAGAACTGCGCAAGTTGACAAGAGAAGACCTCCTGGAGCTGCTGCTGGAGCAGGCGGAAGCGGACGAGAAGCGGCGGGGAGAGACGGATCGTCTCACCGCCCTGAATCAGTCGCTGGAGTCGGAGAAGGACCGCCTCACGCAGGAGCTTGATGCCTGCCGCGCAGATCTGGAGAAGGTGGGACAGACAGCCGACGCGTTGAAGGAAGAACTCGCCGGAGCGAAGGAGGCAGCCGTGGAGACAGAAACCCTCCGCGCGGAGATCGACCACCTGAGAGAAGAAAACGACAGCCTCCGCCAGGAACTCGAATGCCTCCATCAGGAGGGCTGGCAGAGCAGCGAGAAAGACAGACAATTCTTCGCCGACCTCGTCGCGGCCGGCAAACGCTTCCAGAAGCGTGCCGAGGAGCTGGAACGGGAAAACGACAGACTGCGCGGAATCATCCGCGTGTGACACGGGGTTGAGACACCCCGGATTGTCCCTGACAAGTTTAGCTTGGTCGGGACAAAAATTGTCCCAACCAAGCTAAACTTGTCAGGGACAAAAGAGACAAAGCATGGACGAGACAGAAACACTTACCAACAGCATAGAGAAGACCGGAGCGGCAGCTGCCGAAACACCGGCGCAGAAAAAGCGCCGGGAGAGAACGCAGCAGCTGATGCAGGATCCGCCGTCCCGGGAGCAGCTCGAGCAGGAACTCGTCCGGGTGCGCACAGACAGAAAGCGAGGCCGGGTTCTGCGGAGCATCGTGATGACGATCATCACGGTGGCGGCAGCCGCGGCGCTGGTATCGACCCTGTTTCTTCCAATCCTCCGCATTTACGGCACCTCGATGGCGCCGACCCTGGAGGAGAAGGACCTGGTGGTCGCCGTCAAGACGAACCATGTGCACCAGGGCGAGCTGGTCGCCTTTTACTTCAATAACAAAATACTGGTCAAGCGTGTGATCGCGGGACCGGGAGACTGGGTGGATATCAATGAGGCCGGCGATGTGATTGTCAACGGCCGCGCGCTGAGCGAGCCGTACCTGACTTCAAAAAGCAAAGGACAGACGACCGATATCACCTATCCCTATCAGGTTCCGGACGGCAAGTATTTCCTCATGGGGGATCACCGCGAGACCTCGATCGATTCAAGAAACTCGCAGATCGGATGCATCGGGCAGGACCGGATGGTCGGCCGAATCCTGCTGCGGGTATGGCCTCTCAGTCATTTCGGGCTGGTGAGGTAGGCACCGGCATGGCCGCCCGGCCGTTACAGGCTGCAAGAACAGGCCGCAGGCGTTCCTGCCGGGAATGTTGTGGTTATCAGAGGGGAGTGCGAAACACTGATGAACACTGATCTGAATGGCAAAATTCAAGGGAAACTGAATCAGAACAGGAAGAACCGGAACACGAAAAAGGCTCTTCTTGTGTTGAGCCTTGCCGCGGTTATCTTTACCTCGACGGTGCTCGCCAATCCGGCGTCCGCGCTGACTGAGGATGTCTCTGGCGAGGTCGTGCAGGGACTGGAGAACGGAGGCAATAGCGGCAGCGGTGCGCAGGCTCCATCCCAGGCGGCGGTTGAGCAGGCCAATGCACAGGGAAATGAGGCGGCTCCTTCCAGCGATCCTCAGGAAACCCTGGCAGCGCCTTCCGCGGATCAGGGCGTGATGAATGCAAATTCCGTTTCTGCCGTGGATTCAGCGGCTGTGACGGCTGTGTCCGGCGCAGAAGCCAATAGGACTGAGAAGAGCGCTGATCAGATATCCGCAGCAGAGGGCAGCGGGACGGCGGAGCAGGGTGCAACCCTCGCAGAAGCTGCGGAGACCGTGAGCACGGAAGAGGCAGCGGCAGATAAGACAATGGAGAAGACGGAGCAGGCGGCTCAGAGCGAGACGGATGTCCTGTCCTTTGCGGATGACCGCGCGCAGGTAAAGATCACACGGAAGGACGGCACAGGCTTCCCTTCGGATACCACGATGTCCGGCAGCCCGCTGGGCACGGACGACTGGAACAGGGTTCTGTCCGCTGTATCCGCCAAAGTAAAAGCGCAGTCCGATGATTCCACCGCTTACAGTGTCGCAGGACTCCATACCTGGACGCTTTCTCTTCAGGCGGGAGATGGCAGCGCTGCAT
>CACZJD010000208.1 GCA_902781325.1 uncultured Lachnospiraceae bacterium
ACTGTGGGGCGCACGCCGACCATACCCATAATGGCGGTGACAAAATAGTCATACCCCTCCGCAGACGCCACTTCCAGTATACCGTCCATTCCCGCGAGGACTTTGACATCCATGTCCTTGACACGGATCCTGAGGTCTTTGGCGGCCTCTTCGTCCCACATAACGGCCGTCTTGGGCCTGAATTCGCGGATCTGGGATTCTATCAGATCCACACTCTTCCTGGCACACAGCGCTGTAACTTCGATGTCCTTCTGCTCTCTCGCAACGTCCAGTGTCTGCCGTCCGATGGAACCGGTAGAACCCAATATCGCTATCTTTTTCATATTGTCCTCCATGCCTTCAGTTTCCTGTCCTGTTTATGATCTTCGATACGATCGAATCCGCGTCGATCCCGGTCAGCCGGTATAATTCCTGGGGAGAGCCGTGCGTGACAAAGGTATCCGGAATGGCGATCTGAAGAAGTTCCGCGTCCAGATCCTGATCCGCATACCATGCGGCGACATGCTCTCCGAAACCGCCGCTGTGCACATTCTCTTCCATCGTCACGATCATCCCTGCTCCTTAAGCGTCTCCCTGACTTTCAGAGCAGTCTTTACCATGCTGCCGACTGCAAGGAGAAGGATCCCGCCTTCATCGTACAGCATTTCCGCCTTTCCCTCTTCGATAGGCGCTCGATGTCCCTCGAGCCCTTTGAAAGCTGCTCCGCGGGGATAGCGGATCGCCGCCGGACGCCCGAGACCCATTGCAAATCTCAGCATATCCCGCAGTTCCTGCCCGTTCTTTGGCGCCATAACTGTCATTCCGGGCACCGACGAAAAATAAGAAAGATCAAAAATCCCCTGGTGTGTCTCTCCGTCCGCGCCGACAAGCCCTGCCCTGTCCACAGCGAACACGACCGGAAGCTGCTGAAGACATACGTCCTCCACGATCTGGTCGTACGCGCGCTGAAGGAAGGTCGAATAAACGGCAAAAATCGGCTTGAGTCCGCCGGCTGCAAGACCGGCCGCAAAAGTTACCGCATGCTGTTCGGCAATACCCACATCAAAAAACCGCTTGGGATGCATGACATGGAAAGAATGCAGCCCCACACCGTCCTCCATAGCAGCTGTGATCGCCACCATAGACGGATCCGCTTCCGCGATCTTGAGGATCTCTGTGGAGAACACATCTGTATAAGTCTCTGTTTTCTCAGACCTTGCGGGCATCCCTGTTTTGACAATAAAAGGCGGCGTCCCGTGGAAGCGTGAAGGCTTTCTCTCCGCAGGCAGGTACCCTTTGCCTTTCTTTGTGCAGACATGGATCAGAACCGCTTTATTGACGCGCTTGGCGTCCTCGATTGATTTCACAATGCTCTTAATATTGTGTCCGTCGATCGGTCCGAGGTAAGTGATTCCCATCTCCTCAAAGTACATTCCGGGAACCATCAGCGACTTGAGAGACTGCTTCGCGCGGCTGATTCCCTTTACTACTCCGGGAACCGTGTCACTGAGTGAATCATGGATCCTGTCCCTTAACTGGATATATCCGTCTGAAGTCCGGATCTCGCTGAGGTAACTTGACACTCCTCCCACATTCGGAGAAATGGACATTTTATTGTCGTTCAGTATGATGATCAGATTCGAATTAAGCCTGGAGGCGTCGTTGAGTCCTTCATAAGCGAGGCCGCCGGTCATCGCTCCGTCACCGATCACAGCGACGATCGTCCGCTTCTCCCCGAGAATATCTCTCGCTCTCGCCATGCCGAGAGCCGCGCTGATCGATGTGGAGCTGTGTCCGGAATCAAACACGTCCGTATCGCTCTCCGACCGCTTGGGAAACCCGCTGATCCCCCCATACTGGCGAAGCCTGTCAAAGCCGTCCTTGCGTCCCGTCAGTATTTTGTGCGTGTAAGACTGGTGCCCTACGTCCCATACGATCTTGTCCTGCGGCAGGTCAAGTGTAAGATGAAGCGCCATCGTGAGCTCGACTGCGCCTAAGTTGCTGGCGAGATGTCCTCCAGTCATGCTGACTTTTCGAACAAGAAACCGCCTGATCTCCTCGGCGAGATCGTCCAGTTCATCCGGTGCAATTTTCTTTATGTCATTAGGTCCTTGTATTTGATCGAGCAGTGCCATCGGCAACTCTCCTTTCAGATCCCGT
>CACZJD010000209.1 GCA_902781325.1 uncultured Lachnospiraceae bacterium
TGTGCTGATAAGACAGGAAGGATACGACTGATGGCTTATATACTCAGTAACTATGGCAGTCTTCTGCTGAGGGCGATGGGACAGACGCTGCTTCTGGCATTGTCCGGCCTGTTTTTTGCATCGATCATCGGCCTGATTTTCGGTCTGCTCGCAGTGGTACACAACAAGGCCTGTAATGTGATCGAGACAGTGTTCGTGGATGTCATCCGTGGCGTTCCGATGATTGTTCTTGCTTATTTCGTCTACTTTGGCATTCCTTATTTCCTGAACAATATGATGGGACAGAATGTGACGCTCAGCGCGTTGACGGCAGGCACGATCTGCCTGTCGCTGAACTGCGGCGCTTACATGGCGGAGATTATCCGCGCGGGCATCCAGTCGGTGGACCCGGGGCAGATGGAGGCAGCCCGCTCGCTGGGGCTGCCTTATGGAAAGGCGATGCGCAAGGTTGTGATGCCACAGGCGATCCGGACAATGATCCCGACGATCATCAACCAGTTCATCATCACACTGAAGGATACGTCGATCCTTTCCGTGATCGGTTTCCCAGAGCTGGTCAATTCGGCAAAGAATGTTGTTGCCAATACGTTCAGGTCTTTCCAGACATGGTTTATCGTCGCGGTGATGTACCTGATTATCATCCTTGCCCTGTCGAAGGCGGCAAAGGTCATCGAGCAAGTCCTTCGGGAAGCTGGAGGTGCTGAAGGACATTTCAGTCGATGTTCACGAGGGGGAGGTCGTTGTCGTGATCGGTCCGTCGGGATCCGGCAAGTCGACATTTCTCAGATGTCTGAACCGGCTGGAGACGGCTACTGGCGGAGAGATTACAGTGGATGGAGAGAATATCCTGGACAGACGGACCGATATCAATCATGTCCGCCAGAATATCGGGATGGTGTTCCAGCATTTCAATCTCTTTCCGCACATGGACGTTCTGAAGAACCTGATGATGGCACCGCTGGAGCTGAAAAAGGACGACAAGGAGCGGATGGAACAGACCGCCATGCAGATGCTGAAAAAAGTCGGCATGGACGAGAAGGCACACGCCTACCCGGACAGCTCTCCGGTGGACAGCAGCAGCGAGTGGCGATTGCGCGGGCTCTCTGCATGCACCCGGACATCATGCTTTTTGATGAGCCGACGTCCGCGCTTGATCCGGAGATGGTCGGGGAGGTGCTCGAGGTTATGAAGGAGCTGGCCTCCGAGGGTATGACCATGGTGGTGGTCACCCATGAAATGGGCTTTGCAAGGGAGGTCGGAGATCGGCTGCTGTTCATGGACGGCGGCTATATTATCGAGCAGGGCGACCCGCGGGAGGTCCTGTCCAACCCGCAGGAGAAGCGGACGAAGGATTTCCTGAGCAAGGTTCTGTGAAGCTGGCAATATGACCGGTAAAACGGCATCAAAGGCACCGAATATTGACAATTCCTTAATAGTATTGTAACATATCGAGTGAATTCGATTAAGGAGGGTCAGTATGAAAATGCTTCATTACAGGTGCCGCCGTGTCAGAACGCTGACTGCCGCAGTCCTGATGGCAATGACGCTGGCCGGTCTGCCGGAATGGTCTGCTCTCAATCAGGTGCAGGTCACCTTTGCGGCAGCGGCCGAGAATCAGAAAACCTCAAAGAAGACTTCCCGGAAAAAGACGACTAAAAAGAAGTCAGTAAAAAAGAAGACGGTAAAAAAGAAGACAAAGATCTCAAAAAACAATAAAAAGAAAAATACCGGAAAAAGTACAAAGGCGAAAGGCTCAAAAAAGGGTTCCAAGAAGAACTCTGTCTCGAAAAAGAAGGCCGCTTCAACGAAGAAGGCAGCCGCAAAGAAGACAGCCGCTGTCCGGCAGGGCTTTGTGAAGTCCGGGGCCAGATGGTACTACTACAGCGAGGAACACAGAATGACAACCGGTTGGATCCATGTCGGCGGGCGGAAGTATTATGGAAGGACCTCTGGGAGCCGGAAGGGCAGCCTTCTGACAGGCTGGCAGACGATTGGCGGGAAAGAGTACTACTTCTCTGAGACGGGAGGGGCAGGAGCAGTTGGACGAGCGTATGCCGGATGCACGAAGAAAGTCAATGGCATTTCCTGCGTCTTCAACCAGGAGGGCGTTTTCACCGGGTGCAGGTATGCCGGCGGGACCGACAGCTTTGTGAGCCGCATTGGGGAGATGGCAAGACACAATCAGAGAAAGAACAATATCCTTGCAACAGTCACGGTGGCCCAGGCGATCCTGGAGACAGGTTATGGTTCCGTGAAACCGCACAACAATCTCTTTGGCATCTACGGAGGAAGATATAGCAGCGAGGCGGAGAGCATGGAGGGATACAATGCCTATATCCGGAAGTATTTCCCGAGCCTGATCGGATGCCGGAATTATTACACATATGCCAGCCGCATCGGAAACGGCGGATATGCGCAGGCAGGCGGATATACATCGGCCCTGCTGCAGATCATCAGTCAGAACGGTCTGACAAAATACGCAAAGTAAGAAAAAGAAAACTGGAAAGGATGCCGGATGGGTCATCCGGGCGGCAGAAAGCGGCATCCCGCGTCGGGCGGGATGCCGCTTTCTGTTAAGGCGACGAGCCAGGAGCACGAGATGAAGACGGAGTCACCGAATCGGGCAGGCAGGGTTCATTTGCGCTACTCGATTAAAGGTGATGAGCCTGCTCCGGATGACTCAGGCATCTGAGCGGGCAAACTG
>CACZJD010000210.1 GCA_902781325.1 uncultured Lachnospiraceae bacterium
AGCCTTCTTGGCGTCAGCAGCCTTCTTTGCGTCAGCGGCCTTCTTCGCATCGGCGGCTTTCTTCGCCTCCTCAGCCTTCTTCGCCTCAGCGGCCTTCGTATTGTTCTGATCTACAGAAACAGTCTTTACAGGCTTGAACGCTGTAGATGCCTGCTTTGTGGAGCACCCTGCGGTACCGAAGATAAGGCCGGCTGTAAGGACTGCGACTGCAGCGGAGGATGCGAGGACGATGCCGATGGACTTCTTATTGTTATTTGTATTCTTTGTCATGATTTTCTTCTCCCTTGATTTCATCTATTCTTATTTTGATTTAAAACCTGTTTGGCTGTCTGTGCGCTTTTCTCTTTGCGCTGTGCGTATTTTTTGTTGGATCAACAGCCTCAGGTGAGTTTTTGTTTTTGTTTTTTGTGTTTCATCTATTTGTACGATAAGATTGTTCGGAGGGCTAAAGAAAATAGCAAGTTTCGACCGTAGTATCAATCGTGGTTTTGGCCAGATTTGTCCGGTATTTTTAAGTGACTTCCACTGCGCCAGTCTGCGATCTGACGAAGTTTTTTCATCGCGGGAGTGTGCTCGCGATAAAGAAGAGGGCCATCCTGACCACGTATTTTACGAATACAGTCACGAGTATTGAGTAATGCGTAATGAAGAAAAAAACGGGACTGCTGCATATAAAAGAATTTTCTTCATATGCGGCAGCCCCGCCTGATCATCAGTATGTTTTTTGAATTCTTGAGTTCATCCGGTGTTCTTATTTTGCCGGAGTTTCGACTGTCTTCTCAGATGTTGTGGTAACACCGTCTTTGGTCTCGGTAGTGGAGGTATATGTCTTTGTTCCACTCTCCGTGGATGTGGATACTTCAAAGCTCGTAGAGGATGTTGTATGGGACTGGCATCCGGCAAGAGCAAATGCAGCAACTAAAGCACCTGTGATAGCAACAATTCTAAGTGATTTCATTTTTACTCTCCTTATCTCATTTTGGTAGTGTCAAATATACTACCTGTTTTATAGTTCAAAAACCTTGATTTTACGGGAGATTCAAATAAAAAGAGCATTGACCTCCCTTTTTGGTATAATGTTAGCGACCAAACTCACATAAACCAAGGAGACAATGCTCGTGAACATTATACTTTATCTTATCCAATTATGTCATCTGCTTTATCAACAAAACTGCTGGTTAATCAACTTTATCTGCAGATATATTCCACTCAAACAGTGGGCCTTTGATGATTCCCATTCTCCCAAATACCAGAAGTTTAAAATACCAGAAGTTTAAAATAGATCAGCTTCCCAAAATTATCTATCATCACCAGGACTGGGACTGGAAAGATCTTAACAGCTACTATGTCTGGAAATACGGCAGACCTGTCAGACCTATTCATCGCCGCTCTTCATGTGACATTCCGGAAGCATGCACATGCCCTGCCTGCAAAGCACCCCATTCTTACCTGTACCGTAACAATGGCAAGGCCGGGCAGCTTATGTGTAAGATCTGTGGCACCCGATTCTCACCGGATGAGAATCGTTTTGCCAGGGTGCTTTCCCTTAAATGCCCTTACTGTTCCCACACACTGACGCGTAAGAAAGATCGCAAACATTTCATCATCCATAAGTGTGTGAATCCCAAGTGCCCTTACTACCTTCATAACCTCAAGAAGGTTGACAAAGCAGATCTGGATGAGGATTACGGCAAAAACAAATATAAGCTGCATTACATCTACCGGGAATTCACGATCGACTTCTTCAAAATGGATATCACCACCCTGCCGAAGAATGCCTCCTCGCTGAAATTCACGAAACACAACGCTCACATCATGTCTCTTTGCCTTACCTACCGGGTCAACCTCGGTCTGTCGCTCCGGAAGACCGCTCAGGCGTTGAAGGACATTCACGGCATCTCCATATCCCACCAGATGGTCGCCAACTACTGTAAAACTGCCGCCATCTGCATCAAACCTTTTGTTGATACCTACCCTTACGAGAAGGGATCCGCCTTTGCTGCCGATGAGACGTACATCAAAGTCCGCGGCATCAAGGGCTATGTCTGGTTGATCATCAATGCGGCAACCCGTGCTGTGATTGGATATCAGGTCTCGGATAACCGCGGAGTCGGTCCATGCATTATGGCTATGCGCATGGCCTTCCAGCATCTGAAAGAACTGCCCAAAGACTTCCGCTTCATCGCCGACGGCTTCAGCGCCTATCCGCTTGCCGCCCAGCAGTTCTTCCATGAATTCGGCGAGAAGTTCAAGTTCGAGATCACTCAGGTCATCGGCTTGACAAATGATGATGCCGTTTCCACGAAATTCCGTCCTTATAAGCAGATGATTGAACGTCTCAACCGTACATACAAGGCTTCCTACCGCCCCACGAACGGGTTTGATAACTATGACGGTGCAAACTACGACCTTGCGCTCTGGGTTGCTTACTACAACTTTCTCCGGCCCCACAAGCTGCACCAATTCCGGCCACCGGTCGAAGATGATACTATCAAAAATGGCGATAACATGCCGGGCAAATGGCAGCTCTTAATCTTCCTGGGCCAACAAGCCATTAAAGAAATGCAGGAACAAACCGCATAAATGGAGGAGCGGAACCGTTGTCAAGGGAACCGTGGAATACCGGAGCGGCCTTAGCCGCGAGGATATGCCGCGCAAAGTCCCTTGACAAAAGGTTCACGGATTATCCTCTCGAGCGGGAAAGGGGCAACTGCGCCTTTCCCTGCTTCCGGCGAGGACGGGTCCGGGCGGAGCCCGGGATCGGGGTCAAGGGGATCATCCCCTTGCGGGTTCTTAGGGCAGCGCCCTAAGCCCTCGGAGAGCCTTCAGCTGACATAATCTACAGATTTTCAAGGTTCATTTGAGCCTATTTTTT
>CACZJD010000211.1 GCA_902781325.1 uncultured Lachnospiraceae bacterium
CCTGACCAAGCAGGAGGACGCTCCGGTCATCTGGAGAAGCCCTGTCATCACAGGTGCCCTCAAGCAGTTCTGGACAGATGTGGCCTGGGGCTATGTGGATTACATGTTCATCGATATGCCTCCGGGAACCGGCGATGTGCCGCTCACCGTATTTCAGTCCCTGCCGATCGACGGCATCATCGTGGTGACCACTCCCCAGGATCTGGTCAGCATGATCGTCAAGAAGGCGCTGGGCATGGCCAAACTCATGAAGGTGCCGGTACTTGGCATCGTTGAGAACATGAGTTATGTGAAGTGCCCGCACTGCGGTGAAGAGATCCGCATTTTCGGTGACAGCCATGTAGAGGAGATCGCGGCTAAGGAGAACATTCCGGTCATCGCCAGGATCCCGATCGATCCGCAGATGACATCTTATATGGACACAGGAAAAGCTGAGTATTACGAGAGCGTCTATATGGATGGCATCAAGGATGTGCTGCCTGCGATCGAGTGACTTAGCGGTATATTTTGAATAAAATGAGTTGAATTGACGGCATGGCCTCTTAGGAGGCTGTGCTGTCTTTTTTTGCAGAGACTTGCGTAAAATTCCTACATCATATAATATGAATCATAGCGCTTTTTTTGCAAAAGGGGCGGAAAGGCCCCCGCGCAGAGTATTTGAATAGAAAGAAAGAGTGATCAGAGAATGTTAGGATATCTTTTTGATAATAAGAAGAAAAAGAGAGACAATCTTGAACGCTATGATGACAAGCGCCGCCAGGATAACAGAGGAAACCGGGACGGAAACGGCGAAGGGGACGACAACCGCGGCGGAAGCGGAAAGGGACCCAATCGTCAGAATCTGATGATCATGCTTCTGGCTACGGTGATCGCGCTGGTGGTGATCAGTTATGTGATGAACATGGGCTCCGAGAGCGCGACGAGGATCAGTTACAACGAGTTCGTACAGCTGGTCAATGACAACAAGGTCGAGGAGGTCAATGTGCGCTCGGACCGCCTGGAGATCAAGCTTAAGGATACCGACGCAATCCGCTACACGGGCATCACTGAGGAGAACACGGCGCTGACGCAGCGGCTTCTTGAGGCGGGCGTCACGGTCAACGGGTACATACCGGACAGCTCGGGAATGGTGATCTCATTCCTGCTTTCCTATGTGCTGCCCATTGCTTTTCTGTGGATCATTATGGGCTTCATTTTCCGGAGGGCCGGCAGCGGCGGGCTCATGGGAAGCGTGGGCAAGAGCACGGCCAAGGAGTATGTGCAGAAGGATACCGGCGTCACATTCGCGGACGTAGCCGGAGAGGATGAGGCCAAGGAATCCCTGCAGGAAGTTGTGGATTTCCTGCATAACCCGGGGAAATACGTCAAGATCGGAGCCAAGCTCCCTAAGGGAGCTCTGCTGGTGGGCCCTCCCGGAACAGGTAAGACACTGCTTGCCAAGGCTGTCGCGGGTGAGGCGCACGTGCCTTTCTTCTCACTGACGGGCTCCGACTTTATCGAATTGTATGTAGGCGTAGGCGCATCCCGTGTGCGAGACCTGTTCAAGGAAGCCAACAAGAACGCGCCCTGCATCATCTTTATCGATGAGATCGACGCCATCGGCCGCAGCCGCGATTCCAAGTACGGCGGCGGAAGATGGACGGTTTCGAGCCGGCTAAAGGTATCCTCGTGCTCGGCGCGACCAACAGGCCTGAGATTCTGGACAAGGCGCTTCTGCGTCCCGGCCGTTTCGACCGCCGGATCATTGTGGACAGGCCGGATCTGAAAGGGCGCATCGCTATTTTGAAAGTGCACGCCAAGGACGTCAGGATGGACGAGACCGTGGATCTGGAGGAGATCGCGCTGGCGACCAGCGGAGCAGTGGGTTCCGATCTCGCCAATATGATCAATGAGGCGGCCATCAACGCGGTCAAGAATAACCGCAAATACGTAAATCAGCAGGATCTCTTCGAGGCAGTCGAGCAGGTCCTGGTCGGCAAGGAGAAGAAGGACAGGATCATGAGCCAGAAGGAGAGGCGGATCGTGTCCTATCACGAGGTCGGCCATGCGCTGATCAGTGCCGTGCAGAAGAACTCCGAGCCTGTGCAGAAGATCACCATCGTTCCCAGAACTATGGGCGCGCTGGGTTATGTCATGCAGGTGCCTGAAGAGGAGAAATATCTCAATACCAAGGCAGAGCTGCACGATATGATCGTAGGACTTCTTGGCGGACGCGCCGCTGAAGAGCTCAAGTTTGAGACTGTTACGACAGGCGCCTCCAACGATATCGAGCGCGCCACCGCGATCGCCCGCAATATGGTCACCCAGTACGGCATGAGCAGCAAGTTCGGCCTGATGGGCCTTGCGACTGTGGAGAGCCAGTATCTCGAGGGAAGAGCTGTGCTCAACTGCAGCGATGTCACGGCAGCAGCGGTGGATGAGGAAGTCCGCCTGATCATGGAAGAATGCTACAATGAGGCGAAGGCTATTCTCTCCGAGAATATGGAAGCTATGGACATGATCGCCGATTATCTGATCCGCGAGGAGACGATCACCGGCAAGGAGTTCATGCAGCTCTACAGGCAGGCCAAGGGAATTCCGGAGCCCGAGGAGAGCGAGGACAGCACCGAGTCCGCTATCGAAGCTGAGAGAAAGGAAATCGCCAAAATAGAGGCGATGCCTTCTACGATCCCCGAGATCAAGGCTGAAGCGGAAGCAAGGGCGGAAGAAAAGGCTGAGGCCGCGTCTGAAATTGCCAAGGCGCCTGAGACTGCCGAGGCCGCGCCCGAAGCCGACGCTGAGGAGGAAGAAGCGGAAGAGAAGCCGGCAAAGAACGGCCCCAGAGGCAGGTTTACGGATGTGCCGCAGGAGGATGTGGACCGGTTTTTCAAGAAGTGAGTGAACGAGCAGGATGTTCGATGTACAGGAAGAACTGAAGAAACTGCCGCCCAAACCGGGCGTATATATCATGCATGATGAGCGGGATGCGATTATCTATGTGGGAAAGGCGGTGAACCTCCACAATCGTGTCCGCTCTTATTTTCGTAAGATCGTAGGGAGAGGTCCGCAGATCGACCAGATGGTGAAGCAGATC
>CACZJD010000212.1 GCA_902781325.1 uncultured Lachnospiraceae bacterium
GTTACGATTTCCGACTCCGTGATCGAGACCAGCGGCAACTGCTCGGGCGGCCTGATGACCACCGGAGGCGGCACAATGAATGCCAGCAACCTGCTGATCCATACAACAGGCAACAGTTCAGCGGCGATTCGCTCCGACAGAGGCGGCGGAACCGTCAATGTGACCGGCGGAAGTTATACAACTGAAGGAACCGGATCCCCGGTCATCTACTCCACTGCGGACATCACCGTAAGTGATGCGGAGATGGAATCCACAGCATCCCAGGGCGTAGTAGTAGAGGGACAAAACTCAGTCACCCTCAACAACGTGAACCTGACAGCCAGCAATGTCAAGAAGAACAGTAACAAGTCCGAGTGGTATCAGGCAGTCATGATCTACCAGTCCATGTCGGGCGATGCGGATGAGGGGCTTGCATCTTTTGCCATGAACGGAGGAACGCTCACGAACCTGAACGGAGACATTTTCTTCGTCAACAATACGACGGCAGCGATCGACCTGACCGGCGCGACTATTGTCAACGAAGATTCGGAAGGCGTATTCCTGCGCGCAGCGGCAGCAGGCTGGGGCAGCGAAGGCAGCAACGGCGGCCATGTGACAATGAACGCCTCGAGCCAAAACATTGACGGCGACATGATCGTGGACGAGGTCTCTTCACTCAATCTCTACCTGAAGGACAGCAGCAGTTTCAGCGGATCGATCAATTCTGACGGCGAAAGCGGCGATGTCTATGTGGAAATCGAGGACGGCTCCACCTGGACACTGACCGGCGACAGTTACATCACAAGTCTCACCTGCAGCGCAGGCAGCATTAACTTAAACGGCCACAAGTTGTACGTGAACGGAGAGGAGTATGCAGAAGGCACTGCTTCCGAAGGAGAAGCGATCGTAGTTGAGACGACTTCTACCGGCGGCCATGGCGGACATGGAGGAAACGGTGGAAGCACACCTCCTGAAAAGCCGGGAAGCGGCAGCGCAGGCCCTGGCGGCGACGGCAGTGAGCCGCCTGCAAAGCCTGGAGAGTGATTAACAACCTCAAACTCATAGCCACTTGAACGAAAAACCGGCTTTAGCCTTAAGCTAATGCCGGTTTTCTTTCAAGGTTCCATCACTTGCGCTGGTGTAGTATAATACCCGTATTCGAAACACGTTAACCGAGTACAGACCTGCTTGGAACTGGAAAAGCAGAGAAATGGAGAACTATCATGATCAGAACAGAAGCGAAGGAACCGTACAGATCACAAACTTTATTACAGGACCGGCAGAACTCAACGAAAAGGGCAGACTGTTTGCCAAAATAGCGTTGAACCCCGGCTGCAGTATCGGTTATCATATTCATGAGAAGGATGCGGAATTATTCTACATTATGAAAGGTACCGCAGAGTACAATGACAACAACGTGATCCGCATTGTGAAAGCGGGCGATGTGACCATCTGCCCGACAGGACAGGGCCACGGCATTGCCAACAAGACAGACGAAGTCGTAGAGCTTGTGGCAGTTATCGTCTACGCTTGAGAACTTCCTGCTCCCGGCAGAGGGAGTAGGGCCGATCGATCTTTTGACCAAAACAGGAGGAAACTATGGCAGTGAGAATGACAGCCGGTAAGGGCGGCGAATACTATGTCCCTTATGAGAACAGGACCGGATGCGAGTCCATCGTCTACTTTACAAGAGATCTTTCCGCGGCAGGTCTTCAGAAGATCTACAAGAAAGTGTGCGGCGTGCTCCATGGCAAAGTAGCGGTCAAGCTCCACACCGGCGAGCAGCACGGACCGAACATCATTCCCAGACCCTGGGTGAAGAATTTGTTTGAGAAAGAGCTTGGCATCTTTGACGACGCGACGATCATCGAGACAAACACTTTCTATGAGGGCGACCGCGACACGACCGAGAAGCATCGCAAGACGCTGGAAGTGAACGGCTGGACTTTTGCTGACGTGGATATCACGGACGAGTTCGGAACGACAACACTCCCCGTGAAAGGCGGCAAGTGGTTCACTGAGATGTCTGTCGGCAAATCCCTGCCCGACTATGATTCTTTCCTTGCGTTGACCCACTTCAAAGGCCATGTGATGGGCGGCTTTGGCGGTTCCAACAAGAACATCGGCATCGGCTGCGCGGACGGCAAGGTAGGCAAGAAGTGGATCCACGAAGCGGATTCCGGAAATCAGTGGGGCATCGCCATGGAAGAGCTGATGGAGCGCATGGCAGAGTCGACGAAGGCGACCATTGACTATTTTGCCGGAAGTATCGCGTACATCAACGTGTTGCGCAACATGTCCGTTTCCTGTGACTGCGAAGGCGTGGCGGCAGCACCTGTCGTGACACCTAACATCGGAATCGTTGCGTCCCTGGACATCTGCGCGATCGACACAGCCAGCGTAGACCTCGTATACGCGCTCAAGGAAGAGGATCACCACGACCTGGTGGAGAGAATTGAGACCAGGCACGGCCATCGCCAGCTCAGCTACATGAAGGAGCTCGGCATGGGCAACAACAAATATGTGCTGATCGACCTGGACAACGACGAGTGCAGGATCCGGCCCGCGGATGCGGTGACACATGTGGTGCCGTTTGTGGGGTGATAACCCGGAGAAAGATTGATTAATGGAATGATTAAAGCCGCCGTACCTTTGAAGGTGCATTTTTTGGCTGGGGGTCTGCCCCTCTGGCTGGGATGACGGAGCGTGGCATTATTTTGACTTCCGGTATCCCGGATTCGGCACAGAAGCTTTATTTCAAAGTATTCTCGTCCCCACAAGACAGTTCCTATTGAGTGCTTCTTACTTGTGGAACTTTTATTTTCTTGATTTTCGGTACAGAGGCGTTGATTGTAAGAAATTGCGTCCATGAGAATCCCTGAAATTGGACATTTCTTTGATGTTTTTCTGGAAACAACTGATATTTTTCCGGAAACCACGGATGTTTTACGGAAACTTTACATTTTGATGGACGTAAGTGTGTTGAAAATAAGCTTCTGTGCCGAGTTCTTTGCTGCATCATCTGCAGATCGAGCAAGACACACCACTCTGACTCTCTTCTATGGACGAGACTTCTCTAAAAATACCATTCTGTACCTACCACCCTGGTTTTCAGTACAACAATTTATTAGTTCATTCACCACGGCACCCCGTCATCCGAGGGAGACCATCCTTCGCTGAGCATGTCATAGTATTCCTGAGGAAGGTCCTCCACAGGGGCCTGTTCCTGTGCTTGGGGGAAGGCCCCAGTTATGTATTGGTGTCTGCCCCCTTCTGTGCCGGGTCGCTCCGGGGGGGCTGGCCCCAAGAGGAACCCCTGCTGTGGATGTGTTACCGCTACTCTGCCGCGCGCTGCGCGGCGGAGCATCCTTTTTCTTCTCTCTGCGGTTTCGCTCGCGGATCTCTTCAGATTCGGTCAGAATGCGGCGGAAGTTATCAATGATAAAGCGCTGAGCGTTTTCATTATAGAAGACGCGGTAGTACTCGTTAGGGTAGGTACCGGCTTTCTCCGTATAGAGGCCGAGTTCCTCACCTTTCCCGGTAGGGACGGAGTTTTCTTTACCGGTATCACCCAGCACTTTTTTCTCCAGATATCCGTTTTCGCGCATCCACAATGTGATCGTTGTGGCGGGAACGGGTATTTTTTGACCTTCCGGAAGATATTCTTCAAGCTGCTTCAGGAAGTAGGAGATCTGTTGG
>CACZJD010000213.1 GCA_902781325.1 uncultured Lachnospiraceae bacterium
CAGATAGGTCATACCGATATCAAGATTACGGAGAACGTCTATATCAAAGACCGCAACCGTATGAAAGAAAAATCCCGCATACTGGGTGAAATTGATGAACTCCGACTCGATCCACGCGAAAAGGAAAACCCGAATTGCAGGGTCATAAGCTTCTTTGACGAGGCCCCAGTGAGTCACCCGCGAGTCACCCGGCGTCTCCAAAAAAACACGAAGCCCGAAAAGCCTTTAAATAAAGCACTTTTCGGACTTCATATTAACCCAAAAATGGAGACGGTGGGACTTGAACCCATGACCTCAACACTGCCAGTGTCGCGCTCTCCCAACTGAGCTACGCCCCCATGTCATATGATTTTCATTCGACAAAAAACAACCATTAAATGTACTTTTTAACAAAGTGCCGGTGTCCTTTCCGCCTGATCTTACTACTATAGATCGTAATTCTCTCCCTTGATTGACTCGTTCAAGGAGCCTCCGATCACTCCCCTGTTCTGCTCTTCCTGCGCGTGATCGAGAGCACAACGACCAGAGCTGCAAACAATCCGATAGTCACTCCACCGATGACCGTGGGGTCCATTCCGCCGCTGCTGACGCCGCCGGTTCCTCCGGGCGCGCCGCTTTCGTTCGCCGCTGCCTGCGGCGTAATCTCCTGAGACCGGAAATACATCACATCCGGCTCTGTTCCATTGTAACCAATCACGTAAAGCCTTCTGCCGTCGGAAACTGCGATCGGATCAAAAGCCTTGTGATAGCAAGTAGCTCTGTCGTAAAGCACAGCTTTCTCGTCGGTATCGTAGATGATATGCACATCTTCGCCGTTTACGGAAGATCCGATGATCGCGACACCCGTATCAAGGCCCGCGATCGCGAAGTGCTCGCCCGGTGTATCCGCTCTCATCTTGTACTCATATTCCGTGCGCAGGTCATCCCCCAATGTTTCATTGAGAGTGCCTGTCAGATCCTCGAAACTGATCTTGTTCTCAGCGCCATCATAGGCGACGCGGTAAAGCACTCCACCTGAAACTGTCTTGCAGTATTCTGCTCCACTTGCCGGAGTTTCCCCGGTATCATCATAATAACTTTCGTCAATTTCCGCGTAAATGTACATCCTGTCTTTGCCCGCAGCAACCTTCGTGTTGACCATCGCGGCATCATCAGGAAGCTTCCCTCCGACCCGGACAAGCGCGCCGCGTGCCAGGTCCGCCTTGTAGAAACCGGCGTTGTAAGCTCCATCACTATCGGCAGGCGCTCCTTCGAGCTGCATGTCATAAACACTGCCGCCCACCACAAAGAGTTCGTCTCCCAGCGCGCAGATGCCTTCGGCGTTATCAGGTAAAGGAATCTCCAGTTGTTCCCAAAAATCTCCGTAAGGCTCATAGCGCCACAGGCATCCTCTGCTCACGTTCAATCCGGATTCATCCGTTGAAAGGTGTATACCATACAGGTATAGTCTGTCACGCAGAGAAGCAAAGTCCCCGTCTCTGATCGACTGCGGATCGCATCCTTCGGGCAATGGAAGCCGAGCCCAGCTGTCCTCCTCGATATCATAGCACCATATTGCCTGCGCTATTTTGTACTTGGCCGTCTCCGCCATCGTGTAGATCTTTCCGCCGCTTATCGCCATCGGTCCGTAGATGCGGTCGCTTTGGTCCGCGATAAACGCGGGATAGAGAACAGGAACGCTGTGGGATCTTTCAAAGAGCATGCGGCCCTCCGCGTCCTGAGAGGAAGTACTGAACACTGCCCGGTTCACCGCGCCGTCCGCATTTGTGACCGCCGCCACATGCGCGAATATCCGCCGTGATTATGTTGTCCTGCCACGTCTGCGTTTCGATTTCTACGCCGTCTATTGCCAGTGTTCCTTCCTGGCCAAAATACCATCCCGACAGCTCCAGAACACGGTCCTCCACCTGTGCCCTGCTGATCAAAGGTGCCTTGCGGACAAATTCCGACTGTCCGTGCAGATTGACCCTGCCGCCGGTGCTGCAGCGCCCGGAGAGAGCTTCGTCATAGTCAACTGCGGCCAGAAGTTTTGCCGCTCTTGTGCGCGCCGCTTCCATGAGTTCTTCCTCCGAAAGCGAAGCATTCGCGGGCTCATCCTTCGCGATCACGCCAAGGCACCCGGTCACCGCCGGCGCCGCCATCGATGTGCCGGACATGAACATATAGGCGCCCGTATAAGCATTTGCATCGCCAGCTGCCGCGTTGTCAAAATAGAGTGTGGTATCCTGTGTGATCTCATACGATCGGCTGTCATTTGCGACATGACCGATCCCGATCCGCGCAATCAGGTAAGTCTGTCCCTGATCCTCCCACTCATAGATGCCTGTGATCTCGCCGGGATCCTTGTAGTCGGCAATCCCGAGGTTATTTATCTTCTCCTCTTCCATGCCTTTCTGGAGCATTTCGTGCAGCTCGTTCGACGCCTCGATAAAGCCCTTTACATTGAAGCTGAGCTGTGCCCACTGACACTGATAAATATTGCTGAAGGCACCTGTCTCATAACCCTTCTTCAGTGCGCCCGAACACAGGCAGTCGATCTCGACCGGCTCGCCGCCCGCGCCTTTGCAGGTGATCGAATCGATCCCGCCGTTGGGTTTGAAACCGTCGCTCATCGCTGTTTTGACACTGATCCACTCAGCGTTCTCACCGGAAGGCACCGGAATCGCCATATACACATATCCGTTAATCGCGGAGAAGCCCGCGTGCTCCCGCTTCGCCTCCTTCTTAAGATCAGAAAGGCGAATGGCCGCTGCCCTTTTATCGTCAAAGCCGTTTGCGGTATTGATCTCCAAAAAAGCGCACGCCCGGCTCTTCTTCATCAAAGCGCTCGATCCCGGACAGCAGATGTTCCTCGGGTGTCACTTCGGGAATAAAGCGCGTGTTGTCCTGATAGCTGTAGACCTCGCCCATCAGGTCCTCCCGGATGATCTGCGTCACGGAGGAGAAGATCCCGCCGCCCGGCGCAAAAACATCCGTCGTGCCCTGGCCCCAGCATGAAAAATCCGTCATCTTTCCATCCATAGACGCGGCATCCACGACGATCACGTATTCACTGTTGGTCATACTGCCCAGG
>CACZJD010000214.1 GCA_902781325.1 uncultured Lachnospiraceae bacterium
AATATACTTGCCGATCGGGAAACGGTTGGCCTCATCCCACGAAAAAACGCGTCCAACGGGAAGGCAGCGCCTGTACTGCATGACCTTGTGACGGTTCTGATCTTCTTTATTGTAAACAAAGTTGCTGACAAGAAGATCCAGAGGCTCTTCTTCACCGGAAAAACGGCGCAGCACATCGAGAATACTCTTATAGGCGCTGGCCCGAACCTTGTCGTCACTGTCAACAACCTTGAAGTAAAGACCTGTGGCATTTTCAATACCCGTATTGACCGCTCCGCCGTGGCCTTTATTGGGCTGGTGAATGGCGCGGACAATGCCGGGATGCTTTTTCTCGAGGCGGTCGGCGATCTGTGCCGTACCATCCACGGATCCATCATCCACGATCAGGATTTCCACCTCATCTCCTCCCACAAGGAGGGATTTGATGCAATTTTCCATATATGCTTCCGAGTTGTAACAGGGAACAGCAATTGATAACAGTTTCATTTATAAAGCGCCTCCTTCAGTCTGCACATGATATATCGCTTTAAACATAGATAGTATATTTTACCATAAAACAGGAATCCTACACCATATTCAGAAAAATTTCATATACCGTGTGTTTTTTGCCGTAAAACTCGGGTTTCAGGTGGGTCTGAACTGTATCTTTTTGCTACCCCTGACCAAGGTGTTGACAAAGCACGCTTACCGCAGGAACGGTCCCTGCTCTCACAATGGGGCTGTATGGGGAAAGTATACGGCATAGGCACTGGGCAGAGCATATTTTTTCTGCAGGCTGCGAATGGTGGTGATAAAACAATTCCCCGGCATGGCAGCATGCCTTTCTTCCTCCGGGTTTCCTTTCACTGCTTCTGCTTCCAGAGAAATCTTCCTGTCCATATCGTTGCCGGCATTCTCGGGAAAGCTGCCGATGCGGATCTCGTAGCCGCGCATATGCCACTCTTTGTGGGTAAAAACATGCCTTGCATCCGCAAGTGCGCGGATATGGAGCGGCTCGCAGCCATATTCCCTGGCCTTCCGAACCGCCTGGTCTTCACTGAGCCATCCCGCTTCGTTGGGGAACTCATAAAGACCTGCCAGAAGCCCCCTGGCGGGGCGTCTTCGCAGCAGGATTTTGTCTTCATCACGAATGACGAGAATGGTGCGCTTTTCAATACTCCGTGCCTTTTTGGCGGGCATGACGGGAAGTTCCCCCGCCCTGTCCACGGCCGCCGCCCTGCAGCAGTCCCGCAGGGGACAGTCCCCGCATCGGGGAGCGCTCCCGGGTGTACAGATGCCGGCACCCAGGTCCATCAGGGCCTGGTTGAAGTCTCCGGGACGATCCTGGGGCATCCTGTCCATAAAAAACACTTTCGCGGCAGCTGACGCGGCAGGTGTTTTGATCTCCTCTTCATAGAGGGCGAGCCTGGCAAAAACCCTGAGCAGGTTTCCGTCGACTGCCGGGATTTTCTCCCCGAAAGCTATGTCGGGGCATCTCCCCTTTGTGCTCTGACATGATCTGACGTGCCGCCTTCTGCAGGTTCCGCGCCCGGCTGTAATAGCCAAGACCCTCCCAGAGTTTGAGACAGGTGTCCTCATCGGCTTGCGCCAGAGAAGGGATATCTGGAAAACGCTCGATGAAGCGGGTAAAGTATCCCTTGACAGCTTCCACCCTGGTCTGCTGCAGCATAATCTCGGAGATCCATACATGATAGGCAGAGGGGTCATCGCGCCAGGGAAGACTGCGGCGGTTGTGGTCATACCATGCAAGAAGCAGGCTTCCGATCTGCTGTCTGTTTCCTTCCTCAGTCTTTTTCAAACTATCTCTCCCCGGTTTTTTCCTCTCCTCCCCGAAAGCACTTTCAGGAACCTGACTTACTGCCGCCTGAGGGGAGGTATACTTTGTCTCGTATCTATGGGGGCGGCAGTCCGCTGCCCTCAGGCCTGCATATAAAAAAGCTGTAAATTTTGTATTACAGGCCCGTAATTACGTTAAAAAGGTGCCCGCCCGGTAAATACCGGGAAGGCACCCCCTCTTCAGGTATCGACCTGATGATGAATCCTGGATTGCCCGATCAGGCAAGGTGTCCTTTTTCCTTGATCACATCGATCACAGAGTCTACGAGTTCCTCGCAGAGCTCATCGGATCCGGCCTCAACCATGACGCGGATCACGGGCTCTGTGCCGCTCTCGCGTACCAGGATACGGCCGTCATCACCCAGTTCTTCAGCAACCTTCTGTACCTGTGCCTGTACATCGGGATCATTCTGTGCTTCAGGTTTGGATGTGACACGGACATTCTTGAGCACCTGGGGATAGAATACGACCGGTGCCGCAAGCTCGCTCAAGGGTTTGCCCTTGGCCAGCATGACTTCCATCATCTTGAGGGAGGTCAGAATGCCGTCACCTGTAGTTGCGTATTTAGTGAAAATGATATGGCCGCTCTGCTCGCCGCCGATGCGGTGGCCGTTCTGCACCATATTCTCATAGACATACTTGTCGCCGACTTTGGTCTTCTCGTAGTTGATGCCGGCCTTGTCGAGCGCCTTGTAAAGACCGAAATTGCTCATGACAGTCGTCACGATGGTGTTGTTGAGAAGCTTGTCGCGCTCTTTCATGTAGAGACCGTAGATGTAAAGGATGTGATCTCCGGTGATCACATTTCCTTTCTCGTCGACACACAGGCAGCGGTCTGCGTCGCCGTCATAGGCAAAACCGACGTCGAGGCCGTTGTCCACAACAAACTTCTGAAGATGTTCGATATGCGTACTGCCGCAGTCGGTATTGATATTGTAG
>CACZJD010000215.1:0-1265 GCA_902781325.1 uncultured Lachnospiraceae bacterium
CTCCTTCTTGAGCATGAAGAGATAAACAGGGTCGTCTTGAGGTTTTGTCAGTTTGAGAGCCTGCATGACCTCGTAACAAGCCTTCCGGAGAGCAGAGCTGCCACGCTTGGAAATGTGGCGGTTTCTGCTCTCGAACTGTCCGGACTGGTATGGCGGTGCGTCGTTACCAGCATAGGAATTCAGCGCCTTGCCGCTGTGGAATCGGCGGATATCACCGATCTCAGCCAGGATGATGGGGCCAAGTCGATCCCCAACGCCGTGCATCGCACGAAGGACGGCGTATTCCGGAATTGTTTGAGCAATATTCTGCATCTTCAGAATAATCTCGTCAGCAGCATTTTGAGCAGCGGAGAGCAAATCAACGCACTGGGCTTGAGACAGCCAGATATACGGATCATCGCCCCTGGTGGTTATACTGTTCTTTGCGAGTTCATAGATAGCAAGACCTTTCTGAGCGGCATATCTGTCGGATGTTTTCTTTGTCATCGTTTCATATGATGAAAGAAACCTTATTTTCCCCATCCGCTGGATCTCATCGAAGGACTTAAAACGCTTAATAAAGAGCAGAAGCGCACATTTCTCTGGATTTCTGCTGGTTAACGAAAGCTGTTTCGTAATTCCAGGCATCGTCTGGTCGAGCAGATCAAGAAGCTGTACTTTCAGCTTGGCAACGAAGGATATGCGTTGCTCGTACTGTCTGGAGAGGAATTTCAAGTCCTCGTATTTCTGCTCCATGGAACTGTACGGAACAAGTTTATAGGATTTCTCCAAAGCATAAGTAGCGATTCGCAGAGCGTCTTTCTTATCTGTTTTGGCCTTATGGATTTCTGTATCTCCGTATTTTTTCATTTGGTACGGATTGATGAGGCACACAGGAAAGCCCTCCGACTGGAGCTGCTTCAGCACAGGATAATGATAGTGACCGGTGTATTCCATCAGAATGGTGACGGGCTCTTTCAGCTCCTTTAGATACTTTGCAAGTGCGTGAAGCTCCGGCTGCGTATGTGCTATCGTGTATGGGCTTGCGAGGACTACACCGTTTGAGTCAATGACTGCCACGGTGCTTCTGGACTTCGATACGTCGATTCCAACTGCAATCATAAGATTCCTCCTTGGTGGGTGAGATCAGACTGGCTCCAGCACTTCAAAATCCAAACAGATTAGTCCGTGAAACGGGAGCGATGATTCGTCCCAACTTGCTGAATCGGATGCTGGATGATGAAGGCTGGCTGACACATTTGTCGGCGGGCGTGGTGTCCCAATCG
>CACZJD010000215.1:1304-2762 GCA_902781325.1 uncultured Lachnospiraceae bacterium
GAATTTCGTCAGCCAATCCACCTTCATCATAAAGGAAAAGCGAAGGCTGTAAAACCCTCGCTTATATATTACTAATCGAGATTTGGAGGTATAGCTGTGGAAATATACAAAATCAACAAATCAACCGTCGGTGCCGTTGCAAAGTTGATGTCCACAATAAAACCGGACTGGTGGGATTTTGAGGGAGCAAGTCAGCAGTTGCAGGATGTATCTTCACTTGCGAATTTAGTTGGCTGGTATATTGGGGACGAAGCAACCCCCAAAGGTTGGATTTTATGTGCAGAATATGATGGGTATTCTTATTTATCAGTAGAATGTCTTGGATATGATGACAATGGTTTTTTTGTTACGGAAGAACAGTTGGAACCGTTATTGAGAAAAGCCGAGGAGTATGCAAGGGGCAAAGGGTATCGAAACTTGAAGTATGTTATGAGTTCACCCGATATGTCATGCCATGGCAGGCCGATTCAAAATTACGCAGAAGAATTGAAAGAACTGAAATCATGCGGCAGAAAGCACTTTGACTATTTGGTACAGTACGGTTTTTCCCCAACTGGTTTTATCCCAAACTGCTATGGAGAGTATTGTCACGGTAGGGCACAAACCAGCCCCGTTTTGCGCCGTTTCACCACGAAAAACCACGGTACAGTCTGATTTATACTACCGATTTACTACCAAATATAGAGCCTCAGTATGACAAGCAGAGGGCAGAGCCGGGAACGCTCCCGACTCTGCCCTCTGCTTTCGTCAATCTTCAAAAAAGCAAAACGATTTGAATTCCGCCGATCCGTCCCCGACAAAGCGAAGGTAGAGCGGCTGCTTTCCCTTCATCGGCGTGATGGGGATCAGGACCATGCGCCAGGTATCGCTGTCCATCTCCAGCTCCATTTCCCCGATGGGGAGCTGCCCCGCCGGGTCGTGGGAAACGGTGATCGTGCCGGAAAAACTCCCCCGCAGCTCCAGAGCCAGCAGGCTTGCGGAGACGAAGTCAAAATACTTCCAGCCAACCGCCGCGCCGTCCCGGATGCAGGTGATATAGCTCTGATTCTGCTGCTCTGTCACATGGACCTGGCGCTGCATCTTCGGATCGCCGTAGTCAATGACGCCGGTGACGCTAGGATCGGTCAGATGACAGGCGATGGAAGCGGGATAGCTGCCTGCCGCCGGAAGCGGCGCGCCGTTCAGGCCGCAGCTTGTGATCTCCACCTGGGGGATGCTGCCGTCCGGCAGCATCACAACAGGCTCCGCGCAGCCCTGGCGGGAGAATTCAGTCGCGTTGGTTTGGCGATGATAAAAGATATAAAGTGCATCCCCGATCTGCACCAGCCCGCCGTGGTTGTTCCCGAGGGGATAGACCGGGGTTTCCCGACCGTTCAGGCCGATATCGCCGTTGGACACGACCGTTCCGCCGTAAACGAAGCCGGAATCCGGCCGGTCGCTCACGGCATAGCAGAGCTC
>CACZJD010000216.1 GCA_902781325.1 uncultured Lachnospiraceae bacterium
AACGACTCCTTCGGTTGCCTATATCACACGTGTGGATGATTTTGACTGCGGTATCATGATCTCCGCGTCACACAATCCCTACTATGATAACGGTATCAAACTTCTCAACAGCAAGGGCGAGAAGATGGATGAAGAGACGATCCTTCAGGTGGAGGATTACATTGACGGAAAGCTTGAGATCCCTGTGGCCAGCGGACACGATATCGGCAGAACGGTCGATTATGTGGCAGGCCGCAACCGCTACATCGGATATCTGATTTCCATGTCCAAGTTCAGCTTCAAGGATGTCCGGGTCGGACTTGATGTGGCGAACGGCGCGGCATGGTCGATCGCCAAGGGCGTGTTCGATGCGCTTGGTAGTACGCATATCGAACATCTTCAGAAGTTTGTTGTGGACAACGGCCTCGACGTCGGTTTTGCCTATGACGGCGATGCGGACCGCTGCCTGTGTGTTGATGAAAAGGGCAATGTGATCACAGGAGACCACATCCTCTACATCTATGGTCTGTACATGAAAGAGCGCGACAAGCTTCTCAACAACACAATCGTAACGACCGTCATGAGCAATTTCGGTCTTTATAAGGCGCTCGACAAGGCCGGCATCAACTACGAGAAGACCAAAGTCGGCGACAAATATGTCTATGAGAATATGGTGCAGAACGGCCACCGCATCGGCGGCGAGCAGAGCGGCCATATTATTTTCACGAAATACGCAACTACAGGCGACGGCATTCTGACCTCCCTCAAGATGATGGAAGTCCTGCTGGCCAAGGGGAAACCCTTGAGCGAGCTTGCGGCACCGGTCGTATTCTATCCCCAGGTGCTCAAGAATGTCAGAGTCACATCCAAACCCGAAGCACAGAATGATCCCGACGTCCAGGCACAGGTAGAGAAGGTTGCTGAAGAACTGGGTGATGACGGCCGTATTCTGGTACGCGAGAGCGGCACTGAACCTGTGATCCGCGTAATGGTTGAGGCCGGATCCAATGAGCTCTGCGAAGAACTCGTTGACTCTGTGATCGATGTCATCAAGAAAAAAGGACACCTTGCCTGATCGGGCAATCCAGGATTCATCATCAGGTCGATACCTGAAGAGGGGGTGCCTTCCCGGTATATACCGGGCGGGCGCCCTTTTAACGTGATTACCGGTCTGTTGAAGTATAGAAGAGGTTTGTGCCGCGAAAGGGCCCAAACCTCCGCGGATCCCATCGGAGAAACCCGTTCCGGGCTTTCTCCTCGGGTGTCTCAGCGCAGAAGCGCTTCGACATGGAGGAAAGATTGAAAAATACGGAGGAAGGAAATACCCCGCAGATCGGAAGCCTGCTTCTTGCATGGTATGACCATAACCGCCGCAGCCTTCCCTGGCGCGATGACCCCTCTGCCTATCATGTGTGGATCTCCGAGATCATGCTGCAGCAGACCCGGGTGGAAGCTGTCAGGGGATACTATGCCCGTTTTCTCGAGCACTTTCCCGATGTCCGCTCACTGGCAGAGGCCGATGAGGACACCTGTCTCAAACTCTGGGAGGGCCTTGGCTATTACAGCCGGGCAAGGAACCTGCAGAAGGCTGCCCGTCAGATCATGTCAGAGTACAAAGGGGAGATGCCCCGGACATCCGCAGAGCTGATCAGGCTGGCCGGGATCGGACCCTACACGGCTGCCGCGATCGCTTCCATAGCTTTCGGGGAGAAAATCCCGGCAGTCGACGGAAACCTGCTCAGGGTTTTTGCCAGGCTCGCCCTCTATGAAGAGGAGATCAAAACACAGGCAGCGCACCCCGATGCGGAGAATGTCCCCTGCAGGACTGCTGCAGGGCAGCAGCTATGGACAGGGCGGGAGAGCTGCCCGTCATGCCTGTCAAAAAGGCGCGGGGGATTGAAAAGCGAACCATTCTCGTCATTCGTGACGACGACAGGATCCTGCTGCGAAGACGTCCCGCCAGGGGTCTTCTGGCAGGCCTCTATGAGTTCCCCAACGAAGCGGGATGGCTCAGTGAAGACCAGGCGGTTCAGAAGGCAAGGGAATATGGCTGCGAGCCTCTGCATATCCGGGCACTGGCGGATGCAAAGCATGTTTTTACCCACAAAGAGTGGCATATGCACGGCTACGAGATCCGCATCGGCAGCTTTCCCGAAAATTCCGGCGGCGACACGGACAGGGAAACTTCTCCGGAAGAAAAAGCCGGGAAAGAAAAACCGGAAGCAAAAGCCGGGAAGGAAAACCCGAAAGCAGAAACAGTGCGGGAAACTCCCAAGGCAGAAAGTCATGCCGCCGTGCCGGGGAGATGCTTTATCACCACCATCTGCGATCTGCAGGAAAAATATGCTCTTCCCAGCGCCTATGCCCCATACTTTCACGCCCTGGATAAGGTGTGACCAGATAACGCAAAATCACATTCGGGTGTATGAAATTTTTCTGAAAATGGTATAGGATACCTGTTTTATGGTAAAATATACTATCTATCTGTAAAGCGATACAGAATGTGCAGACTGAAGGAGGCACTTTATTAATGAAACTGTTATCAATTGCTGTTCCCTGTTACAACTCGGAAGCATATATGGAAAACTGCATCAAATCTCTTCTTGTGGGAGGAGATGAGGTGGAGATCCTGATCGTGGATGATGGATCCGGGGATGGCACAGCGCAGATTGCCGACCGCCTTGAGAGAGAGCATCCCGGCATTGTCCGCGCCATTCACCAGCCCAACAAAGGCCACGGCGGAGCGGTCAATACAGGAATTGAAAATGCCACAGGTCTTTACTTCAAGGTTGTCGACAGTGACGACAAGGTCCGTGCCAGCGCTTATAAGAGTATCCTCGATGTGCTGCGCCGTTTCTCCGGTGAGGAAGAACCCCTGGATCTTCTTATCAGCAACTTTGTCTATAACAAAGAAGACCAGAACCGTCACAAGGTCATGCAGTACAGGCGCTGCCTTCCCGTTGGACGCGTTTTTTCGTGGGATGAGGCCAACCGTTTCCCGATCGGCAAGTATATT
>CACZJD010000217.1 GCA_902781325.1 uncultured Lachnospiraceae bacterium
GTCATAGGCGGAGTGGTACTTCTGATCGCTTTGGCAATCTACCGGATTTGGCTCAAAAAGTTCATGCTTCAGTTCAATGCGCTGCTAAACGGCATAAACCGAATGGGAAAGGGAGAGCTGCAGCCCGTCGAATTCGCCCCTTACACGATCAGCGAGTTCGAAACAATGCAGCAGGAGATCGACCGGACCAGCCTTGCCCTCAACAACCAGATGGAAACCATCCGCCGGATGGAGAGGGAGCGGATGGAAGCAGAGAATCTGATCAAAGAGCAGGAACGGATCGTGAAGGAACTGAGCACTGCAAGACAGATTCAAAGCAGTGTGCTGCCGCACATCTTCCCGCCCTTTCCGGATCGCAAAGAGATCGACCTCTTCGCGACCATGGATCCTGCGCGGGACGTCGGAGGAGATTTTTACGACTTTTTCTTCGTAGATGAAGACCATTTATGTCTGGTGATCGCAGATGTGAGCGGAAAGGGTATACCCGCAGCGCTGTTCATGATGTTCGCCAAGAGAATTATTGAGGATTTCGCAATAATTGAGCACAGCGCTGGTGAGATCCTGAAAAAAACGAACGATCTGCTTTGCGACAACAATCAGGCAGACATGTTTATAACCGTCTGGATCGGTATTCTGGAGATTTCTACCGGCAGAATGATGGCAGCTAACGCGGGGCATGAGTACCCTGCAATACGCAGGAAGGGCGGCTTTTTTGAACTGTATAAAGACAAGCACGGCTTTGTTATAGGCGGCATGGAGGGGGTCAGTTACAAGGAGTATGTCCTGGAACTGAAGCCGGGAGACAAGCTCTTTGTATATACAGATGGCGTCCCGGAGGCAACCGCAGAGGGCGGAGAGATGTTCGGCATCAGGCGCATGATCGCGGCTTTGAATCGCCGTGCAAGCGGCAGTCCCGAACAAATTCTCGAGAGTGTGAGAAGCGCTGTGGATGATTTTGTCGGCGACGCCGAACAGTTTGACGACCTGACTATGATGTGTGGGGCCGGTCAACGCCGGGCGCTTCTGAAAGCAAAAAAGACGGGGATCCGCTTAAGCCGGGATCCCCGTTTTATCGATAATGTATTTATTTCTTTTCAAGAGTTATCATCTTGGTTCCGGACTCTATGCCAAGAGTGATGCTGTCCGCATTGCTGGTGTATCCGTCAGGAAGGTTCAAGATCTCGATCTTGAGATCCTGAGCATCCTGTGTGAAGTAAGAAGCTATACCGTCTTCACCGGTTGTGATCGTCTCGTCAACTGTATCGTTATACAGACGGATCTCAATGCCGGAAACGCGGTCTTTGTCTTTATTTGTGACATAGAAATTGTAAAGAGCGACTTGTTTTCCTTCATAATCGTCTCCCATTAATGAGGTGACGACCTTTTCAAAATCTCCTTCGTGCAGGAATGCGCTGGACTGGCTGAAGACGATCCTGCCATTGCGGTCGATGATATAGGTGGTGGGGAAACCGCCGACCTTAAGAGAATCGATCGATTCATTTTTCATTCCGACGAGGAAGGAAAGATTGTGTTCCTCTTTGTATTTGACCATGTCTTCCATTTCATCCAGTACCAGGTCTCCGGACACGGCGACGATCTCCATCTTGTCCTTGTATTTCTGATATGTCTTTTCCATATCCGGGAATTCCAGTTCGGAGAGCTTTGCTTCCGATCCGTCTGTCAGGGGAAGCGCGAAATCCGGAGCTTCCTGTCCTCTTGTCATAGAAAGATTGATGTTATTGACTTTACTCATCTGGTCCTGAACCAATGCTCTAAGTCCGAAAAATCCTGCGACTCCCAATGCTGCGAGAACGCCAAGGATAATTAATACTACACGTCCGGCTCCGCCTTTTTTCTTTTCCTGTTCCATGATCTTAACTCCTTTATTTATCAGGTATGATTAATCAGGTGTGATTAATCGTTTGTTTTTTAACTATTATTTATTACGCAGGAACGGCTGAGAATCCATGCAAAACAAGATAATATTTAAATTGCGATTATACACCCACAGGTGTATAATTATGAGAGAGTATAATACGCTTTGCACTATATGTCATGGAGACTGCCGATGAAGAAAACATTATATCATGGCTCAGATCACATCATAAGTACTCCGCAGTTCCACGGAGGCAAACCGCACAACGATTACGGTTACGGATTTTACTGCACGGAGAGCTGCGAGATGGCGAAAGAGTGGGCGGTGTCAGAGCGACGGCTATGCGAACCGCTACGAACTGGAATTGGAAGGGATGAAGATCCTGAATCTGAATCGTGATCATTCCATTCTCACTTGGCTCACTGTACTGATTCAGAACCGGACTTTTAACGTAGATACACCGCTTGCTGCGGAATTCTCCCGATACCTTCAGGAAAATTTCTGCGTTGATACAACGAATTATGATCTGATCGTCGGCTATCGGGCGGATGACAGCTATTTTTCCTTTGCGCAGGACTTCCTGAGCGGCGCGATCTCATATCAGCAGCTGTGCAGGGCCATGTACCTGGGAGAACTCGGAGAACAGATTGTGCTCATTAGTCCGGCAACTTTTTCGGCGATTCATTATGTCGGCTGTGAGGAGGCGCTTCGAAGCGACTGGCTCCACAGGAAGACCGAGCGCGACAGACGGGCGCGTACTGAATATCTTCAGTCCGACAGGATGCGGTATCGAAGGGGAGAACTGTATGCGGCCGCTATTTTGGACGAGGAGATCGGACCGGATGATCCGCGCCTTATGCGCGTCAATATATAGATTTCGGAGGGCTGTCGATGCTACACTCTTACGACGAGATTTACACCGCCAAGGCGCAGACCTCTCTCGCACAAATGCTGCGCTACGCGGAAGAGGATATGCATATTGAACTGAATGAATTCTGGGACATGTTTCTGATCTCAGGTGTCGCCGACCTATTCGGGAAAGGAGACTTCCGGTTTCTTGTCGGAATGTCGGGGGTGGAGGCCGCATGGGAAGTTGTCTGGCGACTTACCGGGGAATGGCCGCAGGTGAAGCCGACATTTGGGCTTGAAAAGAGCCCAACCTACTGGACAGGATGGATTTTGGCATGGTACCAGTGGTACTCGGGACAGAGCTTCAGAAGGATCAGCGAGTTTCTGACGCCGGAGCAGGTGCGGGATATGTATTCCCCTTATCACGAAATGGATCCCGTTCAGTTCGCGGACGCGGCGGACGCAGTCAGGCGCAGGAAGGAGATGTCGACGCGGCTGCGGATGTACCGTGAACGGCTGGGACTGAGCCAGTCTGAACTGGCGCGGGAAAGCGGTGTATCAGTCAGAATGATCCAGCACTACGAGCAGCGGCAGAAGGATCTTGGGAAAGCGCAGACGAATACGATCTGGATGCTGGCCAGGGCGCTTCACTGTTCGATGGAAGATTTATTGGAGTATTGAGATTATGAGCTTGAAGTATTTAATTGTCGGGTCCGGTTACAGAGCC
>CACZJD010000218.1 GCA_902781325.1 uncultured Lachnospiraceae bacterium
TGATACCGCTGAGCCTTACGCCTTCCGGGACGTCGTTTACCAGACGCTGATCAAGCTCTGCGTTGATATCTGCAAACGCAACGGCAAGAAGAAGCTCATTTGGTTCGGAGACAAGGACAAGACCCTGAACTATTCTCCGAAGTCAGACGAGATGATCCTGACGGTGCACCGCTGGTTTGCCAACAAGTCCTGTCCGGGAAACTGGATGTACGCTCGTATGGGTGATCTGGCGGAAAAGGTTACAGCGCAGCTTAGCAGCAGTGCGGAGCCGGAAACACCTGCCAAGACAACCGGCCTGCAGGCCTCCTCCCTGTCGAGCCTGTCTGAAGCAGATGTAATTAAGAATGTCGGTCCGCTCTGCACGGCAGATATGAAGAAATCCGGCATTCTGGCATCCGTAACGCTGGCTCAGTTCATTCTGGAATCCGGATACGGGAAGAGTGAACTGGCACAGGCGGCAAATAACGTGTTTGGCATGAAGAAGTCCCTGTCCGGGAATACATGGTCCGGTTCCACTTGGGATGGCAAGTCAGTCTATACCAAGAAAACGCAGGAGCAGAACGCGGATGGCAGCTACGTGACCATCACAGCGGACTTCCGGAAGTATCCCTGCGTTGAAGATTCCATCACAGACCACAGTGCTTATCTGCTTGGCGCGATGAACGGCAGCAAGGCTCGGTACGCCGGGCTGAAGGGCTGCACCGACCACAAGAAGGCTGTGCAGATCATCAAGGATGGCGGATACGCCACCAGCCTGACTTATGTAGAAAAGCTCTGCTCGATCATTGAGCGCTGGAACCTGACACAGTACGATGCAGCAGGACAGGCTCAGACGAATAATGCCCAATGGTATCGCGTTCGGAAATCATGGTCCGATGCAGCTTCCCAGAAGGGTGCTTTCAAGATCCTCGAAAATGCGAAAGCCTGCGCAGATGAGAATCCGGGCTACAGCGTATTTGACAGTGACGGGGTCAAGGTCTATGCCTCGAACACGGCAGCAACACCGGAGGTTCCATTCCTCGTGCGAGTCAGTATCGACGATCTGAATATCCGCAAGGGGCCAGGGACCAACTTCAGTCGGACCGGAAGCTATACCGGAAAAGGCGTGTTCACGATTGTGGCCATTTCTTCCGGGCAGGGCTCCGCCTCTGGCTGGGGCAAGCTCAAATCCGGCGCGGGCTGGATCTCGCTCGACTACACTTCTCGCATCTGATGCTTTCTTATGCCTGTCGGCTGTCCTTCGGGATGGTCGGCAGGCTCTTTTTTTATGGGCAGAAAGTTCTCCCAAGCATTATAAAATCCGGCGATTTGCAGGCATGGGAGAAGGGAGAACGAGAATATGCAAGTTACGAAGATTACATCCCCGGCTGAAGTGCCTGTGCCTACCGCCCATCGGCTTACGGATAAACAGTTTTATGACGAGATTAACTATCACCGGGCAGAAAAGCTCACGAAGAAGATGCTCGATGCGGGCCTCATCACCTCCGATGAATACGACAGAATTCTGGCCGAAACCCGCAAAATCTTTGTGCCGTATCTGGCCGAAATACTGTGATAAATGAGTTGCTATGTGTCCGCAGTAGAGCGAATATCGGACTGCGAACAGGAGGTGAGACCATGAAAACGATAACGAAAATTGAGCCCTCTGCTGCGCGGCCCTCAGCGGCAAAACTGCGTGTTGCAGCCTACTGCCGGGTCTCCACCGGAATGGATGATCAGCTCATCAGTCTGGAGACGCAGAAAACTCACTATGAGGAATTAATCAGCAGTAATCCGGCCTGGGATTACGCAGGGCTTTATTACGACGAAGGCATTAGCGGCACCAGTAAGGAAAAGCGGCCTGCGCTCCTGCGAATGATCGCAGACTGCGAGGCCGGAAAGATTGACCGGATCTTGACCAAGTCCCTGAGCCGGTTTGCCCGTAACACTACGGATTGCCTGGAACTGACCAGAAAGCTGCTGGATCTCGGGGTGACGATCTTTTTTGAAAAAGAAAACCTCGACACCGGGTCCATGGAATCGGAGCTCCTGCTCTCGATCATGAGCAGCCTTGCGGAAAGCGAGTCCGTATCGATGTCTGAGAACAACAAATGGAGCGTCCGGCACAGGTTTGAAAACGGAACCTACAAAATCGCCAGTCCTCCGTTTGGATACGACGCGAAAGACGGTGAGCTTGTTATCAATGAAGAAGAAGCCGAGTGGGTGCGCTGGATTTTTGCTCAGGCTTTGAGCGGCAAAACAAGCGGATGGATTGCTCGGGAGCTCAATGACAGGAAC
>CACZJD010000219.1 GCA_902781325.1 uncultured Lachnospiraceae bacterium
GTCAAGGAAGACGGGACTGTGCTCGTTGAATGTGAAGACTTATTCGACGCCGCGCCGTAAGTGGCTGTGATGAGGCAGAGGAGGAAAACATGAGTGCCGAAACAAATGTGAAGAAAGAATATCAGGCCCTCCTGACTCCGTGGAAGATCGGGAACTGTGAGATCAAGAACCGCTTTGTCGTGACCTCGATGGGCGGCACGGATCTGTTCGGATGGATGGAGCGGAATCATTTTGACAAAGAGGGCGCCAGATTCATACTGGAAGCTGCCAAAGGAGGCGCGGGTCTGGTCCTTCCCGGCTGTCAGCCTGTTTACAATCCGATGTTCGGACAGTGGCTGCACAAGAATAAAAAGATGTACAGGGACCTGGCGAAGTGGCTGCCGGAGTTTCACAAGACCGGCGCTAAACTGTTCGTGCAGCTGACTGCGGGATTCGGCCGCAGTTTCACGATCTCTCAGATGATGGAGGAGCTCTATTCCAATAAGGTCCTGCGAGAGGCTTCAAAGCCGTTCATGGACCTGGATAAGATAACGGCGAGCGCGTCGCCCGCACCCAACCGCTGGTCGGACAAAGTTCCCTCCAGAGCGATGACGGTGGAAGAGATCCATGAGTTTGTGGACGCTTTCGCCGAGTGCGCAAGGCTGCTCAAGGAGGCAGGAGTGGACGGCGTGGAGATCCATGCGGTGCATGAGGGCTACCTGCTCGACCAGTTTACGCTCAAATATGTGAATCATCGCACGGATGAATACGGCGGCTCTTTTGAGAACCGCTACCGCTTCCCGGTGGAGATCGTGAAGGCGATCAAAAAGGCCTGCGGGGATGATTTCCCGGTGTCCCTGCGTTACAGTGTGGTCTCCAAGACAAAGGGATTCCGCCGCGGCGCTCTTCCCGGAGAGGAATTCGAGGAGGCGGGACGCGACATGGAGGAGTCCGAGTGGGCGGCAAAATATCTCCAGGATGCGGGATACGACATGCTCAACTGCGACAACGGAACCTATGACGCCTGGTACTGGGCGCATCCGCCTATCTACATGCCCGAGAACTGCAACCTGGAGTATGTGGAGCACATCAGGAAATTTGTGGATATCCCGGTTGTCTGCGCCGGAAGAATGGACCCTGTGACAGCCGCTGATGCAGTAGCGAGGGGCGGCATTGACGGAGCGGGATTCGCAAGACAGTTCCTCGCGGATCCGGAGTGGGTCAACAACGGATGTTTCAACATGGCGCATTATAAGGGCGTTCCCAACGATCAGGATCTGTTCGATTCTCTGCATCTGGCACGTTGCGCCGTCAACGCGGAGATGATGCAGTGGAAGAAACACCACATTGAGAAAACGAAGAATCCGCAGACAGTCGCGATCATCGGAGGAGGTATAGGCGGTATGGAGGCAGCCCGTGTTCTGGCGCTGCGCGGCCACAAGCCGGTGATCTATGAGCGCACAGACTGTCTGGGCGGGGCTTTTATAGCAGCTGCTGCGGAATCCTATAAAGGGAAACTTCGCGATCTGCTCGCCTGGTACCGGCTGCAGATGGAGGATCTTGACATAGAGATCCACTATAACTATGAAGTGAGGACTGTTCAGGAGTTCGGAGATCAGCCCGTGATCATAGCGACCGGAGCTGTGCCGCGTATTCTCAAAGGTGTAAAGGGTCATGAGAAAATGATCGAAGCCTGCGAGTTCCTGTTAAGCGAGCCCGGAGCTGTGGTGGCAGCGGGACATGATTTTGAAACAGCTCCCGTGGGCTCCTCCATGGTCGGAACGACTGTGGCGGTGATCGGCGGAGGACTGACCGGCTGCGAGATCGCTTATGAGCTGCAGCTGCAGGGCAAAAAGCCGGTGATCGTAGAGATGCTGGATGACCTGATCAGGCAGAAGGGAGTGTGCCTTGCGAACAGTTCCTATCTGCGTGAATATTTTGCCTGGAAGAAGGTACCGGTATATCTTGAAACCCGGCTTACAGAGGTGAAGGATGGCGCGATCGTCTGCGAGGATAAGGAAGGAAAGTCCTTCGAGATTCCTTGTGACAGTGTGATCTCCTGCGCAGGATACATGCCTGCACCGCTTGGAACCGCCGGAAAGAAGAATGTGCAGATAGTCGGCGACTGCCGCAGCGTCGGGAATCTGAGAAGCGTCATCTGGGGAATGGAGTTAAGTGCAGGAGGTGGGGGATGTCAGATTATGTCAAACGCCCGGCAAAGCGTGTTGATAATAGTAAAGGGAGGGTGTTCAGAGGCAAAGAGGAGATCTTCGATCGTCTGGGGGCTGCACTGTCAGGCGACAGTTGGAGCCTTGTGCTGGAGACCTATCCGGGAGTCTGTGAGGAAGAGATGCGAGGTCTTATAGAAGCGCTGAAGCCGGATATGATCGTGTCAGCCAGACAGATCCTGAAGGACGCAGATGCGCTGGAAGTCCTTTTACAGAATACTCTCACTGATGACCGCGTCTTCGGAAAGATGTACTACGGAGAACTCGTCGATTTCATCGACCCCGTCAAGGCTGATTATTTCCGTGCCAAAATAGCGTCCTGCAGCGGGAAAGTCGCCGTTTACGGTTTTGGCGCGTTCCTTTTGTGTGACAGCGGGCTGTGTGTCTACGCCGATATGAGCCGCTGGGAGATCCAGCTGCGCTACCGCGCCGGTATGCCCAATTACTTCTCGGACAATCCGGAGGAAGACATTCTCAAGAAATTTAAACAGGGCTATTTCCTGGAATGGCGGATCGCTGACAAATTAAAAGCGGAATGTATGGATCGGATGGCGTATTTTATTGACGCGAACCGGGACGACGACCTCGTCATGATCAGCAGGGATCTGTTTGAGGAGGCTCTTATCAAAGAGGCCTCGGAGCCCTTCAGGGTCGTTCCCTATTTTGATCCCGGAGTGTGGGGCGGGCAGTGGATGAAGAAGGTGTGCGGACTGGATCCGGACAAGCCCAATTACGCGTGGAGCTTCGACGGAGTGCCGGAAGAGAACAGCATATGCTTTGACTTCGACGGAACGATCCTGGAGATGCCTGCCATGAACC